>NZ_LOFI01000012.1:0-386061 GCF_001469195.1 Pseudoalteromonas sp. 10-33 | reverse complement strand
TGAGCTAGTAATGGGGTTGGTAAAACCATTAGATTTGATTGAGTCTGCACGTTAACCGCTCATATTTTAAATACTGGATATGCCCAATGTTTGAGCCACAAAGGGTTGGTTATGTTCAAGCATAAACCACAGAATTGTTACAGCGCAGTGTGTAAACACAGCCAGAAACTGGACTGATATTGGAACTAAACGATGACTGAGGCGAAAGCCAAGGGCATTAATTAATCATCAATAATGCTTAATTAAACTGCCTAAATTCATATGGGTGACTGGTGCATATTCACACCAATCGACGTCATTACTGGATGCGTAGCCATATTCAAATTGAGTTTAAAAATAACAACACTTGGTTTTTGAATAAAAAAATCAAGAAAACACAGCTGCCTGCTTGACCGGAACTTTCTAATGGGTGACCCCTTTGGTTCTTCGTAAGCTTAGTTCGACTGCTTTGATTTTGAAATTAACGGGGTAAAACCATGTCTTTCTAGGTTGGGTATATCTAGGCATGTTAGCCTCCTCAAGGTGATGAGGAGGTGTCCACTAAAACGGGTGAGGAGCATTATCCGTGTGCAGCGCCATGTTATAACGCGTTGATTAACTACACATCCTTTCAGATATTTCTTTCAATTTATCTATTACTAAACGGTCACTAGCCCAACCCTGAGCAAACGGAATCGTATTTGATTTCGGTAATTGATCTTTCGTTAGATCTCTTACTCTAACCCTAGAAGGCAGTGCAGCTCCTTCTCCAACAAATATTGCTTCTTGCTGAGATAAAATAGGTAACGCATCAACCATGCCAGACAAACCATCAGGTAAGAAACGTGCGACATGCTGTTGATCGGCAGAATTTGTAAGTCTTAACACGACCCACGTACCGCATTGTGATATTACTGTACTGTCTACATCGGCAGGCCGCTGACTTACAAGCATCAAACCGATTCCATACTTTCTCCCCTCTCTTGCAATGCGCCTTATTGCTCCTTGAGCAGCTGCGTACTGAGCCTCACCATGATCTGGAACATACCTATGGGCTTCTTCACAAACTAGTAAAATAGGATCTTTCTCTTTTTCTTCTTGAGTCTGGAATACTTTATACTGAAAAAGTAACCTAGCTATTAGTGCTGTCAGTGGGCCTGCGACTTCATTTGGCAGACCTGAAATATCAATAATTCTAATATCTTTGCCTGCCTGACTAGGCGCACCTACGAATTGATTTAAAACTTGATGCAATTTGGTTTCTTCTTCGTTATCGACCCAACACTTCATCATAAATAAAAGTCGAGTATCTCTTCGCAGAACTTTAAGCTTATCCAGTACAGATGGAACAGGAGACTTTCCTAGATCAGTAGGTGGTAACGTTTCAAGAACTTTTGTGCCCTTTTTAAATCTACCGCCTTGTATATATCTGAGATGACTTTCGAATTCATCTAAGCAAAATGGTCTAGGTTTATCTCGGTCAAATTCCAAGATGTCTGCAATCTCTTTACCATCACAGAGATCTGGATCATCAAAATTTTCTAGATGATTTAGAGTTTCAGTGCCAAATTCCCTTGGACAAGGTTTAACAATTCCAGCAACAACCATTCTTGCATGAGCGAGTGCTTTTTGAACTACATTATTTTGACTAGTAGCACTTCTTTCTGTTTTGCCGATAACTAGGTTAGTAAACTCATCACTAGACATTAACCAGTAAGGCAGCTTTATCTCTTTCTGGCCGTCGTCACCTGCTGCAATGTCATATGCACGATACTGTTCGGCTCTAGCCTTAAAAGCTGAACCATATTCTCCATGAGGATCAATAACTACGATCTGAGGGGATAATTCTTTCCCATCATTTTTATGAGATAGCACACTATGAATAATCGCTGCTACGGTTCCTGATTTACCTGAACCCGTAGAACCAAGAACGGCACAATGCATACCAAACATTTTGTTTATGTTGGCTCGACAGGCCGTAGATTCAGATGCACTATAAACAGCAAAAGGCACTAACGGATCTACAGTTTCATCTCTTGTTCCTTCCGCAGATCGATAAACGAAACCAATCTCTTCATTCGTTAATAGGAATACACCCTGCTGCGGTAAAGGATAGGTTTTAATGCCGCGCTTGAAAGCCAATACTGAACTCATATTGTTCCAACTGCCCTCAGCTAGTAACTGTACTTCCATTACGCGTTGATCTGAGTCGGCGCTTACGGGAATTCCCGACTCAATTAATTCCTCTGAACGCATCCTAAGCATTGTCACCAAACCAAAAATCAATTTTCGGCCATAGTGAATTTTTACCATACTACCTATTTGTCCTATAGGGTAAACGCGACCATTGAATGTTCTAGACAGCTCGGATATTTTATCGGAGATCTCAACCTTAATATTGGTTCCAGATACTTCAACAACCTGCCCAATCTTTAACTCTTCTTCCGGTGTAAACATAACTAAACCTCGCATCCATTCTTTAGTACTGATATTACGCCTTTGAATGTCCACCAATAATCATCGTCGTCTTTTCTTTTAAATGGGCCTTGGTCTCCGACATATAATCCACGCAACGAAGCAATAATTACTCTTGAACCAAAATTGGAACTACGCCACTTCTTTAAACAAACTGGTATGTCATCCTTACACTCCAAAAATGCCAATAGAACTGTTTTGTTTTCTTCTTTAGATAAAGCGAACTCAATTTCATTATTAATGTGATCATCACCAAAACTGTAACCACAAACCGCTAACGTATTATTTTGACGAGAATTTAGAGATTTTCTAAACAAATCAAACTGAGAAGAAAATGGATCTTGCTGAGTAGCAATGTATTTTGTTGCTTGAGGGTAAATTAGAACGCGGCGATCTGCCTTGGGATAGCGGTCATTGTCCCTGACTCGCCAGACATAACCTTTATCACAAAGAAACCAATCAATCGACCCATGCATCTTGATTAAATTGGCGCGCTGTCCATTTGTTGGTGCTGGTTCGCCATATCTCTGTGTACGGTGAGCTACCGCTCCTCCCGCAAAGCCATCCCAATACGGCACTTTGTTTAATGCTAATGCGTCTTCTAATAGAGTGTCATAATTAGTTGTAAAAATATTGATTGTTTTTCTTCGCTCATGAACACCAGCAGAAGCATGATTAAACAGTGCATCGATAAACTCTAAATGGGACTCAATATCGACGATTGGCGCTGATAAGGTACCTTCTTCATCTTCCATTCCATCTCGGCCTTCAACATAGCCGCACCTGATAACACTTGAAATGGACTCTAGAATTGTATTATGTGCTTCTTCTAGGACTTCTAACTCAACTTCTCTGCCATTAATTACAGTTTTCTTCTCTTTGTTTCTTTCAGCTAATGCAGCATAGTCACCAAGATGACTGAGAATATGCTCTATATGGCAGCTTCCAGGCAACTCTTCAAATAGCGGAGCGATAATTTCTTCATGTAAATTATTATGACTACTTTTTACATCTTTCTTAACTTTATTGGTCAAAGGATACATTAGCGGTAATTTAGCATCGAAACTTATACCAGCCCCGAGTAGCCAGCTTTGCTCACTGCACTCTAAGTGTTTTTCAATTTGCGAGAACAACTCATCATCAATCAATTTATCCATTTTCTTTCCTTAGTATAGAGCTGTGACCATGCTGGCAGTAAAGCGTTATAACAGCTTATTGAACACCACTTTGAGGGGGTTATAACACCCCAAAACGGCGTATATTACATTGCTCAATAATTCCACTAAATAACTTCAATGTAAACAATTTATTACGCAAGTTATAAAACACTCGTTGTTAAAATACACCAAAACGACTTTTAATAATGTTATTGGACAAAACACCATTAACTGTCTATATGTACAGCACTTCTTTTTAAGTTCATTATCTTTATGAAATCTCTGTTTCTAACCATGATTAAATTATAACGCTGCGATTTAAAACAAAAAAGCACAGCTCAAAGAGCTGTGCTTTAAATAATTAAATTAGAGCTGACAAGTTATAAACGTATGCCGCCGTCTATCTCTACTACACGGCCAGTAAAAAAGTCGTTTTCGATAATATACTGAGCAGTATGGGCTATTTCAGCGGTTTCACCTAAGCGCCCTACGGGTGTTACTGCTAGCATGCGTTGTTTTGCTTCTGGCTTCATGGCGTCGGTCATGGCGGTGCTTATTACACCTGGTGCAATAGCGCCTACGCGTATACCAAAACGGCCAAGCTCTTTAGCCCATGTGGTGGTAAGTGCCACAACACCTGCTTTTGAGGCAGCATAATTTGTTTGGCCTATGTTACCTGCCCGCGCTACGCTCGACATATTTACTATTACGCCGCCTTTGCCTGATTCTATCATGTGGCTTGCAGCTTCGCGCCCTGCTAAAAATACGCCGGTAAGATTAACGTCAATCACTGATTGAAATTGCTCTAGCGACATTTTTTTAACCACTTTTCCGTCTTTAGCTTTTATGAACATGCCGTCACGCAAAATACCAGCGTTGTTAATAAGCACACCAATATGGCCAAAATCATTGTTAATGGCACTAAATACGTTTTCTACTTCACTTTCAACAGTCACATTAGCAGCGTAACCTTTAATTATACCTTTTACGCCTTCAAGCTGGTTTAGTTGCTCGCATGCGTTGTTTAATAAATCTTGTGCCATGTCAATAAGTGCAATATTTGCGCCCATAGCTGCAAACTTTTGCGCCATTGCAAAACCTAAACCTTGTGCGCCACCGGTAATAACGACGGTATTATTTTTGATTTCCACAATACTTTCCTACTTTGAAAACAATTTAAATATGGCACTAAAATCATCACTGCCTGCACCTTGGTGCTGGAGCATGGTGTACAAGTTTTTTGCCATAGAACCCATAGGGGTTGATGAATTACTTTGCTGTGCGGCTTCCATGGCAAGGCCTAAGTCTTTTGCCATTAAATCGACCATAAAGCCTGGCTTATAATTATTACTAGCCGGTGCTGTTTCCATTACATCAGGACACGGATTATAAAGCTCAAGCGTCCAGTTACGACCAGAACTTGCGGTCATAATGTCGCTAAGTACTTTTGGATCTAACCCGTTATTAATACCCATTTGAATGGCTTCACTTGTGCCTGCCATTAATATGCTAAGCAGCATGTTGTTGCATATTTTTGCAACTTGACCTGCACCAATATCGCCAGCATGAAATATGTTTTTACCCATATCTACCAATACGGCGTGTGCTTTTTCAAATGCTGTTTGTTCACCACCAACAATAAAGGTCAACGTGCCAGCCGCTGCACCTGCAACACCACCTGATACGGGTGCATCTACAAAGCTAATGCCCTGCTCGCCAAGTGCGCTGCCAACCACACGGGCCGACTCTGCATCTATTGTGGAGCAATCAATCACTAAGGTGTTTTTACTAAGCACATTAATCAAGCCGCTATCGTCGTTATTGCCTAAATAAAGCGATTTAACATGCTTGCCTGCTGGCAACATACTAATAAGTATATCGGCATTGGTTGCGCATGCTTTTGCATTTTCAGCTACGTGTGCACCTTTGCTTGCAAGTTCATTTAAGACCGACTGGTTTAAATCGAATGCCGTAACACTGTGGCCGGCTTTAATTAAATTAGCCGCCATTGGGCCGCCCATATTTCCTAAACCGATAAAACCAATGTTAAGTTTACTCATCGTCTTTCCTTTATTTTTGTGTTGCCGTGTCTAGGTCATCAAGTGGGTGGTTTTCGCCAAATCTGTTAGCAAAAAAGCTCTCTATTATTGTTTGTGGTACATCACTAAGTGTTTTGTATTGCCAATTAGGCGCGCCGTCTTTATCTATTAATAGCGCTCTTACGCCTTCTTGAAATTCGCCAACTTCACCGGCTCTAACCGACATACCTAGTTCCATTTTAAAACAGTCTAAAACGCTTTTATCTTTACTTGCTTTTAGTTGCTCACTGACTAACGCGCAGCTTAGTGGGCAACCATGTTTTAACGATTTTTGTGCACGTTGCAACCACTTATCGTCGGTGTTTAAATTTAGTAGGTAATCCACTTGTTGTTGTAAAGTACTTAAATCACCTAACTGTTGAATGGTGTCTAAATTAGCCTTAACGTTGCCTTTTGGCATATCTGCAGACTGCGCATTTAACTGATTTAATAAATTAGTTAATACCGTGTGGTTGTCGCTTGGAGTAGTAGCCCAGCTGGTAGCTAAAATAGTATTTAGCATAGTGTTATATAGACTGCTGTCGATAAAGTGATCGGCAAGCGATACAAAACATGCATCATCGCAATTAATAGACGCTGACGTTAATCCTAAAAACAAGCCAACACTTTTAGGCATGTTGTGCAAAAAATGGCTGCCGCCAACATCGGGGTATAACCCTATTGTTTGTTCTGGCATGGCTATACGTGAAGTTTCGGTAACAACACGGTGGCTTGCGCCAGCCATTAGCCCTAATCCGCCGCCCATTACAATGCCGTTACCCCAAACAAGAATAGGTTTAGCGTAGGTGTGTATTAGGTAGTCAAGCTTATATTCTTTTGTAAAAAAATCTTCAACTAAACTTGTGGGCTCACCTTGTGCCATTGCATGATACAAGCTGACTACATCACCACCTGCGCAAAACGCTTTGTCCCCTGCGCCTTTTAAAATAACCATTGCGATGGCATCGTCGTTTGCCCATGCCTTTAGTTGAGGGGTAAGCAATTTGATCATGTTAAAATTTAGGGCATTTAACGACTTAGGTGCATTAAGTGTAATAAGCCCAATTAAACGGCCATTGGCCGCGGTTGCTGTCTCAAAAAGTACCGAATCATCCGCTTTATTTAATAAGGTTAAATTACTCATTAGCCATTGACCCATTTTGCTTTTCGTTTTTCTAAAAAGGCATTAACGCCTTCTTTTTGATCGTCAGTATCAAATAAACCAACAAACAGTTCGCGCTCTAGTGGTAAAACGCTAGCCATAGGTTGATGACGCCCTTTTTGAATCAGTGTTTTACATGCCGAAACTGAACTTGGGCTTTGCTCACTCACTTGGTTTGCAAGATTAAGCGCAGCGTCAAAGCTTTCGCCTTGGCCAACAACGTCTTCTACTAAACCAATTTGCAGCGCTTTATCGGCTTTTAAGCGCTCGCCACATAAAATCATACGCTTTGCCCAGCCTTCGCCAACTAACCATGCTAAATTTTGCGTACCACCCGCACACGGTAATAAACCCACTTTTGCCTCTGGGAGTGCCATTTGTGCTTGTTGTTCAGCAATGCGTATATCACACGCTAAAGCGACCTCTAAACCGCCACCCATTGCATACCCGTTTATTGCTGCAACCGACACACCTCTAAAGTTAGTCAATGCTTCAAATGCTTCGCCAAATACACGTGACATGTCTGCAGCAATACCTTTATCGCCACTGGCAAATACATTAAGGTCGGCGCCTGCGCTAAAAAATTTTTCGCCTTCACCGGTTAGTACTAATGCATAAATATTTTTATCATTATTAAGCGCATTTACTTTATTTTTTAAATCTATTAAGGTGTCTTTTGTCCAGGTATTCGCTGGCGGGTTAGACATAGTTAAAATAGCAACATGGCCATCGGTGGTTAACTCAATACTTGGTTTTGATTCAGACATACCGTGCTCCTTATAGTATTTCGCTTGCAGATTCAGCTAAAATTCGGCGCGCTATAATTACACGCATTATTTCGTTTGTGCCTTCCAGTATTTGATGTACGCGCACGTCACGTACGTGGCGCTCTAATGGGTATTCTTTTATATAACCGTAACCACCATGTATTTGAAGCGCTTCATTACAAACCGTAAAGCCAACATCGGTTGCAAACCGTTTTGCCATGGCACAATAGGTGGTTTTTTCGCTGTCGCCCGTATCAAGTTTAAATGCCGCAAGCCTTACCATTTGGCGAGCAGCTACAAGCTCTGTGTTCATATCAGCAATTTTAAATTGTAACGCTTGAAAAGCAGCCAGCGGTTTACCAAATTGTGAGCGTTCTTTTAAATATTCGCGTGCTGTATTTAAAGCCGCTTGTGCGGTACCTATTGAGCAAGTGGCAATATTAATACGCCCGCCATCAAGGCCTTGCATTGCAAACTTAAAACCTTCGCCTTCAGCCCCTAGTAAGTTATGTGCAGGAATACGCACATCTTCAAAGCTAATTAAGCGTGTAGGCTGTGCATTCCACCCCATTTTTTCTTCAGCTTTGCCATATTCAACACCTTTTGCATCAGCAGGTACTACAAACGCGGAAATACCCGCAGCGCCTTCGCCACCAGTACGCGCCATTACAACGAGCACTTCGGTTTCGCCTGCGCCCGATATAAACATTTTAGAACCGTTAATAACGTATTCGTCGCCATCGCGTACTGCTTTGGTTTTAAGCGACGCAGCGTCTGAGCCTGATCCAGGCTCGGTTAAACAGTATGATGCTAATAACTCACCCATTACTAATTGTTCTACGTATTGATCTTTTATTGCGTCGGTACCAAAACTGGCAACCATCCACGTAGCCATATTATGAATAGTAAGCATGGCGGTAGTTGCCGTACAGCCTAGCGCAAGCTGCTCAAAAATAATGCTTGAGTCTAAACGTGATAAACCAAGGCCACCTGCTTCTTCTGGTGTGTATAACCCACAAAAGCCTAATTCTCCGGCTGCTTTAATCGTGTCTTTAGGAAAAATATGTTCGCGATCCCATTTAGCCGCATGAGGTGCAAGCTCTGACTCGGCAAATTGGCGAGCAGTTTGTGCAAAGGCTTGTTGGTCTTCTGATAAGTTAAAGTCCATGGTAGACCTCTTTAGTTGTGTGTTGTCAGTTTTCCCGTAACGGGATTGTGAGTGAAGAGCGGCGAAGGCTTATTTATGTGTGTGAAAACCTTCGCGCCCGTCTTTTTTATTATTTTTTGTGTGTGTTTACTAATTATTTTAAGTTAATGCTCATGTTAGGCCCTGAAGCGATATCGTCTTCAAACCAACGTGAGGTAATGGTTTTTGTTTCTGTGTAAAAACGAATACCTTGCTTACCATACGTATGGGTATCGCCATAAAAAGAGCCTTTCCAACCCGTAAATGAGAAAAACGGCAGTGGCACAGGAATAGGAACATTAATACCTACTTGGCCAACTTCAATTTCGTGCTGAAATTTACGTGCAACTGCACCGCTTGAAGTAAATAGCGAGGTGCCATTGCCGTAAGGGCTTTCGTTAATTAAGGCGATAGCTTCTTCTAATGTGTCTACAAACATGCAGGCTAAAACAGGACCAAAAATCTCTTCTTTATATAAGTCCATTTCTTTTGTAACGTCGGTAAATAAAGTTGGGCCAACCCAGTTACCTTGCTCGTAACCTTCTACTGTAAAGTGAGAGCCATCTATTAAACAAGTTGCACCTTGTTCTTTACCGCTTGCAATAAGCGATAAAATGCGCTCTTTTGCCGCTTTTGACGTCTGCGGTCCGTAGGCAGCGTCTTTGTCGTCCCATAAACCTGGGCGTACTTTTTCAAAGCCTGCTTTTATTTCATCTACCCATTCACTCGCTTGACCAACAAATACAGCAACCGAAATTCCCATACAACGTTGCCCTGCAGCACCAACAGATGCACCAACCAAGTTATTGACAACATGCGATTTACTCGCATCTGGCATAATAACCATGTGGTTTTTTGCGCCCACACACGCTTGTACACGTTTAAGGTTTTGTGTGCCTTTAGAGTAAATGTAGGCACCTACACCACACGAACCTACAAACGAAATAGCACGAACGGCTTTATCTTCTAATAAGCGGTCTACTTGCGGTTTTGTACCATGAACAATTTGCAGTACACCTTTAGGTGCACCCGCTTCAATAAATAGTTCAGCTAAACGCATTGGTGTTAGTGGGTCTTGCTCTGATGGTTTTAATATAAATGTGTTACCACACACAATAGCCAGCGGAAACATCCAAAGTGGGATCATCGCCGGAAAGTTAAACGGCGTAACACCCGCACACACACCTAATGGTTGCATGTATGAATATGTATCGATTTTACGCGCTACGTTTCCCATTGTTTCGCCCATCATCAGCGACGGCGCATTTGCAGCTTGTTCTACAACTTCTATTCCACGCCATACATCGCCTTTTGCATCTTCAAAGGTTTTGCCTAATTCGTGACAAATAATAGTGGCTAGCTCGTCATGGTGTTCTTTTAAAAGCGCAGCGTATTTCATCATGATGCGTGCGCGCTCTGTGATTGGAACATCTTTCCATGTTTTAAATGTTTCAGAGGCTGAAGCAATGGCCGCATCCATTTCTGCATCGGTGGTACAAGGAACCTGTGCTAAAACCTCTTGGTTTGCTGGGTTTATAACATCGATTAGCTCTTTGGAAGCCGATTTAATAAATTCGCCATCTATTAATAGTGGAACTTGGTGCATGGGTAAATCCTATTATATTAGTGTGTTAGTTTTAAAAATAACGCAGCTTTATTATTGTTATGTTGCTGCGTATTTTTAATGAGATTGGTACTTAGAATGCTTCTACTGCCATTGCAACGGCTTCACCGCCACCAATACATAAAGAAGCAACCCCTTTTTTAAGGCCACGATTTTTAAGTGCATGAATAAGCGTAACTAAAATACGTGCGCCACTCGCACCAATTGGGTGGCCAAGTGCACACGCTCCACCGTTTACATTCACTTTGCTTTCGTCAAGCTTAAGCTCGTTAATCGCAAGCATAGTTACCATGGCAAACGCTTCGTTAATTTCCCAAAGGTCAACGTCATCCGTTGTCCAACCGGCTTTATCAAGCACACTATTCATTGCGCCTACAGGCGCTACGGTAAATTCGCTAGGTTTTTGAGAATGAGTGCTGTGAGCAACAATTCTACAAAGGGGTGTTAGGCCCTCAGCCTTGGCTTTTGATTCGCTCATGAGTATGAGTGCGGCACCACCATCTGAAATAGATGATGAGTTAGCCGCAGTGATTGTGCCGTCTTTTTTAAATGCGGCACGTAAGCTTGGGATTTTTTCAGGACGTGCATTACCCGGTTGCTCATCAACCGATACGGTTACATCGCCTTTTCGTGTTTGTAATGTATGTGGCGCTATTTCGTTTTTAAAGCTGCCGTTTTCAATTGCAGCATTCGCTTTACTTAACGAACTGAGTGCAAAATTATCCATTTGTTCACGGCCAATGCCATACTCGTCGGCGGTGTCTTGTGCAAAACACCCCATTGCTTTGTTATCGTAAGCGTCTTCGAGGCCATCGCTCATCATATGGTCTTTAATTTCACCGTGGCCCATGCGCATACCGCCACGCGCTTTTGGAATAAAGTAAGGGGCGTTGGTCATGCTTTCCATACCACCAGCAATAGCTGTTTGTATAGAGCCGGCTTTAATTAAATCGTTAGCCAGCATGGCTGCTTTTAGTCCTGAACCGCAAACTTTGTTAATTGTAGTCGCCCCCGTACTTAGTGCGAGCCCTGCTTTAAGCATGGCTTGACGAGCTGGCGCTTGGCCTAAACCAGCGGGAAGTACACAGCCCATAATCACTTCGTCAATTGCATCGCTATTTAACCCGGTTTGCGCTAATGCACTTGCAATAGCCGTTGCACCTAATTCAGTAGACTGAGCATCGCTTAGCGCGCCCATAAAACCACCCATAGGCGTGCGTTTTGCTGCTACAATTACCACTGATTCTAAAGACATCGCTAACTCCATTGTATTTAAAGGTAAATAGTTGTTAGAATATTTACTCTATTAATTGTGTTTTAAATTATTATTTAATAAGCATACACAATACTAACGTTTACGCTAACGTCAACTAAAAACAGTTAAAATTATACTTTTTAAACTGTAAGGTTTCTTTGCCACTTTTAGTTAATGCAGGCCCCACGCACATTAAGTGTTTGTAATTTAAATATTTAAATTTCATTTACTGTTAACCACCGCATTTGTATTTATTTCATATCAGCCAGCACTTTACCTTTACGTAAACTTCACTTATATTGGAGTTATTCGAATGAGGTAAATACAACTATGAAACCAGATAATCAAACAAACTTTGCAAGTTCTGCCACTATACCAACCAGTAATGAACAAACTTTTAGCATTAGTGATTTAGCTAAAGAGTTTGACATTACAACGCGCTCTATACGCTTTTACGAAGACCAAGGGCTTTTATCACCCGATCGTAATGGCCAAACCCGTATTTATTCTAAGCGCGACAAAGTACGACTAAAGCTTATATTACGTGGTAAACGTTTAGGCTTTACGCTTGCCGAAACAGGCCGTTTGTTTGAATTGTATGACGCTGATAAATCAAGCGCTAAACAGCTAGTCACAATGCTTGATCTGATTTCAGAGAAAAAAGCCGACCTTTCGCAACAAATGGACGATATTAAAGTTGTCCTAATGGAACTGGTTACTGCGGAACGACGCTGTAGAGACACACTGAATAAAATAGACGAGTAGTTTATTTTTAAAATAAAAACACACTGATAACACACACTCACACAGGAATGAATCATGAGCACTATTTCACTTTATAAAGAGATGAACTTTGGTCTTGGCGAAACCGCCGATATGATCCGCGACCATGTAAATAGTTTTTCAAGCCAAGAAATTGCGCCACTAGCTGAACAAACCGACATTGACAATACATTTCCAAATCAACTTTGGCCGCAAATGGGCGAAATGGGCGTGTTAGGCATGACCGTTCCTGAAGAGTTTGGTGGTGCTGGTTTAGGCTACTTAGAGCACGTAATTGCAATGGAAGAAATTAGCCGCGCAAGTGCATCTATAGGCTTAAGTTATGGCGCACATTCAAACCTGTGTGTTAATCAAATCAACCGTAATGGTTCACAAGCACAAAAAGAAAAGTACCTACCAAAACTTATCAGCGGTGAACACATTGGTGCGCTTGCTATGAGTGAGCCTAATGCGGGCTCTGACGTGGTATCGATGAAACTTAAAGCTGAGAAAAAAGGCGATAAGTACATTTTGAACGGTAATAAAATGTGGATCACCAATGGCCCAGATGCAGACACACTGGTTATTTACGCTAAAACCGACTTAAACGGCGGTGCTAAAGGGATCACTGCATTTATAGTAGAGAAGACGTTTCCTGGTTTTTCAACCGCACAAAAGCTCGACAAACTGGGTATGCGCGGATCAAACACCTGTGAGTTAGTATTTGAAAACTGCGAAGTACCAGAAGAAAATATTTTAGGTAACTTAAACGAAGGCGTAAAAGTACTTATGAGCGGTCTAGATTATGAGCGTGTTGTACTTGCTGCGGGCCCGCTTGGTATTATGCAAGCGTGTATGGATATAGTAGTGCCTTACATTCATGAGCGTAAACAGTTTGATACCCCTATTGGGCAATTCCAGCTTATTCAAGGCAAAGTTGCCGACATGTACACACAAATGAACGCTGCCCGTTCATACGTTTACACGGTAGCTAAAGCCTGTGACCGCGGCGAAACAACGCGTAAAGATGCCGCGGGTGCCATTTTATACGCCGCTGAGCTTGCAACCAAAATGGCGCTTGATGCGATTCAAATTCTTGGTGGTAACGGATACATAAACGAATACGCAACGGGCCGATTACTACGTGACGCTAAATTATATGAAATTGGTGCCGGCACGTCTGAAATTCGCCGCATGCTAATTGGCCGCGAACTATTCACTGAAAGCCGCTAAGGATTAGATTATGACGATTTTAAAATCGAGCGTTAATCCACACGATCCTACTTTTGTGCAAAATCATAAAAACATGTCGATGCTGGTGGATGATTTACGCGATAAAGTAGCAACAATTAGTTTAGGTGGTGGCGCTGCTTTAAAAGAGCGCCACGAAGGCCGCGGTAAATTATTTGTACGAGACCGTATAAGTACATTAATTGACGAAGGTTCACCATTTTTAGAAGTTTCTCAATTTGCGGCATTTGACGTATATGAGCAAGCTATCCCGTGTGCAGGTGTCGTAGCTGGTATTGGCCGTGTAAAAGGTATTGAATGCATGATCATTGCAAACGATGCGACGGTTAAAGGCGGTACCTACTTTCCGCTTACAGTTAAAAAGCATTTACGAGCGCAAGATATTGCAGAGCGATGCCATTTACCATGTATTTATCTTGTAGACTCTGGTGGTGCTAACCTGCCTGAACAGGATGATGTATTTCCTGATAAGTTACATTTTGGGCGTATTTTTTACAACCAAGCGCGTATGTCAGGCAAAGGCATTCCACAAATTGCTGTTGTAATGGGATTATGTACCGCAGGTGGTGCGTACGTACCTGCTATGGCAGATGAAAGCATTATTGTTAAAGAGCAAGGCACGATATTTTTAGCAGGTCCCCCGCTTGTTAAAGCGGCAACAGGTGAAGAAGTAACGGCAGAAGAACTTGGTGGTGCAGACGTTCACTGTAAAACATCAGGAGTAGCTGATCACTTTGCCGAAAACGACGAGCATGCGCTGTCTATTGCACGCCAATGTATTGAGCGTATTAACTATACACGCCCTACTGCGCCGTTATTAAAAGATATAAAAGCGCCTCGGTACGATATAAATGAACTGTACGGCATTGTGGGTACCGATCTTAAAAAACCATTTGATGTACGCGAAGTTATTGCGCGAACGGTTGATGATTCATCGTTTGATGAATTTAAACGCTACTTTGGCGAAACACTCGTAACGGGCTTTGCTAGCATTTACGGCAACCCTGTTGGCATAGTCGCTAATAATGGCATTTTATTTAGTGAGTCAGCACAAAAAGGCGCTCACTTTATTCAACTGTGTGCACAACGCAATATCCCACTGGTATTTTTGCAAAACATTACTGGTTTTATGGTGGGTAAAAAGTACGAAGCAGAAGGTATTGCTAAGCACGGCGCAAAAATGGTTATGGCAGTATCGTGTGCCGATGTTCCAAAATTCACAGTATTAATTGGCGGCTCTTATGGCGCGGGTAACTACGGTATGTGTGGCCGCGCGTTCGAACCAACCATGATGTGGATGTGGCCTAATGCACGTATTTCAGTAATGGGCGGCGAGCAAGCAGCTGGTGTTATGGCCCAAGTTAAGCAAGACGGCTTAGCACGCAAAGGCCAAAGTATGACCGATGAGCAAATTAGCGAATTTAAAAAGCCAATTATCGACCAGTACGAAGAGCAAGGCCATCCTTATTTTGCCAGCGCGCGTTTGTGGGACGATGGCATTATTGACCCTGCCGACACACGTAACGTACTGGGGCTTGCATTGTCGGCTGCTAAAAATGCACCAGCGAAAGACTCTCAATTTGGCGTATTTAGAATGTAACGGAGCGCAGTAAATGTCAGTAACACTACAAATAACAAAATCTAATGTGGCTGTACTTGTTTTAAGCCGCCCTGAAAAAAGAAACGCATTTAATAGCGAAGTAATACACGAATTAATTCAATGTATTGAACATGCTAATACACTTGATATTAGAGCATTAGTTTTAAAAACAGAAGGTAAACACTTCTCTGCAGGCGCTGACTTAGCATGGATGCAGTCCATGGCTGACAATGATTATGCTGATAACCTTGCTGATTCAATGCAACTTGCAAAACTAATGCAAGTATTAGCTACAAGCCCACACCCTTCGGTATGTGCTGTGCAAGGCGCTGCATTTGGTGGCGCATTAGGTTTAATAGCCTGTTGTGACATTGCCCTTAGTAAAGACGATGCACAATTTTGCTTAAGTGAAGTGAAGCTTGGACTTATTCCTGCAGTTATTAGCCCTTATGTAATAAAAGCCATAGGTGAGCGTGCTGCACGCAGATACTTTTTAACTGCCGAAGTGTTTGACGCGCATACCGCTAAACAGCTTGGATTAGTTCATCAAGTAACGGGGAACTTGGAGTGTGCACTCGACAATATGCTTCAAACACTCATTGATAACGGCCCAGTTGCAGTTAAAGCTGCGAAAGCTTTAATTAACGATGTAGCTAACAAACCGATTAATGACGAGCTTATTGAGCTTACTGCCGAGCGGATTGCAAACATACGCGTATCTGAAGAAGGCCAAGAAGGCTTGAGTGCCTTTTTTGATAAACGCCCACCACAATGGCAACTGTAGGATTAATTATGAACACACAAGCATTAAAAAAAATACTCATTGCCAATCGTGGAGAAATTGCGTGTCGCATTATGAGAAGTGCAAAGCAGATGGGGTTAACCACTGTTGCTGTTTACTCAGACGCTGATAAAAATGCTCAACACGTAAAAATGGCTGATGAGGCCTACCACATTGGCCCTGCTCCAAGTAAAGACTCGTACCTTGTAGCCGATAAAATTTTGCAAGTAGCTAAAAATAGTGGCGCCGATTGTATTCACCCTGGTTATGGCTTTTTATCAGAAAACAGTGAATTTGCTAAAGCGTGCGAAGCAAACAATATTGCGTTTATTGGCCCTTTAGCTAGCAGCATTGAAGCCATGGGGTCAAAAACCCGCGCTAAAGAAATAATGGCAGCAGCCAATGTACCGTTAGTACCGGGTTATTATGGCGACAATCAAGACCCTCGTTTTTTGCAAAGTGAAGCTGAAAAAATTGGCTACCCTGTACTTATTAAAGCCGCATTTGGTGGCGGTGGTAAAGGAATGCGCGTTGTTGAAAAAGCAAGTGACTTTATAAGCGCGCTTGAAGGAGCACAGCGTGAAGCCATTGCCGGATTTGGTAACGACTTAGTACTACTAGAGCGCTATGTTAACCAACCTCGCCACGTTGAAGTGCAGGTATTTGCAGATAACCACGGTAACTGCGTTTATTTAGGTGATAGAGATTGCTCTTTACAACGTCGCCATCAAAAAGTAATTGAAGAAGCCCCTGCCCCGGGTTTAAGTAGTGCACTACGAAAAGAAATGGGCGAAGCTGCAGTGCGTTGTGCACTTGCTATAAATTACCGCGGCGCTGGTACTGTTGAGTTTTTATTGTGTGGCGATGAGTTTTTCTTTATGGAAATGAATACGCGCCTTCAAGTTGAGCACCCTGTCACTGAAATGGTTACTGGCGTTGATTTAGTAAACTGGCAAATAAATATTGCTGGCGGACACACTTTGCCTTTAACGCAATCTGACATACAACTACAAGGCCACAGCTTTGAAGCGCGAATTTACGCAGAAGATCCAAGTAACGATTTTATACCTTGCTCAGGTACGATTGAGGCGATGCATACTCCAAACCAAAATGAGTTTGTACGTATTGATACAGGCATTGCGCAAGGGGATGAAATTAGCCCTTATTACGACCCGATGATAGCTAAACTCATAGTCCATGATGATAGCCGCGAACAAGCATTAGGGCGCTTACGCCAAGCGCTCGAACAGTTTCACCTAGCTGGTTTTAGCACCAACATTGGTTTTTTAAATAACTTAGCTCAGCACCCTACTTTTAATGAAGGCGCACCGAGCACACACTTTATTGCAGAACAAGGCGACTCGTTAGTTGCTGTTAATAATACGCTTTTACAATCTAGCGAGCTAATTGGCGCATTTGCGTATTTGTGTTCATTAAATAACAAACACGCAGAGGAAAATAACGCGAGCCCATGGCAGCAACTTAGCGGATTTACATTAAATTCTCCAAGCATCATTAAAGTACCCTTTAAAGATTTACAGTTAAGTGCAATTAAAACCGAAAAAGGGTACGACATTACCCATAACAACACGGTATTTAGCCTTCAAGGTACTGTGGTCAATGGGGCTTGTACTGTATTTATTGATGGTGATAAGCATATTGCGCATGTATCACAAAGTAATGATGCCATCACTGTTATGAATAAAGCGCTGCAAGCCAAACTTGAGCTAATGAATAAGCATTATATAAGTTCACACGAAAGTGATGCACTGCCATTAGCTGCACCACTCAATGGTACTGTGGTTAAACACTTAGTTAGCGTTGGGAGTACTATTACTAAAGGCGATCCTGTTGTGATTATTGAGGCCATGAAAATGGAATACACACTCAATGCACCACATGATGGTGTTTTACAAAGCTATTGTTTTGGTGAAGGTGAATTAGTATCACACGGTGCCCTACTCGCCATTGTTGAGGATACAACAGATCAGGAAGGTGCCTAATGAGCGCCTTTCCTAACTCAGTTCGTATTGTTGAGGTAGGCGCGCGAGACGGCCTACAAAACGAGAGCATAGTCACCACTCAAGATAAAATTTTGCTTATTAATGCACTTGCACAAGCTGGTTTAAAAGATATAGAGGCCGGTGCATTTGTATCCCCTAAGTGGGTGCCACAAATGGCTGACTCAGCAGATGTTATTAACGCACTTGACTTACCAAATGTTAATTTAAGTGCACTAACACCTAATTTAAAAGGTGCGCACGCTGCCCATAGTGTTGGTATTAAGGAATTTGCAATTTTTACTGCCGCTAGCGAGTCCTTTTGTAATAAAAATATCAACTGCTCAATTGACGAAAGTATCACGCGTTTCAGTGAAGTGATGAATTTTGCAAGACAGCACAATATTCGTGTTCGTGGTTACGTAAGCTGTGTAGTTGGGTGCCCTTACGAAGGAGACATAAACCCCAAGGCTGTGCTAGACGTAACACAAAAGCTATTAGATTTGGGCTGTTACGAGGTAAGCCTTGGAGACACCATTGGTGTTGGCACAGCAAAAAAAGTAACTCAACTTATAGAATTACTATTGATGCATATAGATAGCAGCAAGCTTGCTGTGCATTTTCATGATACCTACGGACAAGCGCTTACAAATATTTACGCAGCATTAAGCCTAGGAATTTCAACGGTTGACGCGGCAGTTGCGGGCCTTGGTGGGTGCCCATATGCTAAAGGTGCGTCAGGAAATGTTGCCACCGAAGATGTAGTTTACTTACTGCAAGGGCTTGGCATTGAACACGGAATTGATTTAAAAAGGTTAAGTGATGCTGGCTGGGAAATAACTAAAGCACTTGGTAAGCAACCTGTGAGCAAAGTATCTGTGGCACTACACACTAAATAACTATCTTATAAAATGATGATTCAAGATAGTTAACAACAAATAGCACACAATGAGGAGAGACTCATGGCCGGTTTTGATAAGGTAGTTGCAAGCTACGAAGCTGCAATGGAAGGATTAAAAGACGGTGATACCATTATCGCCGGTGGTTTTGGTTTATGTGGAATACCAGAAGGGTTAATAAAGCAAATTAAAAAGATGAACACAAAAGAGTTGACCGTTGTATCTAATAACTGTGGTGTTGATGATTTTGGTTTAGGTATTTTATTGCAAGACAAACAAATAAAAAAAGTGATTGCCTCGTATGTAGGCGAAAACGCCCTATTTGAGCAGCAATTACTAAGTGGTGAAATAGATGTTGAGCTAACACCTCAAGGCACACTTGCTGAAAAAATGCGAGCTGGCGGCGCGGGTATTCCTGCGTTTTACACCGCCACCGGTTACGGTACTCCAATAGCTGAGGGCAAAGACGTAAAAGAATTTGATGGCCGCCCTTACATTTTAGAAGAGTCGATCACTGGCGAGTTTGCCATTGTTAAAGCATGGAAGGCTGACCGCTATGGAAACCTAGTATTTAGACATACCGCAATGAACTTTAACCCAATGGCTGCAACTGCGGGTAAAATTACGGTGGCAGAAGTGGAAGAAATCGTCGAGCCAGGTGAGCTTGAACCAAGCCAAATCCATACCCCTGGTATTTATGTAAATCGCGTGATCAAAGGCAACTTTGAAAAACGCATTGAACGTGTAACAACACGAGATTAAGCAGGAGCATAAAAATGGCATTATCACGTGAACAAGTTGCAATGCGTGTTGCGCAAGAGCTACAAGATGGCTACTACGTTAATTTGGGCATAGGAATTCCGACACTCGTCGCAAACTATGTACCTGATGATATTGAAGTTATGCTACAGTCAGAAAATGGCCTGCTAGGAATGGGTCAATACCCGACTAAAGCAGAACTTGATGCTGATATGATTAATGCGGGTAAAGAAACCGTGACAGCAGCCACAGGTGCCGCCATATTTAATAGTGCAGATAGTTTTGCCATGATACGGGGTGGTCATGTAGACTTAACCGTTCTGGGTGCATTTGAAGTAGACCAAAATGGAAACATTGCATCTTGGATGATCCCAAAAAAGCTCATCAAGGGCATGGGTGGCGCAATGGATTTAGTCGCTGGCGCAAAAAATATAATAGTTACAATGACTCATGCTAGCAAGCATGGTGAGTCTAAGTTACTAGAGTCATGCAGTTTACCGCTAACCGGTGTTAATTGTGTGAAAAAGATAGTAACAGATTTAGCCGTTTTAGAAGTTAAAGACGGCGCATTCCATCTTATAGAGCGTGCACCAGGTGTATCTGTAGATGAAATCATTAGTAAAACAGCAGGTAAATTACTTGTTGACGGTGAAGTACCAGAAATGGTTTTATAAGCTTAGCTTATTTAGTTTCACCCTGTACCGACCTCATTCCCAGTGCCAATGGCGCTGAGTTACCCAAAATCCCTCGTAAGAGGGATTTTTTTTGCTTTCAATACTATTTTTATGGTTAATTAATACACGCTTAATAAATTATTAACTATAATAGATGCATAAATACTGTGTTATTTAGCTAGAGCTATTGCACTAATTTGTTGTTATGATGCACCAAAATTGTGAAGCTGCCCTATCAATAAAATTAAGTTATTGATAGTATTGAATAATAACATTTGGATCGATATTTGCCTGTACAGGTAATCTAAACATTTAAACACTGGAAAACATGCAAACTCCTATTCGTGGTCTTCGTTCTTTTTGCTTTGCAGCAAGAAGCCTAAGTTTTAAGCATGCAGCTAATGAGCTGTATTTAACGCCGTCGGCGGTAAGCCACCAAATAAAACAATTAGAAGAACAACTTGGTATAGAGCTATTTCATCGTAAAACTCGCTCTATAAGCCTAACTACGGCTGGAAAAAACTTTTTTGATGCGATCTCCCCTATTATTACCATGCTAGAGGGAACCATTAACGAGTTTAGTCAATTACAACAAAACACGAATATCACAATTACCCTGCCAGAATTTTTTGCCAGCGAATTGCTGATGCCAAAATTAAGTGAGTGGACTACTCAGCATCCAAATATAAATTTACAAATGGATACACTCAAAACACGCAAAGAACTTACCCGCCATAGTGATTTATCTATTGTGCTTTCTTCGAGTAAGCCAACGGAGGGTGCAGTGACTGAATTGTTTAATTTAGAATACATCCCTGCATGTAATAAAAAATTACTTGAACAGTGGAAAAAGAACGATTTACAAGCATTAAACCAAGTTCCGCTTATTCTCCATAAAGCGCGACCTTGGGCGTGGCACCAGTGGGCTGAAAAAGTAGGCATAGATGACTTCTCGCCTACGCAGATTATTCAAATAGATAGTATGTTTGGTGTAGCACGAGCTGCACAGCAAGGTATGGGAATTGCGCTAATACCTTTACCAATAAGCCAGAGCTGGTTAGACGAGCAATGGTTGTATAAGTTATTTGAACAGCCATTAACAACAAAAGATAAATATTACTTGGTTCAACATGACTCGAATGTAGCCAATCACCCTCTTGATCTGTTTGCTAAATGGGTAGTTGATACTTTTAGAAAAACTCAAGAATAATCATTTTTCAGCATAAATATAATTATTCTTCAGCTGTATAATTAATAAAAAATTCACATAAAATTAATGAAAAAGCTAAATTATTATCAATAGGTTGGCTTTTTTATTTAATTTTTTTATGGTTTAAATTTTTTCACTTATCAGTTTTATTTTTATCGTTTGTTTGAATTTAGGAAACAACATAAAGTCTATTTAACGAAAGCATTTATGGCGAATGAGTTGTTATATAAAAAGACTAAATTTGAAACCAATTTAGTTTTTATGACTCATATAAATATAGAAAAGAATCTTTATATTGTGTGTGAAGATGTTGTCAGTGTGAAAAACAGTTCAAGTTAGGTGGTGACTTAATTTGGGCTGTTTTTATTCCCTCCCAACGGCCACATAATATTAAAATCTGCCTTTGGCAGTTACCGAATCTTTATTGTGTGTGAAGATGTTGTCAGTGTGAAAAACAGTTCAAGTTGGGTGGTGACCTAGTTTGGGCTGTTTTTATTCCCTCCCAACGGCCGCATAATATTAAAATCTGCCTTTGGCAGTAACCGAATCTTTATTGTGTGTGAAGATGTTGTCAGTGTGAAAAACAGTTCAAGTTAGGTGGTGACCTAGTTTGGGCTGTTTTATTTTTACAACTTAATTACGCCCTATCCCAAATATTTGAAAAGCCCTTAAGTAATTAAGGGCTTTTTTTGTGCCTATATACAAACGAGTAAAACATTACATAAATAAATAGTAACCTTTACCCACCTAGCGCCACTGCCAACGTACAAAACTCTCTTTTAAATAACTTAAGCGTAATTATTTATTAGGCAATGTTTCCATACTCTCACACCGTCACTTAATTCAGTGGACTGACTTTACTTATAGACCAATTGGTTATATGTAATGTTAGCTATTATCACGAGGTATAAAGTCTAATACGGTTGCATTGATACAATATCTGTCTTCCCCTCTTGGTCCTTCACCCGGAAATAAGTGACCTAAATGAATTCCTGAACTTTTAGACCTCAATTCTATGCGCTGCATGCCCCAACTGTTGTCTTCATGTTCGGTTACACTATTTTTAACAGGGTGCGTAAACGACAGCCAACCTGTGCCAGAATTAAAGCGATCACGGGTATCAAACAAAGCCTCTCCACTGAGCTTGTCGACAAAGGTACCATCTGGAGTATTTTTAAATATTTTGTATTCTTTACAATAAGGACGATCTGTTTTGGCATTAAATGCGACCTTATAGGCTTCGCTATCTCCTAATTTAAATGCCCCTAGGGCTTTATAAAAGGTATCGCGGTTTGCATAGCCCTGGCGTCCGTATACTTCTTCGCCATTTTCTAAAAATAGAATAGTCGGTGTTGCCCAAGTAGCCGATTTAATCGTTAATCCGTCTAATTGATCAGCAAATCTAAATGATAAAGGAATCGTTCCTTTGTAGTCATTCGCCACCTCTTTTTTAAACTTCTCGCAGTAGGGGCAATAATCGCGTGAGTCTATAACCACAATTTGCTTACCTGCTAACAAGGCAGTGTTGTCTTTAGTTTCATCAGGTACTGGTTCAAAAACAACACCAGTAGAATGATCAGGGCAATAACCATTAGGGTTTTTCTGCAAATAATTTTGATGGTATTCTTCCGCGGCAATAAACCCCTCGAGTGGTTTTATTGCAGTGACTATATCTCCATACCCTGCATTGGTTAATAATTGTTGGTACTGCGCTTTAACCTTGAAAGCAGTGTCACTTTGCTCATTGTTGCTCGTTAAAATAATTGAACGGTATTGCGTACCAATGTCGTTACCTTGTTTGTTTAGCTGGGTAGGATCGTGACTTTCAAAGTAATTTTTAAGTAATGCTTGTGCGGAAATAATATTGCTGTTGTAAGTAACTTTAACTACTTCAGCGTAGTTATTTTCGTCAAAACGACGTGATTGCTTAGTAATATTTCTGTAAGTAGCCTCGAAGCCTTTCCCATCAGCATAGCCAGACTCTGCATCAATCACTCCTTCTAGTGCTTCATAGCGCTTTTCTGCGCCCCAAAAACACCCCGATCCTAGTACAAGTGTTTCCACATGCATGCTCGCATCTAAATTGCTTTGTTCTACTTTTTCCATTGATAAAGCAAAAGTGCCTGCGCTAAATATAATGGCAGCGCCCGATAAATATAATAATTGCTGATAATTCATAATATACCTCTAAACAAGTCCGTACTCATTGAGACCATTTAATCTTGATTATTATTTCAAACTACGTGCTTATTTATTACGAGGCTTAAGATATAAAGTTTACTTTTAAACCTCATTGGCAATGAGATTACAGAATTAGTGTATTAACTATTTTGTATAAAATGTTTTTTTTGTTAGTCTCAAGGTTGTCAATATTTAACTAAATATGTGTTAGGTTTGCTTAATGATGTCCGAATTAGGTTTTACCAATGCAAAATCCTCACGTTTACGCTTTATCAAACAATAGCCTAATGTTTGATGCATCTCATTTAAGCGCTAACGACACTCTCAGTATTCAAAACAAAATTTGGTCTTTAGCAAGCCACTGTAATACAAGTGGGTCATTTATCGACGTTGTACCAGCTATGAACTCACTCACTTTGTATCTTAAGCAAGAAATAGAGTTAGCCAAATGGCATGAAGAATTACTAGATATTTGGAATAACATTAAGCCAAATGAGTTTGTTGCTAAACATCATAAAATTAAGACGCATTACAATGGCGCAGATTTAAACTACGTGGCCAACTTTCATAATTTAAGTATTGATGACGTCATTAATCTTCACAGTAAAGCGCAGTACGCTGTTTTATTTTTAGGGTTTCTACCTGGTTTTGCATACTTAAACGGGTTAAACGAACACCTTTTTACACCAAGACGTGCCGAGCCTCGCCTAAAAGTGCCTAAAGGCTCTGTTGCTATTGGCGCTGAGCAAACAGCGATTTACCCTTCAGATTCGCCCGGTGGTTGGCATATTATTGGCCATACTGACACACCCTTGTTTGATGCAAAGCTAAAAAAACCATGTTTAATACAGCCTGGTGATACGCTCGAATTTATACCTATATCGGTGGGGAAATAAATCATGATTAAAGTGATTAAAAGTGGCCCATTACTGACCATTCAAGATTTTGGACGCAGCGGATACCGCCATTTAGGCGTTAGTCAGTCTGGTAGCTTAGACCCTTATGCACAAACCATAGCAAACTGCCTTTTAAATAATGATAAAAATGCCGCTGTGCTTGAGGTGACTGTTGGCATGTGCGAACTTGAGTTTGAATGCAACACAGTAATTGCCTTATTTGGTGCTGATTTAAATGCAACACTTGATGAAAAACCTATTTACCCGGGTTGGACATACAATGTAAAACAAAAACAAGTGCTTAAGTTTTCAACAGGCAGAGCCGGATTAAGAGCCTACATTGCCGTTAAAGGGGGCATTCAAAGCTCGGTTATTATGAATTCTAGAGCCACTGATTTAAATGCTGGTTTTGGCGGACCAAATGGCAAATCGCTCATAGCCGGTGACAATATTAAAATTACTCCTTACCAATCAGAATTTACTCAATGCGGCGCACTTATGCCGCCAAAACGTAAAATTGTGCGTGTATACCCAAGCCCACATGCAGAGCTTTTCTCCAAACAAATCATTAATGGGTTTACTCAATCGTCGTTTAAAGTGAGTCACAATAGTAACCGTATGGGCGTAAGACTCCAAAGTGATAATTATTCTTTAACTCACTCACACTCATTACCTTCTCTTGCTGTGAGTCCAGGAAGTATCCAACTGCCCCCAAGTGGAGAACCCATTGTATTGTTAAACGATGCACAAACAACGGGAGGTTATCCCTTATTAGGCACCGTCATTGAAGCAGATTTACATCAATTTGCTCAATATAAACCGCTAGATACAATTGAATTTGAATACGTGACGTTTAAACAAGCACTAAAAGCTAAACAAAAACTCAAAGGCCATTTAAACCAGTTAAGCATTGCACTTAAAAGTAGAGGCCTAGGCAATAGTGGGGGACGTTAAACCGCGCTTAGTTAAATGTAGTTTATTGCACTACTTAGTTACATAAACGAGTTCGGCCTGCTTGATTGACTGATGAATAGTTCAGAGTTTATACAGTCAAATTGATGTAAAAACAGTCAGAGTTTCGCCTTGTTAACCAGCAAGGTGCAGCCAGTTAAACATTGGTGCATAAATTATTCTTAATTAATTGCAAAAGCTGTGTGACTTGAGTAATTATTTCTGATAAAACAAGGGTTCGCAGTTCAGCAAATTGGCTGTTCTGCACACATAATAGGAATGAGGAGTTACTATGTGTTCAATCTTTGGGGTGTTAGATATAAAATCTGATCCCGCTCAATTGCGTACTCAAGCAATTGAAATGTCAAAATTACTACGACACCGAGGGCCAGATTGGTCTGGTGTTTACGCGTCTGAAAAAGCAGTTTTAGTTCACGAGCGTCTTGCAATTGTTGGCGTATCTAGCGGTGCGCAACCTCTATACAACCCAGAAAAAACGCATATTTTAGCGGTAAATGGGGAAATATATAATCACAAAGAGTTAGCTGCGAATTTAGACACTGATTTTACCTTTCAGACTCAGTCTGATTGTGAAGTTATTTTAGCGCTATACAAGCAAAAAGGCCCTGAGTTTTTAGATGACTTAAATGGTATTTTTGCGTTTTGCCTATACGATGAAGAAAATGACGCCTACTTAATAGGTCGTGATCACATCGGTATCATACCGCTTTACACTGGCCACGATGAACATGGTAACTTTTATGTTGCCTCTGAGCTGAAAGCACTTTCTCCGATTTGTAAACACATTGAAGAATTCCCCCCTGGTCATTATCTTTACAGTAAAGATGGTGAGCTTAAGCCTTATTACAAACGTGATTGGCAAACTTTCGACGCAGTTAAAGATAACAGCGCAGAGTCAGCAGATGTAAAAGACGCATTAGAAGCAGCCGTTAAACGCCAACTTATGTGTGATGTACCATACGGTGTATTACTGTCAGGTGGATTAGACTCATCAGTCATCTCTGCTATTACACAGCGTTTTGCTGCTAAACGTATTGAAGATAATGACGAAAGCGATGCTTGGTGGCCAAAACTTCACTCATTTTCAGTTGGCCTTGAAGGTTCGCCCGATTTAGCGGCGGCTCAAAAAGTAGCAGATATGATTGGTACGGTGCATCACCCTATCATTTTTACTATTCAAGAAGGTATTGATGCGCTTCGAGAGGTTATTTACCACATAGAAACCTATGATGTAACCACAATTCGTGCATCAACCCCTATGTATTTAATGGCGCGTCAAATTAAAGCCATGGGTATTAAAATGGTTCTTTCTGGTGAAGGTGCAGATGAATTATTTGGTGGTTACTTATACTTCCACAAGGCACCTAATGCACAAGAATTTCATGAAGAACTAAACCGTAAAGTTTCTAAACTTCATATGTTTGACTGCCTGCGCGCTAATAAGTCGATGGCCGCATGGGGCGTTGAAGCCCGCGTACCATTCCTTGATAAAGAATTTGTTGATGTTGCTATGCGCATCAATCCTGAAGCAAAAATGTGCAAAGATGGTAAAATTGAAAAGCATATTTTACGTGAAGGTTTTGGTGGTTATTTACCAGATGAAGTTTTATGGCGCCAAAAAGAACAGTTTTCTGATGGTGTTGGCTACAGTTGGATTGATACATTAAAAGAGTATGTTGAAGAGCAAGTAAGCGATCAAGACCTTGCTAATGCAAAGTTCAAATACCCTATTAATACCCCTGATTCAAAAGAAGCTTACTACTACCGTACTATTTTTGAGTCGCACTTCCCAGGTGACGCATCAGCAAAGTGTGTACCACATGGCAAGTCAGTTGCTTGTTCAACTCCTGAAGCACTTGCTTGGGATGAGTCGTTCCAAAACAATGCAGACCCTTCTGGTCGTGCAGCGGGCGTTCACAACGACGCTTACACAGGTAAAAAATAAGCACTAATTTATACACTGCATAAATTTTATGCAGTGTATAAAACTCCCCCACTCCATTTATTACAGCTTACTTCCCAGCCTTGATAGATCACTTAGTTAATAAGTAACTATTTGTTAAATTATAGTTTAAGTTCTAACCTTATAAATATTGCCTGCCTATTATTAATTTCTAAAATCGCTATTTATGCAGCTAATAATACCCATAAAACACGCTATTTTGACTATTTTTTACTTTAAACGTTTATGTAACTTCATATCATCTGTAAGATAGGAATATTATTAGTTAGTCTTCAAATTATTTTTCATTCTCTGTATATAGACTAATGTATTTAATGGGCGGCTGGATAAACCAGTTATTTATAATTAAAAAAGAGGTATTGCATGAAGGAAAATCATGACAAATATAGTATCGACAATACAGATTACACCGTAGGACAGGATAACGTTCAAAAGTGGGGGTTTGATATTCATAACCCTGTTTTTGGGATAAGTGCGGGCCTTATTATTTTATTTTTAGTTGCCTTACTTGTTACTGAGCCACAAACAGCTAAAACGGCACTAGATACAATTAAATTCGATATCATTAATAACTTCGATGCGCTATTTATGTGGGCTGCTAACTTTTTTGTCGTTTTCTGTTTAGCACTTATTGTATCTCCATATGGAAATATACGCTTAGGAGGAAGTGAAGCTAAACCATCTCATACACGTCTTTCATGGCTTGCCATGTTATTTGCAGCGGGTATGGGGATTGGCCTTATGTTTTGGGGTGTAGCTGAACCTGTTGCTTATTATACTGGTTGGTACGAAACACCGTTAAACGTTGCAGCAAACACGCCAGAAGCGGCAAAGCTAGCTATGGGTGCAACCATGTTTCACTGGGGTCTTCATCCGTGGGCAATCTATGCAGTGGTGAGTTTATCCCTTGCTTTTTTTGCTTACAACAAAGGGCTACCACTCTCAATTCGTTCGATTTTTTACCCTATTTTAGGTGATAAGGCGTGGGGATGGCCAGGTCACATTATTGATATTTTGGCTGTTTTGGCGACTTTGTTTGGTCTAGCTACCTCTCTAGGATTGGGTGCCCAACAAGCCTCTGCAGGTATTAATCATGTATTTGGTTTAGAAGGCGGTATTGGTTCGCAAATATTAGTAATTGTAGGGGTTACTTTATTAGCGGTTATCTCTGTTGTTCGCGGCATTGATGGCGGTGTAAAACTACTTAGTAATATAAACATGCTAATAGCGTTTGTATTGTTATTGTTTGTTTGCCTAGTTGGATTTGCTGTAGCTATGGGCAACATCCCAAATACCGTGATGGGCTATGTTGAAAACATTATTCCTTTGAGCAACCCACATGGCCGTGAAGACGAAACATGGATGCACGGTTGGACTGTATTTTACTGGGCATGGTGGATTTCGTGGTCACCTTTCGTTGGTATGTTTATAGCCCGTGTTTCACGCGGACGCACTATTCGTGAATTCTTAATCGCTGTGTTACTAATCCCAACCTTAGTAACGGTATTATGGATGTCTATCTACGGCGGTATTGCAATTGACCAGATAATAAATGGTGTAGGCGCGCTTGGGCTTAATGGCTTAACTGAGGTTCCTTTAGCAATGTTTCATATGATGGATGAGCTTCCGCTTTCAAATATTTTATCGTTCATTGCGATTGTTCTTGTACTTGTGTTTTTTATTACCTCGTCAGACTCTGGGTCGTTAGTAATCGACTCTATTACTGCTGGTGGTAAGATTGACGCTCCCGTCCCCCAGCGAATATTTTGGGCTACAGTTGAGGGCGCTATTGCTGCTGCGCTACTTTGGATTGGCGGAACACAGGCTATTGAGGCCTTACAAGCAGGTGCTGTGTCAACAGGCTTACCATTTACGTTTGTGCTTTTACTTATGTGTGTGAGCTTATTGTTAGGTTTAAGAACTGAGCCTAGACCGACTAAGTAATAAATTAATAATAACAAAACGCCGCATTTTTTGCGGCGTTTTTATTTGTATGTGTTCAGCTCCATATGGCGCACAATGGGGTTTCTTCAGTGTAATGATGACGTAATTGAGCTTGCAAAAGCTCAGCGGTTGCAAGCGCATCGGTTAGCGCATGATGCCCTTCATAAGCTGGTAGTGAATAACGTTTGCGACAGTCATTTAGCCTCAACGACCCCAATTTAGAGTTAAATAACTGCCCAATTAAGCCTTGTTTTGCCTTGAGCGCTCTGCGCTCAAGTTCCATGGTATCAACAACCATAAACTCAATATGCTCTCTTAATCGCAATATTAAGGCACTGTTTAAAAAGCCACGTTCGATTGCCGCATAGTGAACAACAATCACCTTAGCACGTAACGCATCAAGCAAAGGAGCAATAATGTTGTCAAAGTCGGGCGCGTTATCTACATCATTATGAGTAATACCGTGGATCACAATAGACGATTCACTTAGGTTTCGTCTTGGCTGAACAAGCCAGTGCTTGCTCTGTTTACAGTATATTCGCGTTAATGTGAAAGGGACTAATCCTACACTCACAATATCATCTGTTTGGCTATTTAGCCCTGTTGTTTCAAAATCTAATGCAACAAAAGAAATCTCTTTTACAGGGGCGTTAGCATTGCTAAATGCCGATAAATAAAACTCTTTTATTAGATTATTTTGTGTATTGTCGGCAAGCTGTGCATAACGTATTTTCCAGTTTGTTACTTCTTTAAAAAACATAGATTATTTCACACCTGAATGTGCGCTATAACAAAATTTAAGGTAACTTTGCGCCTTATCTAAAATAGCAAAAGCATCTTTCAAATGTCGCTGTTCGAAAGGAGAAAGTAAATGGGGGTCAAGGTTATTATCGGGTGCTTCACCCTGTTCAATTTGCCATGCCTGATGGCGTATACGCGTCATTGAAATGTACTCTAACGCATCACGTAAATCTTGCGCTTTACCTTCAGGTAAAACATTGGCTTCTATAATATCTTCTAAGCGATCAAATGAATTTTGCTTACGAGAGCCAATTGCAAGTGCATGAACACGAACTACATCACTTAATGGCGCAGTACCGCGTCGTTTTAAGTTCATAGACTTTTGATGCTGTCCGTTGTGCTCGAGAACAAACCCTTTAAAAAAACCAAGAGGAGGTGTTCTATTTCGTGCATTTGATGCCATGTTAGCTAAAAACACTCTGTTACTTGCACTTTGTTTTGCAATAAATGTTTTTAACTCATCAGCCCATTTTGTTTTACCCCACACACCGTCTAAATCAAAAAATATAGAGCTATTAAGCAAAGCCTGTGGTTTAGGCTCAGCAATCCATTGGGAAAATTGCTCAAACCATTGGTCTTGTGTTTTTCGCCACTTTTTAAAGGATGCCATAATTTCACCGTCGCAATAGCTATAGCCACATTGAGCTAGTCCATCACAAACAAAGTCACTTAAGTTTTGAAAATATGTATTATGTTTTTCATCGTCATAACTATTATCTAATATGAGTGCATTATCTTGGTCGGTAACAATAAGTTGTTCATCCCTTGCCATAGAGCCTAATGCAATAAAGCAGTAAGGTACTGGCGGCGGGCCGAACTTTTCTTCTGCAAGTATTAGCAGTCGTTGTTTAAAGGTACGGCCAATAACAGCCATTGCAGTACCAACCATGTGAGAGTTAGCGTCTTCATTTACCATGCGCACAAATACACGGGGAAGCTGATTTGCATAGTGGGCTAAATCTTCCACAGACTGCTGTGCCAATATACCACGCACCAACAATAAGCTACTCTGCGATTCATAACGCAAAATATCTGATAAAGAAATAACACCTATCGGCCGTTTTTTTTGTACCACTGGAAGATGATGTAAGTTATCTCTGAGCATGGCTAACACAGCTTCAAAAATATAGTCATTTTGATCAAGTAGCACTAAGTTAGTGGACATAATAACGTGTGCAGGTGTGTTGAAAGCAAGCCCCTGCGCCACAACTTTAGTGCGTAAATCTTTATCTGTTATTATGCCAACAACTTGCCCGTCATCTTCTTGGGGGTCGTTATTTACGGGCTTATTAACGTCGGTAACTAGCACTGACGATACCGATTCATCAGTCATTAGCTGTGCAATATTTTTTACTGTTTCAGTTGCATCAACTGTGACAACCTCTCGGTGAAGTAACGATTTAACTTTGGCAGTCGTTAAATCGTTTCCATCGGCTTGTTCTACTATTGCCTGATGCAAACGCACGTTACCATCCGTTTCGAAGTAATCTGCAAATACTTCATATTCATCACAATACTGCAAAAAAATGTCAACGTTTATACAATAAACTAAGGTGTCTTCGAGCGCTGTAGCCGGAAAACGCACCTTTCGATTCATTAGTAACCCCATTTGCCCAAATATTCCTGCGGTGGCCAAACGGTTATACAGCTCACCATCACGTCGGTACATTTCAACAGAGCCACTTCTTATTATGTATAAATCAGCTATGTCTTGGCCATATTGTAAAATATCGGTATTAGCCCTGAAGTAACTGACTTCAACTTGTTGGGCAAGTTCATCTAATGCTTTTTGAGGAAGATCATCAAAAGGAGGGTGTTGTGATAAAAATTGCGCTATTTCAATTTGCTCGCTTTGCATTATAGATCCCTACTAATATCCAGTAATACAATTGTGGGCCTAATTAACCGTTTTTTAAAGAAAAAAGATTAATTAGGCTCATAAAGATTTACTCTGTATGTTCAAGCTCTTGAGCAAGCTGTTTAGTTTCATCCCCTCTTGGCTTAGTAAAACGTGCAAGCCCTAAATAGATGACTGGTGTTAAGTATAACGTAAATAAAACAGCAAGCGACAGCCCACCAAATACGACCCAGCCTATTGCATTACGCGCTTCGGCACCCGCCCCACTTGATAATATTAATGGTAGTGCACCAAGCAACGTAGAAACGAGTGTCATAGTGATTGGACGTAACCTAACTAGCGCAGCCTCTTCAACCGCCTCACGCACAGATAAGCCTTGATCGCGAAGTTGGTCTGCAAATTCAACCAGTAAAATAGCATTTTTTGCAATCAGACCAATCAACATTACTAAACCAATTTGAGAATAAATATTGAGAGACGTATTCGTTAAATACAGCGCTAAGATAGCAGAGGTAATACCAAATGGAACTGTTAGCATTACCACTATGGCACTGTTAACACTTTCGAATTGAGCAGCTAATGCAAGTAATACGATTAAAAATGCTAAAACGTAAGTCAGAAGGACTTCGTTTGCAGTTTCTTCGAAGGTCAGCGCTTCGCCTTTAAACGCAAGAGTAATGCCCTGAGGCAAAGATTGCTGAGACAAATTACGAATTTGCTCGACCATATCTGCAATCGTCATCCCATCGGGTAATTCCATATCCAATTCAATAGCACGACGCTGAGCATGACGCTCAAGCTCTGCAGCAACGCCCTCTTCACTAATATTAGCTAAGCTACTAATTGGGACTAACCTTCCTTGTGAACTTGCCACATACAGGTTTGCTAAATCACTTGGATCTTGAATAACTTGGTTTTGCACTTGCAACATAATAGGTATTGATTGGTCACCAATGTTTAAATCAGCAATATCATCACCATTTATGGCGGCACGAAGTGTAATTGAAATATCACTTAGCGATACACCCAACTCTTCGGCTCTTCGTCTATCAATATTTACACGTAATTGTGGTTGTGACGGCTGATAAGATACTCGCACAGGCGCTGTACCTGGGATTGCATTTTCAATTTGTTTTGCAAAGTCTTGCGCAGCAATAAAAATTTGTTGGTAGTCTTGGCCTAATAAAGCTATTTCTATTCCGCCACCTTGGCCTCTTAAATTTAAACTGTTTGAACCCGATGCACGTCCGGCTGCGCCTGGAATTTCACCTAACGGACCACGAATTTTATTAATGATTTCTTGTTGAGTAAATTGACGGTCGTCCCAATGCTTAAGAGGAACCGTTATAAACACTATATTAGGGTCCCATTGCCCAACAACGGTGTAAATAGATTCTATTTCACCACTTTCTACGAAAGGCAACAAAATATCTTCCATCTGCATTGCTTGCCTGTCCATAAAGTTCAAACCTACACCATCAGGTCCTCTGGCAAAAATTCGTATTTTACCCCTGTCCTCTGTTGGTAAAAGTTCGTTATCGAGGTTTAGATACAATGCACCAGAACCAAAGGCTATTAATATGCATGCAATGAGAACTAACCAAGCACGGTTCAAAACGCTTTTTATGGTTGTACTGTAAAGCTTAACAAGCTTGTTGCCTACTTTAGCAAACGGGTGGTTGCTTTGTTTTTTCAGTTTTAATTTTGAAGTCAATGCAGGAACAAGTGATAATGCAACAAAACTTGAAATAATAACGGCGCCGGCAAGCACCCCGCCAAACTCTCTAAATAATCGTCCTGCAGTAGAAGGTAAAAAAGCAATAGGAATGAAAACCGCTGCCAATACCGCAGTTGTGGCAACAACCGCAAAAAATACTTCTCTCGTACCTATGACAGCGGCAGCGCGCCGACCAAGTCCTAAGCCTCTTTGACGTTGTATGTTTTCACTCACAACAATTGCATCATCGACTATTAAACCCGTGGCAAGCACAAGCGCTAATAAAGTGAGTATATTGATAGAAAAACCAAGGGCCCAAATAAGAGCAAGTGAACCTATAAGCGCAACAGGTATAGCAAAAGCAGGCACAAGTGTAGCGCGCCACGAACCTATGAATACCCATAATGTTATTACCACTAACAAAACGGTAAGCACTAAGGAATTGATTACTTCATCAACTGAGCTTCTTATAAATTGCGCGTCATCTGAGGTTAGCGTAAATTCGAGCTCAGGGAATCGTTTGCGCATGTTTTCGAGCAACTGAAGAACTTCATCCGATATTTCAATTGTATTCGACTGCGCTTGGCGAATAACCTCCATACCAATTACGGGTTTGCCATCTAAACGAACCATAGAGCGTGGATCAGCAGGACCAAAATAGACCGATGCAATATCACCTACTCGTGTATCGCCGCTAACAATAATATCTGCTACTTCACTAGGTGTAATAGAAGTTGCATCGGCTCTAACAATTATTTGTTGATCACTTGATTTAAGGCTACCCGCGGGTACATCAAAGGGCGCTTCTCGTAAAACGTCTGCTACATCAGGAATAGTAAGATTAAAACTGCTTAATTTAAGGGGATCTAAACGAACACGTAAAACGCGTTTACGGTCTCCGTTCAACCTTACATCGGCAACGCCTGGTATTGTTAGAAATTGAGGTGCTAAATCGGTCTCGACTCGCTCAGTAAGGGCTTCAAGAGCCAGACTACTACTTGACACAGTGAGCGATACAACCGCTTCTGCATCGTTATCGGCTTTGATAATGGCAACACGCTCCACCTCCTCTGGTAACTCTCGTTGTACACGAGCAACAGACTCTCTGGTTTCGTTAGCTGCATTATCTAAGTCAACGCCCGGGCGAAACTCAACAACAATACGAGCACTGCCCTCTTCACTTTGCGCACGTATTGATTTAACGCCACTCACTCGGGCTATTGCCCCTTCCAGTTTGCTGGTTACTTCTGTGTCAACCGTTTCGGGTGACCCACCAGGAAATGATGCTGAGACTGTTATACGCGGTCTATCAACATCTGGTAACTCTCTAACTTCAATGCCAGCGATTGCAGCTAAACCGGCAATTATAATTAATAGATTTAAAACAACAATAAGCACAGGGCGGCGAATTGCCATTGAAGGGAGATCTTGCATCATAGGGGAATTTTTCATTGTTATTCCTCTAAATTACTGGCATTAGCAAACGTTAATGTTTGGTTTTCGCGCAAGCGTTGTACGCCTTCAACAACCAATATATCGTTTTCATTTAAGTTACCTGAAACTAGCAATCGCCCAGCTAAGCGTTGCTCTATTTTTACATCAATACGCGTAGCTTTTTTATTTATACTTTTCCAAACGTAGGAACCTGTTGCTCCCCACATAAGTGCAGCTTCAGGCACAACCGCGTATGACTCCCCTTGCATTGTAATATTAATTCGAAAGCTCATACCTGGCATAAACTGATCATTTGTATTTTCCAGTTTGGCTTTAACTCGTAAGGTACGGGTTTGTGGATTTATTCGCGAATCTAAATATGAAACTTGAGCATTAATGGCTTTTGCACTTTGCCATGGTGTTACTTCAACAATGCCTTTATTTTTTAGCATAGAGACAGCTGACTCAGGTGCGTTAAAGTTGATATACAAACTGCGGGTATCATCAATAGTCGCTATGGCTGTTTGCTCTGTAATGCGATCCCCTTTTTCAACATCAGTAAGCCCCATCACACCATCGAATGGCGCAAGTACTGTTCTATCTTCTAGGTCTGTTTTTGCATTGATAAGTGCTACCTCAGCAAGTGCATGCAGAGTTTTAGCATCATCTAAGTCACTTTTAGGGATTGCCCCTTTTTTGTGACTTTCGCTGAGTCTGTTAAGTGTACGCTGAGTGTCTGCTAGGGTTATTTCTGCTTGTTGAAGCGCTGCTTTTTGCCTACGAGAGTCTAGTTCAACTAAAACATCACCTTCTTTAACAAAGTTACCCGGTTTAAAGTGAACTGCTGTAACTCTATCACCAACAGCAGGGAATAATATAACGGAATGAATTGCTTCTGCATTTCCTACAGCTTTTACCTCTTCTTTTGTACGTTCCGTTGTTACTTTTTGTACCATTACATTTGCACTTGATGCTGCGGTGCTAAAAATGAATAATAACAAGTAGATATTTAATAGAAGTATGCGCAATTTCAAAGAACCACCTAATAGACAATTTTGTTAACCACTGTACGCAGTGTAACAAAAGTGTGATCAAAATTAGCCTGTGTTAACGCTGAACACTCAACTATTTAAGATGAATAACAAATTTTGGCCAAAAAAAAGAGCCGTGAAGCTCTTTTTTATTTAATAAATATCACCGATGAATTACTTTGCGCGTTGCGCATCTTTTTGTGCTTTTTTAGCTTCTTTGCGCTGTTGAAGAACAGCCTGTGCTTCGTTACCTATATGCCCTTCACCACGAGCCTGAGCAAGTTCAATTTGTTTTTGACGCTCTGCAAAGCGCGCACGCTGCTCATCAGTAACGTTATCAATACAATGATGGCATGAAACACCTTCAAGATACTCAGGCTTTTGTTTTTCTTGTTCAGTAATAGGCATACGACAGGCATGACACTGATCGTACGATCCCTTTTGTAGGTCATGGTTTACAGCAACGCGATTATCAAATACAAAACATTCGCCTTCCCACATGGTTTCTTCTTTTGGCACCTCTTCCAAATACTTAAGTATTCCGCCTTCAAGGTGATAAACTTCATCAAAGCCTTGTTCTTTCATATAGGCCGTTGATTTTTCACAGCGAATGCCACCTGTACAAAACATAGCTACTTTTTTATGTTTTTCTGGATCAAGATTTTCTTTTGCCCACTGCGGAAATTCACGAAAAGTGGTTGTATTGGGATCAACGGCATTTTGAAATGTACCAATTTCAATTTCGTAATCATTACGCGTATCAATTAAAACAACCTCTGGGTCAGAAATTAATGCATTCCAGTCTTGAGGTTTAACATAGCTTCCCACGACTTTAAGGGGATCAATTCCCTCTACGCCCATTGTTACAATTTCTTTTTTTAGTTTTACTTTTGTGCGGTAAAACGGGCATTCGTCGTCATAAGATTCTTTAGTGACAATATTTTTTAAATTTGGCTGCTCATCTAGCCATGCAAGGAGGTTATCAATGCCTTCTCTTTTAGCAGAAACAGTGCCATTTATTCCTTCTGCAGCTAAAAGTAATGTGCCTCGAACTTCGTTTGCTTCCATAACCTCTAATAAAGGTTTACGTAATGCCTCAAATTCAGGTAGGCCTACAAATTTGTATAATGCGCACACTACAAAGTGTTCGCTGGTAAGATCGTCTTTATGAACAGCTGTCATTTTATTTCCTATTTTGCCTTAATAAGCCAATATTGGCATTTACCGAATCGTAAATCCGGCGCATATGGGGCGCGTATTTTACGCTTTTTTAGATTAATTGCAAAAAATAGCAGCATACATTGCTTTTTGCTGTCGGGATAAGCCATGTGTACGCTATAATGCAGCAATTAATTTAAGTTGCACATTGGAGAACATTACATTGCACTTTACTGATCTTGGGATTGATACTCGCCTTGAAACACAATTAGCACATCAAGGGATCACCCAGCCCACAGACATTCAAGCACATGCAGTGCCTACCGCACTTGCAGGGCATGACATTTTTGCTCAGTCGAAGACTGGGTCGGGCAAAACCTTGGCGTTTTTATTACCAGCAGTTCAACGGGTTATGAAACAAAAAGCACTCAGTAAACGCGATCCACGTGTACTTATTGTTGCCCCTACACGCGAACTAGCCACGCAAGTTTTTACTCAACTACGTTTATTAATAGCAGGCACTGCTATTAAGGCAGTTAAAGTATTAGGTGGTGAGAACTTTAACGACCAAATTAAAGCATTAAGAAACGATCCACAGTTTGTAGTTGCAACACCGGGTCGTCTGGCTGATCATGTGACTAAACGCTCTTTACAGTTAAGTGGGTTAGAGCTGCTGATTTTTGATGAAGCAGATCGCATATTAGATCTGGGCTTTACCGAACAATTAAAACTAATTAATGACGAAGCAAATCACCGCCTTCGACAAACATTATTATTTTCAGCAACGCTTGACCATGCACAAGTAGATGCGCTTTCGCGTAATTTATTAAAAAAACCAAAACAAATTACGCTTAGCGCTGCAAACGAGCAACACAGCGATATAACGCAAACACTCTACCTAGCCGACCACCTAGATCACAAAGAAGCATTATTAGCACACTTTTTAAAGCAAGACGAAGTTGGCCAATGCATAATATTTACTGCCACCCGCGCAGATACAAGTCGTTTGAGCGAAGAGCTAAACAACAAAGGATTTAAATCAGTCGCACTAGCGGGTGATTTAACACAAAGCAAACGCTTAGACATTATGGACTCGTTTAGCAGAGGAAACTTCAAGATATTAATTACCACTGATGTCGCATCCCGTGGTTTAGATTTGTTAAGCGTAACGCATGTAATTAACTTTGATTTGCCAAAACATGCTGAAGAATATGTTCACAGAATAGGTAGAACTGGACGTGCTGGTTTTAAAGGTACCGCTATTTCGTTAGTAGGCCCTAAAGATTGGGCTAGTTATTTAGCAATTAAATCTTTTTTAAATGATGAGCTTAAATTTGCAACTATTGACGGACTTAAAGCTAAATTTAAAGGGATAAAAGAGAAAAAACCTGCTGCAACTGTTAAAGCTAAAAAAGTAACGCAGGTTAAAAAGCCACAAATTAAACGTAAAGCAAAACCTAAAAAACCAGCGGCACCCATTAAAGCCCCTATGAATATCGATGGCGATTCACCAATGCGCCGTAAAAAAAAGCCTGAGCAGGAATAATTATGAGTTACCTTGGAACAACACAAACCCTATTTGTAAAAGAAGTGAGTAATGAAGGCGCTTACTTGGACGGTCATGATTTAGGTGAAGTTTTTTTACCAAAAAACGAAATTAAAGATGAGCTTGAAGCTGGTGACAGCATTAGCGTATTTATATATTTAGATAATGCTAATTTACCAACGGCGACTGTTAAAAAGCCACATGCTCAAGTAGGTGAATACGCCCTTTTACGTGTCAAAGAAATAAATAGTATCGGTGCTTTTTTGGACTGGGGATTAGAAAAAGATGTACTAGCCCCATTTAATGAACAAAAGCCACGCATGCAAGAGGGACATTCTTATTTAGTTCGATTGTACCTTGATAATGCCAGCCAACGCATTTGTGCTTCAACTAACTTTAATCGCTTTTTATCGAAAGATGAACCTGAATACACCAATCTTCAAGAGGTTGATTTAATTGTTGCTGGTAAAACAGATATTGGCTACAAAGTGCTTATTGAAGAATCTCACTTTGGTGTTGTGTTTTACAACATGGTGTTTAAAAACTTATTTGTAGGACAAAAGCTTAAGGGCTTTGTTAAAAAAGTAAGAGAAGACGGAAAAATTGACGTTGTGCTAGAAAAGCCAGGCATGGGCAAGGTAAGTGAGCTTGGCGATAAAATAATGGAAAAGCTTAAAAACGAAGGCGGAATACTCGCTATTGGCGATAAATCTGATCCTGAACTTATCAAAAAAGTATTCTCTACGAGTAAAGCGAATTATAAAAAGGCAATTGGTGGTTTGTTTAAGCAAGAGCTTATTGAAATTGAAGCAAAATCAATTCGCTTGAAATCGAAATAATTAAACAACACTCATTCTATATTTATATAATGAGTGTTTAACCTAAAATATACTTATAAGGCAATGTGCATTGCGTATATTGCCTTGAATAATCAAGTACTTCCCTTTCTGATTCTAAGTTCAATGGTGCTAGCCTGAACACCTTTTTTTCACACTCTAATTTTTTTACGTCATGGTTTGTTAAACAAGCACTAACACTTATATCCTGGGCATTCAATGTGTCGGAATTTCTGTAACAAAGGTGATGTGCGTAGTCTTTCATTGTTTTTTTAAAATCAAACATATTTACAGGATACGCTGAAATAACATCTGTTACTGTTGTAACTCCATCATATGCTTTACTCGAAAACACATATTTATTAAAAGAGAAGCCTGCGATAATAATGACCAATGAACCAATTAATAGCTTCAAAATAAAACCCCTAACAACATTTTGATATTATAAATGTAACACAAATTACACATAACGTAAGGGGTTTAGTACTTATTTGCTGTTTTTTGTAAACTATTTTATAGACTCATTAACATCTTGCAGTACTTTTACTGGATTTGATGCTTTAGTAATCGGCCTGCCTACTACTAAGTAATCACTACCTGCTTTAATTGCTTGTTTTGGGGTCATTATTCTTTTCTGGTCACCTGCATCACTACCTTCAGGACGAATACCGGGTGTAACTAGTTTAAAATGCTCACCAAGCTCAGCCTTTAAAACACTCGCTTCTTGCGCGGAACAAACAACACCATCAAGGCCTGCTTCCTTGGCTAATTTTGCAAGGTATATTACCTGCTCCTGAGGTGATTTATTTATACCTAATCGCTTTAATTCTGACTCATCCATACTTGTTAATACAGTAACAGCAATAAGAATTGGGGCTTTATCACCAAACGGTTCTAAAGCCACTTTTGCTTTAGTCATCATTTCGAAACCACCCGATGCATGAACATTTACCATCCACACCCCCATTTTTGCAGCCGCTGTGACTGCCTTTGCGACTGTATTAGGAATATCATGAAACTTTAAATCTAAAAAAACATCAAAACCAAGTTCAATTAATTCTTTTACAAATTCAGGACCAAAGTATGTAAACATTTCTTTGCCTACTTTTAAGCGACAAGTATCGGGCGAAAGTTGTTTTACAAATGCTAACGCTGTTTCTTGATCGTCGTAGTCTAAAGCGATAAGTACTTTTTTTGAATTTTCGAAAGACATAGTTATCCTAATGTATAGCAGTAAAGAGTTTTTGTATATTTGACTTAGTTAGCTGAGCGAACTTACACAAAGTGAATAAGCAGGTTTAATTAGTATATTGGCGCTAGTTAAACTTCTAGTCGAATTTGTAAAGGGCTCTACAATAATTAAGTATTTAGGGGTTATTAAAATCCGTCTAAACCTCTACTTGGGACAATGGTTTCCCAATGTTTACAAGAAGGGCAATTCCAATAGATTGTATAACTCGTGAAGCCACAATGCTGGCATTGAAAGTCTGGCTTAGTAGCAATATATGACGTTACAAGACTATCAATTTCATTAAGCACTTCTTTTGTACTTTTATTTTGGTCACCCATAAGCTGCAGTAAAAAGCTAAAACCTCTGATTGTAGGTTGCCTTTTTAAACTATCAGTTAAAAAATCAAAAGCTTGCTTAGTGTGACCTTGCTCTAGGAGCGCTTGGCAATGTTTTATTTTTATTAGAACACCACCTTTGTCTAGTAAATCGCTTACTAGTTCATGAAATTGATGCGTTAAGTTAAGTTGTTTATAACTATGCGCTAGCTCATCAATAAATAACGGCGCAAACAACGTAAACTGACAGATTAGTTCACGCCAGTAGTAAATAGCTTTAACGTAATCCTCTTTGGAAAAAGCGATGACACCTAGCTCGTACAAGGGCCTAACTGCTTTATAATTTAAACTAATCGCTTTACGCATAATTTGAGGATTATTATCACTAAGCGCAGCTTCACAATAAAAATTCGCGATAGCCTTAAATTGTTGCTCTTTAGAGAATAATTCGCTGTGAGATTCAAACATATTAATGCCTTTATCCCACTCACGAGTTTGCGAATATAAGGTAATAATAGGATCGAGAGCTTCTACATGGCCGGCCTTGACCAACCAAACCAAATGCTCTTCTGCACCATCTAGTAAGCCAGCCATTATATAATCTTCGGCTAATTCTAAGCGACTAGTAGCTGCCTGCTGCTCACTCAAACTTGGGTGTTTTAAAAGAAGTTCATGAATTTTGATTGCGCGATCTAATTCGCCTCGGCGACGAAACATTGTGGCAAGAGTGGAATAGTGTTCAACCGAATCAGCGGCAACTTCAAGTAGGTTTATTAAATGTTCTAAACCTTGATCTTCTTCGCGGTCTAATAAAAACTTAAGCCCTTTACTGTATTCAGAAGTTATTTGACGATTAAGTTGATGAGCATGATTTTTAGCACTGTTTTTACCCATAATCCAACCATAACCGGCTGCAACAGGTAGTAGTAAAAACAAAAGCTCAATCATAATTAGGTGTCTTTATTAACGTCAAGCTTGTTTTTATTTTTCTCAGGCGCTAACTGTTTTTTCAAACGGTAATTTTGCCACTTCAACTGAGAAAACAACTTAAAGCTTATAAAACAACCTATTAAAGCACCTAGCAAAAAGCAGATACTTATTATTACTGCTAAAGGCAGAGTATTACTGGCTATAATATAATTTACTTGTACTAACTGCGGGTTTTGTGACCCTAATACAAATGCGCTAATTAGGCACAGCGCTACCAGAATAAATTTCAATACCTTGAACAAGTAACTACTCCGTTATATTAACTAGGCAATGCTCGCATTGACGCGGTCGCGTAATTCTTTACCTGGCTTAAAATGAGGTACGTGCTTTCCATCTAACTCTACTGTATCGCCAGTTTTAGGGTTACGACCTGTGCGAGGAGCGCGGAAATGCAAAGAGAAACTACCAAATCCTCTGATCTCTATTCGATCTGAAGAAGATAATGAACCGGCCATTTGTTCTAGAATTTCTTTTACAGCATTTTCAACATCTTTCACTGGAACCTGTGCGTGTTGTTCCGCAAGTGTTTCTATCAATTCTGACTTAGTCATAGCGTTTCCTTAATAAAAAGATAAAGGAAGGGCAAAGGTGCCCTCCCAACTAAAAACTAATTATTTATTAGTCTTTTTGTGCATTTGCGAAAGCAGCTGCCATTGCGTTTTCAAACACTGGCTCTTCTTTCTTAAGCTTCTCTAGTACTTCTTTCTCTTCTGCTTCGAAAAGAGCTTTAACAGATAAGCTTAAAGTGCGGTTCTTACGATCAACACCAACGTATTTAACTTCAACTTCGTCGCCTACAGAAACAACAGTAGTTGCATCTTCAACGCGCTCTTGAGCGATATCAGCTACACGGATGTAACCTTCAACGCCTTCGATAAGTTCAACAGTTGCGCCTTTCGCATCAACTTCAGTCACTTTACCTTTAACAATAGCACCTTTTTTGTTTGCATCAAGGTAGTTATTGAACGGGTCAGCTTCGATTTGCTTAACACCTAGAGAGATACGTTCACGCTCTGGGTCAACTTGCAATACGATAGCAGTGATTTCGTCGCCTTTCTTGAATTCACGTACAGCTTCTTCGCCAGGTGTATTCCAAGAAATATCTGAAAGGTGTACAAGACCGTCAATACCACCGTCAAGACCGATAAAGATACCGAAGTCAGTGATTGATTTAATCTTACCAGTAACTTGGTCGCCTTTGTTTTGTAGACGAGCAAATTCCTGCCAAGGATTAGCAATACATTGCTTAAGACCTAGAGAAATACGACGACGTTCTTCGTCGATTTCAAGAACCATAACTTCAACTGTGTCACCTAGTGAAACAACTTTTGAAGGGTGGATGTTCTTGTTAGTCCAATCCATTTCAGAAACGTGTACTAGACCTTCAACGCCTTCTTCGATTTCTACGAAGCAACCGTAATCAGTAAGGTTAGTTACACGACCAGAAAGTTTAGAACCTTCTGGGTAACGACCAGCGATAGCTGCCCATGGATCTTCACCAAGCTGTTTAAGGCCTAGAGATACACGAGTTTTATCTTTGTCGAATTTAAGAACTTTAACTGCGATTTCGTCACCAACATTAACGATTTCTGAAGGGTGCTTAACACGCTTCCACGCCATATCAGTAATGTGTAGTAGACCATCAACACCACCAAGGTCAACGAACGCACCGTAGTCAGTAAGGTTCTTAACGATACCTTTAACTTCTTGACCTTCAACAAGGTTAGCAAGAAGCTCTTCACGTTCTTGTGAGTTTTCTGATTCGATAACTGCACGACGTGAAACAACAACGTTGTTACGTTTTTGATCAAGCTTGATTACTTTAAATTCAAGCTCTTTGCCTTCAAGGTGAGTTGTGTCACGTACTGGACGAACATCAACAAGTGAACCAGGTAGGAAAGCACGGATTGAATCAACTTCAACAGTGAAACCGCCTTTAACTTTACCGTTGATAACACCAGTAACAGTCTCTTGCTCTTCACAAGCTTTCTCAAGACGGATCCACGCTTCGTGACGCTTCGCTTTCTCACGAGAAAGGATAGTTTCACCGAAACCGTCTTCGATTGCATCTAGTGCAACATCTACTTCGTCGCCAACAGCAACTTCTAGTTCACCAGCAGCATTTTTGAACTGCTCTGCAGGGATAGCACTTTCTGATTTAAGACCAGCATCTACAAGTACAATGTTGTTCTCGATTGAGATTACTGTACCTTTAACAATAGAGCCTTGCTCTGCTTCAAAACCCTTTAAGCTTTCTTCAAATAACTGCGCAAAATTTTCTGACATACGAATATACGTCTCATATATTAATACCAATAAGCAACCATGCTGCATGGGGTTGTTAAAATAGCACTGGCATCCTGCTGGTGCATAAAATGTGTTTAACTTCGTTTAGGAAGTTTTCCTTCAGAAATAGCTACATCCAATAAAGTCATAACCTTATCAAATACTTGCTGTGCATTTAGCTCGCTAGTATCGAGTTCAATTGCATCTTCTGCAGGAACAAGCGGCGCAACGGCGCGATTCATATCACGGTCATCACGAGCTTGAATGTCCTCTAATAGACCACTTAGTGTAACATCAAGCCCACGCTCATTCAACTCAACAAAGCGTCTACGAGCACGCTCTTGTGCGCTCGCTGTTAAATAGATCTTTAATGGCGCATCTGGAAACACAACAGTTCCCATATCACGGCCATCTGCTATTAAACCATTTTCGGTTCTAAAAGCGCGTTGACGGCGCAATAGCGCTTCACGAACGCGAGGAAGTGCAGCTACCTTTGATGCAGCTGCGCCCACTTCTTCATTACGAATAGTGGTCGTAACATCCTCTCCCTCTAAAATAACTTTTCCAGCATTAGTCTGGCTATCTACCAAAAACTGCACATCTAAATTTGCAGCCAGCGGTACAAGTGCCTCTTCGTTGTCTAATGCGATTTGGTGGTGAAGTGCTGCAAGGGACAAAACGCGGTAAATTGCACCACTATCCAATACATCCCAACCCAACTTATCGGCTAACAAACGACAAACAGTTCCTTTACCAGAACCACTTGGGCCATCAACGGTGATCACGGGCATTAATAACGCCTGCATTTAAACCTCCTGCAATGCACACCTAAATAATCCGCGACATTATACGCCAGTTATTAAAATATATCTGCTATTAGTGTGTAACTTTTTATAAATAGTTATAAAAAGCCTATTCACTAACTGATGCTAATACATTGAAAAACGTAGGAAATGTTTTATAGGTACACTTAGGGTCGTTGATTGTTATAGGCTTTCCGCCTACTGCAACCATTGCAAAACACATAGCAATACGGTGATCGTCGTAAGTATCAATGGCGACATCATTAAATGTTAATGGGGGAGTTATTTCAATAAAATCTTCACCCTCAACAACTTCTGCACCTACTTTACGTAGCTCTGTGCTCATGGCGTAAAGTCGATCAGTCTCCTTTACACGCCAATTATAAATATTACGAATAGCTGTTGGACCTTTAGCAAACAGTGCTACAGTTGCGAGTGTCATGGCAGCATCAGGTATAGCATTGGCGTCTATGTCGACCCCTTTTAAGTCGCCTTTTCTAACGACTAAACGCTCATCATACCAATCGATTTTTGCACCAACTTGCTCCATCACCTTTGCAAAGCCAATATCACCTTGAACTGATTTAGCGCCCACACCTTTAATTTCTATTTCACCACCAGCAATAGCTGCTGCGGCTACAAAATAAGAAGCTGATGAAGCATCACCTTCAACCATAATGCGCTCAAGTGATTGATACTGCTGCCCGCCTTTGACTTTAAATGTTGAATAATCTGAATGTTCAACGGTAATGCCAAAACGCGCCATAACGCCTAATGTAATATCAATGTACGGCTTAGAAACTAAAGTGCCTTTAATTGTAATTTTTGTATCACCCGTGAACAAAGGCGCAGCCATTAATAAAGCGGTTAAAAATTGACTTGAAATACTGCCATCAATTTCAACTTCACCGCCATTAATTTGTCCACCAACAATTTTCAGCGGCGGGTAGTCTTTGTGCTTTGTGTAGGTAATATCACCGCCAAGCGCTTGAAGAGCGTCTACTAAATGCCCTATTGGGCGCTCTTCCATACGTGCTTCACCAATTAATTCATACTCACCACTTACAGCCGCAAGCACTGCTGTTAAAGGGCGATATGCAGTGCCCGCATTACCTAAAAACAATGGCTCATTAGGTGTTTTAAATTTTCCACCGACACCGTGCACGGTTGCAACTGTACGGTCATCATTAAGTGTAACTGTTACACCTAAAAGTGCTAAGGCCCCCAACATATGACGAATATCATCACTGTCGAGTAAGTTCTCAACAACTGTTGTTCCGTTCGCTAAAGCAGCCAGTAGTAAAATCCGATTAGATAAACTTTTTGACCCAGGCAATGTCACAGTCCCATTAACACGGGATATAGGCTCTAAACGAAGTTGCTCCATTAGCTATTCTCCTTCGCAAAAGCTGCCATAAAATCAACAAGCGCTTGTACGCCTTCAAGTGGCATTGCATTATAAATACTTGCACGCATACCACCTACTATTCTGTGACCTTCAAGTGCCAATAAACCAGCTTCTTTAGATTGTGATACAAACTTTTCATTTAAGCTTTCATCATTAAGCCAAAATGGTACATTCATACGTGAGCGGCAATGCTTGGCTACTTTATTGGTATAAAAAGGAGACTCATCAATAAAATTATAAAGAAGTTCTGCTTTGGCGATGTTGTGTGCTTCCATCGCCTTTACACCACCTTGTGCTTCTAACCATTCAAACACCTCAGCAGCTAAGTACCATGCAAATGTAGGTGGTGTATTAAACATACTGCCCTGTTTAGCTTCAAGGGCATAATCTAAAATACCTGGTTTTGCTAGTCCTTCACGCTCAAGTAATGTTTTGCGCACAATAACAATAGCGATACCTGATGGACCGATATTTTTTTGCGCACCAGCGTAAATTAAATCAAATTGATTAACGTCGATTTCACGAGATAATATAGTCGACGACATATCGGCAACAATGGGAGCTGTTGGATGACTTGGCACCTCAAAAATTTCTAAGCCATCTACGGTTTCGTTTGGACAGTAATGAATATATGAGGCATCTGCAGGTAACACCCAGTCAGCCACGTTTTTTATAGAAAATTGCCCATCTGTATCGTTGCGTACATCAACACTAATTGTTGAAGTAAACTTATTAGCTTCGTCTGTAGCGCTTTTAGACCACACTCCATTTTCACAGTAGACCGCTTTTTTATCGGCTTGATGAAGATTAAGGGGTACTGCGCTAAATTGACCTCGACCACCACCATGCATAAATAGAACTTCAAATTCATCACTAATATTCATTAAGCGTCTTAAGCTTGCTTCACATTTTGCAGTTAATGCTAGAAATTCTTTACTGCGGTGGCTAATTTCCATTACAGAAACGCCCATGTCTTGCCAATCTAAGAATTCTTTTTGTGCTTTTTGCATTACCGCTTGCGGAAGCATAGCCGGCCCTGCACAAAAATTATATTTACTCATTACCTTTGCCTCATTCCAGTAATTTATATACTCAACATGAAAATATTAAATCCACGCTGTATTAATTTTTTTCAACAACATTAAAAAAAGCGGCCAAGGCCGCTTTTTCAATCTCAATTATTCTGAAGGCGGAGTGTCATCCACGACTTCATCTATAACTGTATCTACTGTTTCAACGTCTTCAGTATTAATTAAGTCACTTTCTGTAACTTCAATTTCTTCTATACGTTGTAAACCAACTACTTGCTCTTCGTCAATAGTTCTGATCAAAATAACACCTTGTGTGTTACGACCAACCGTTGAAACTTCGTTCACACGAGTACGCACTAACGTTCCGCGATTTGAAATAAGCATTATTTCGTCGTTGTCATCAACTTGAACAGCACCTACTACAGCACCATTACGCTCACTCACCTTAATTGATACAACACCCTGTGTTGCACGACTCTTAGATGGGTAATCTTCAAGCTGAGTTCGTTTACCATAACCATTTTCAGTTACAGTTAATATAGCACCCTCAGTTTTTGGTACGATAAGCGATACTACACGTTGTTCGTCGGTCATTTTAATACCACGTACACCGGTTGCCGTTCTACCCATTGGACGAACACCTTTGAAGCGAATCTCAGGGTTACCTTCTTCGTCAAGTACTGGGTTACCGTTTTCATCTACAACAGCAGATTCTTCAGCTTCTTTAAAGCGAACAACCTTACCCGCATCAGTAAACAACATTATTTCGTTCGTACCATCGGTAATATCAACACCAATTAAGCTGTCGCCTTCATTAAGGTTAACAGCAATAATACCGCTAGCACGTTGACGGCTGTAGGCTGTTAATGGTGTTTTCTTAACGGTACCAAAAGCAGTTGCCATAAAGATATATTTATCTTCTTCATACTCACGTACTGGCAATATAGCAGTAATACGTTCGTCAGCTTCTAACGGTAACAAGTTTACAATTGGCTTACCGCGGGCTGCACGGCTAGCAAGTGGTAATTGATACACTTTTAACCAATATAAGCGGCCTGCTGTAGAGAAACACAAAATAGTATCGTGTGTGTTTGCAACTAATAAACGCTCGATGAAATCTTCGTCTTTCATCTTCGTTGCAGACTTACCTTTCCCGCCACGACGTTGCGCTTCGTAATCAGACAATGCCTGATACTTAACATACCCCTCGTGAGAAAGTGTCACTACAACATTTTCCTCAGTAATCAGGTCTTCAAGGCTAATGTCGTGCGCAGCTGCATTAATTTCAGTACGACGTTCATCACCGTATTGCGCCTTAATTTCAACTAATTCATCGCGAATTACTTCCATTAAGCGCTCTGGAGTTGACAATATGTGTAACAGTTCAGCAATCAAATCAAGCAGTGTTTGGTATTCACTTAAGATTTTTTCGTGCTCAAGGCCTGTTAGCTTGTGTAAGCGTAAATCAAGAATCGCTTGAGCTTGTTGCTCAGAAATGAAGTACTGGCCGTCGCGTATACCTAAATCATCAGCCAACCAATCTGGGCGAGCAACGTTAGCTTCACCTGCTTTTTCAAGCATGGCTTTCACATTACCGAGTTCCCACGAGCGAGCAGTTAACGCTATTTTAGCTTCTGCCGGTGTAGGAGACTTACGAATAAGTTCAATAATTGGGTCAATATTGGCAAGTGCAATTGCTAGGCCTTCTAGCATATGAGCACGGTCACGCGCTTTACGTAAATCGAATACTGTACGACGAGTTACTACTTCACGGCGGTGAATAATAAACTCTTCAAGCATTTCTTTTAAATTAAAACACTTAGGCTGATTATTAATAAGCGCAACCATGTTCATGCCAAACACTGTTTGTAATTGTGTTTGCGCATATAGGTTATTTAAAATAACTTCACCTACGTCACCACGTTTAATCTCAATAACGATACGCATACCGTCTTTATCTGATTCATCACGTAATGCGCTGATCCCTTCAATCTTTTTATCTTTAACTAGCTCAGCGATTTTTTCAATCAAACGAGCTTTGTTAACTTGATAAGGGATTTCATGAACAATAATTGTTTCACGACCTGTTTTCTCATCCGTTTCAATATCGGCGCGTGCACGCATGTACACTTTACCACGGCCGGTTTGATACGCTTGTTCAATCCCTTTTTTACCGTTAATGATTGCGGCTGTAGGGAAATCTGGGCCTGGGATGTAATCCATTAATTCAGTAATGGTTAAATCAGGATTAACAATAAGAGCTAAACAGCCATTAATAACTTCAGTTAAGTTATGGGGTGGTATATTTGTTGCCATACCTACCGCAATACCAGAAGAACCATTTACTAGTAAATTAGGTACTTTAGTTGGTAAAACATCAGGAATTTGTTCTGTGCCATCGTAGTTAGGTACGAAATCAACCGTTTCTTTTTCAAGATCGGCTAATAACTCGTGTGACATTTTAGCCATACGTACTTCGGTATAACGCATTGCTGCAGCTGAATCACCATCAACTGAACCGAAGTTACCTTGGCCATCAACAAGCATATAACGAAGTGAGAATGGCTGTGCCATACGAACTATCGTGTCATAAACTGCGCTATCGCCGTGTGGGTGGTATTTACCGATTACGTCACCGACAACACGTGCCGATTTTTTGTAAGGCTTGTTCCAATCATTACTAAGCTCGTTCATTGCAAACAAAACGCGACGGTGAACTGGCTTTAAGCCATCACGTACGTCTGGTAATGCACGTCCTACAATTACACTCATTGCGTAATCTAAATAGGAGTTTTTTAACTCGTCTTCAATATTGACTGGCAGAATTTCATTGGCGAGATCAGTCATTTGATATCACATTCCTTCAGTAGCAGCTCTTAATAACCCGGTATTAGGTTTTAAAGAGTATTGTTATTATTACTAACAGACATGCTATCACAATTAATTTTAATTTACAGGCGCAAAACTTTGCGATTTATCAATTTAGGCCTATATAATGGCCTCAGATTGACGAGGAAGTATTTTATGACCGAACATCAAAATGTAGATCACGCAGAAATAGCAAAGTTTGAAGCCATCGCAGAGCGTTGGTGGGATTTAGAGGGTGAGTTTAAACCCTTACACGAAATTAACCCGTTACGCCTAGATTTTATTGCAAATAAAGCTCAAGGCTTATTTGACAAAGAAACACTCGATGTAGGCTGTGGTGGCGGTATTTTAAGCCAAAGCATGGCACGTATGGGAGCCAAAGTAACAGGCATTGATATGGGGCAAGAGCCTTTAACTGTCGCCAAGTTGCACAGTTTAGAAACAAATGTACCCGTTGAATATATAAAAGTACCTGCTGAACAATTTGCTGATGAGCACCCTGACCGCTTTGATGTCGTTACCTGTATGGAAATGCTCGAACACGTCCCCGACCCTGCTTCGATTATTCATGCGGTTGCTAAACTTGCAAAACCCGGTGCTGACGTTTTTTTTTCTACCCTTAACAAAACTCCTAAGGCCTACTTGTTTGCCATTGTAGGTGCTGAAAAACTATTAAAAATGGTTCCTGATGGAACACACAACCATAATAAGTTTATCAAACCTGCACAACTAATTTCATGGGCCGAAGAAGCGGGCTTAAAAGTACGTGCAAGCTCAGGGCTCACGTATAACCCTTTTTCTAAACAGTACACACTCAATAGTGATGTTAGTGTTAACTATATTCTTCATTTTGAGAAGTTGAGCTAATGAAGAGCGGACAGTTACCTTCAGCACTTTATCAATATGATGCATTTTTGTTTGATTTAGACGGGACGTTACTCGACACAGCTGACGATTTAGGCGCTGCTCTTAATAGTGTACTGCGTGCAAATCAAACTACTGAAGTAACCAGTGAAGTGTATCGTCCAGCAGCGTCTAATGGTGCAGCAGCATTATTAGAAGCTGGCTTTAAAGAGTTATGGCCTTCTCTTGGACAAGCACAATTAATAAAGCAACTGGTCGATAACTATGCACAAAACATTGCAAAGCACACCCACTGTTTTGCCGGTATTGAGCCACTACTCATTGCACTTGATCACAAAAAGATCAAATGGGGGATCATGACAAACAAGCCCGGCTTTTTAACCGAGCCGCTAGTCGCTGCGATCCCCGCTTTAAAAAATGCTTCGGTTGTAATTAGCGGAGACACACTTGAAGAACCTAAACCCTCTCCGATGCCTTTATTTCATTGCGCTAAACTCATGGACGTGATACCAGCTCGCTGTTTATACATAGGTGATGCTGAGCGTGATATTCAGGCAGGTAAAGCAGCAGGTATGCCCACAGCGACTGCTTTGTGGGGTTACATTCCAAGCGAGTCAGAAGCATTGACTTGGAAAGCTGATTTTAACTGGTATAGCCCTATTGACGCATTTAACCATATATAGTGCCCATTATAGATATAAACACTATATGTTGTGATTGTGACACTTTATACACAAAGCTTGATGATAAAAAAAGCAGGCGAGATTTATTTTCAAAATGTGTAAATTTAGTCGATCCTGAGTTGATTTTTAAAAATTTCAACTCAAATGAATGATCAAAGGTTAATGCCTACTAACACAATTACGTTATCCCAACGTTATCCACAAATAGGGGCAATTATGCCCCTTGCAAATCAACTCAGACCACACTATCTTGTGATCTCTAAATTGAACAACACCAGATATTGTGGCCAAATGTTATTCAATTAAATTTACCTGATTTGGTAAAACTTATAATAAATGAGCACTACTTCTCTTTTTGAGACGTACAACATTGGTCAAAAATACATTATCCCCAAGGAATACAGGCAAAGCTATGAACCAACAGTTATCTGTAAGCAAACGTGACGGGCGCAAAGAGCCTCTTGATCTTGATAAGATCCATCGCGTTATAGAATGGGCCGCCGAAGGTTTAAATAACGTTTCGGTTTCTCAGGTTGAATTAAAGTCACATATTCAATTTTACGATGGTATTCGTACTAAAGATATTCACGAAACGATTATCAAAGCGGCTGCCGATCAGATTTCTAAAGAATCACCTGATTACCAATACCTTGCTGCACGTTTAGCTGTATTCCACTTACGTAAAAAAGCATATGGTAAATTTGAGCCTCCTCGTTTATTTGACCATGTAACAAAAATGGTTGGCGATAAGCGCTATGACGCACATTTACTCGCTGACTACACAGAACAAGAATTTGATGAATTAGACGAATACCTAGACCATTCTCGTGATCTAAATTTTAGCTACGCTGCAGTTAAACAATTAGAAGGTAAATACCTAGTTCAAAATCGTGTAACGGGTGAAATATATGAAAGTGCGCAGTTTTTATATATTTTAGTCGCTGCAAGCTTATTTGCAGATTACCCACGAGAAACACGTGTTTCATATATAAAGCGCTTTTATGATGCGGTATCGCTATTTAAAATTTCATTACCTACGCCAATCATGGCGGGTGTACGCACGCCAACTCGCCAGTTTAGTTCATGTGTGCTTATTGAATGTGGCGATAGCCTAGATTCAATCAATGCAACGTCATCGGCGATAGTAAAATACGTTTCTCAACGTGCTGGTATAGGTATTAATGCGGGTCGCATTCGCGCATTAGGAAGCCATATTCGTAACGGCGAAGCGTACCATACTGGCTGTATCCCTTTTTACAAGCACTTTCAAACAGCTGTTAAAAGTTGTTCGCAAGGTGGCGTACGTGGTGGCGCAGCAACCTTATTCTATCCGCTATGGCACTTAGAAGTAGAAAACCTTTTAGTTCTTAAAAATAACCGTGGTGTTGATGACAACCGTGTTCGTCATTTAGATTATGGCGTACAGTTTAACAAACTAATGTATTCTCGCTTAATTAAAGACGATTACATCACGTTATTTAGCCCATCAGATGTACCGGGTCTTTACGATGCGTTTTTTGAAGACCAAGACGAATTTGATGCGTTATACGTTAAATACGAACAAGACGACTCTATTCGTAAAAAGCGTATTAAAGCAATTGAGTTGTTCTCTGTGTTCGCACAAGAGCGTGCAAGTACTGGCCGAATATACTTACAAAACGTTGATCACTGTAATACACACAGTCCGTTTATAGCGAAAGTAGCACCAATTCGTCAATCTAACTTATGTTTAGAAATTGCTTTACCGACAAAACCGCTTAACAACGTTAACGATGAAGAAGGCGAAATTGCATTATGTACACTGTCTGCATTTAACCTTGGTGCGCTTGAGTCATTAGATGAACTTGAAGAACTTGCTGAACTAGCAGTGCGTGCACTCGATAATTTACTCGATTTCCAAGACTACCCGGTACCTGCTGCTAAAAATGCAACGATGGGACGCCGTACGTTAGGAATAGGCGTAATTAACTACGCCTACTACTTAGCCAAAAATGGTAAGCGTTATTCAGACGGCAGTGCAAATGCACTAACACACAAAACATTCGAAGCGATTCAGTACTACCTGATGAAAGCGTCAAACGAACTTGCAAAAGAACGTGGTGCATGTCCTAAGTTTAACGAAACAACGTATTCTCAAGGTATTATGCCAACAGATACGTATAAAACAGACTTAGATAAAATTTGTGATGAGCCGCTGCAGCTTGATTGGGATGCATTGCGCAAAAGCATACAAGAACACGGTATGCGTAATTCTACACTCAGTGCATTAATGCCATCAGAAACGTCATCGCAAATCTCAAATGCGACAAATGGTATTGAGCCGCCACGTGGTCATATTAGTGTTAAAGCAAGTAAAGATGGTATTTTAAAACAAGTTGTACCTGAGTACGAACGTTTAAAAGACAACTACGAGTTACTTTGGGACATTCCTTCTAATGATGGTTACCTTCAGCTTGTAGGTATCATGCAAAAATTTGTAGACCAAACTATTTCTGCAAACACAAATTATGATCCAAATAAATTTGAAGGCGGTAAAGTACCTATGAAAGTCTTATTAAAAGACTTACTTAGCGCCTACAAATTGGGTGTCAAAACTTTGTATTACCATAATACCCGTGATGGCGCATCTGATGCACAAGACGACACTCCAGAAGTGGAAGATGACGATTGTGCAGGCGGCGCGTGTAAAATATAGTCGTTAATTTTATCTTAAGCGGGCATACAGCCCGCTTTGTTCTGATAGTTTTTTGAGTGATAAACATGTCTTATACTACTTTTAGTCGTAATCATAATAACCAAATGCAAGAGCCAATGTTTTTTGGCCAGACCGTTAACGTATCGCGTTACGATCAACAAAAATATCCTATTTTTGAGAAGTTAATAGAAAAGCAATTGTCTTTCTTTTGGCGACCAGAAGAAGTCGATGTGAGTAAAGACCGTTTAGATTTTCAGGCGCTACCAGAGCATGAAAAACACATATTTTTAAGTAATTTAAAATACCAAACATTACTCGATAGTGTACAAGGTCGCTCTCCTAACGTTGCCTTGCTTCCTATTGTGTCTATCCCAGAGCTAGAAACGTGGATAGAAACGTGGGCATTTAGTGAAACAATTCACAGCCGTTCATACACCCACATTATTCGTAACGTAACACAATCACCAGAACTTATTTTTGATGACATAGTTAGTAACGATAAAATTAGAGAACGTGCTGATGCAGTAACAACTTACTACGATGACTTAATTAACTCTGTTTCACTTTACAATCTTTACGGTGAAGGCAAGCACGAAATTAATGGTAACACAGTGGTTGTTAATTTATTCGAACTTAAAAAGAAACTTTACCTCGCGATGATGTCGGTAAACATTCTTGAGGCAATTCGTTTTTATGTCAGCTTTGCGTGTTCGTTTGCATTTGCTGAGCGTGAACTTATGGAAGGTAATGCTAAAATTATCAAGCTAATTGCACGTGATGAGGCACTTCACCTTTCTGGCACACAGCATATTTTAAATATCATGCAAGATGGTAAAGACGACCCAGAAATGGCAATTGTTGCAGCCCAATGTCGCGACGAAGCAATTAAAATGTTTGTACAAGCTGCGGAGCAAGAGAAAGAATGGGCAGAATACCTATTCAAAGATGGCTCTATGATTGGTTTAAACAAGCATATTTTATGTCAGTATGTTGAATACATTACTAATGCACGTATGACTGCTATTGGCTTACCGGCTCAATTTGAAAACAACAGTAACCCTATTCCATGGATTAATTCATGGCTAGTATCTGATAATGTTCAAGTTGCGCCACAAGAAGCTGAAATCAGTTCATACCTTGTAGGTCAAATAGACTCACAAGTTGATGCAGCTGAATTTGGTGACTTTGATTTATAATGGGCAATGAAACGACTGCAAGTGTAACACTTGCAGAAAACAGCCAGCGCATTGAATATAGCCCTGGCTGCCCCTCTCTTTTACACTGCTTAGAATCTCAAAAAATAGATGTTGCTTATCAATGTCGTGAAGGCTACTGCGGTGCTTGCCGAGCAACCTTAGTGTCTGGTAATGTTCAATATAACGAAGAACCACTCGCATTTGTTCGCGACGGTGAAATACTTTTATGCTGTAGTAAACCCAACGGCGATATACGTATTAATCTAAAATAATAAATACCTTTATAGCAGTAACATTCCTTACTGGTCATTATAGTGTTTATTAGTAAAACGATAGTGACCAGTAATTTTATAGTCAAATAGCATTTCGCTTAGTTCTGGCCCGCGCCCTATATTATGTACAATTTGAGGTTTCTCGGTGCTGTTTGAAGCTTCTGTAACAACCATACCTATGTGAGGTAAGTTACCAGGCAGCTTCCAAACAACTATATCACCAACTTTATAATCACGTGAGTTGCTAGAAATGGCCAATTCTGTGCCATTATACTTAAAAAATACTTGAAGGTTTGGTACACGCCGGTGGTCAATATTTTTATCCGGCTTTTTTAAACCCCAAATTCGCTGAGACGGATATCTAGCAAAATTTGCTCGCATATCTTCATGTACTCTTTGTTGTAAATCAACACCCAATTGACGGTAAGCGCGAATAATAACATCGGTACAAACACCAATATTACTTGGTACATCACCACCGGGATATTTTATTGAATGATAACTGCCGTCATACGTAATATTATGTGTGGTCCTTTCAATCAGCGCTGCGGTTATTTGCTGATTGAAAGAGTTAGCAAGCGTAAAGAAGGGTAAAAATGTAAATAAATATAAACCGTGTTTGAACATAACTCCCCTTTTAAAACGCTACCTTCATGGTCATTAATTCTATATGCAAAAATTAAATTGCGCTTTTAATTAGCCTTCTTCTTCAACCAGTGATTCTAACAGGTCATGTATTTCGGCTTTAAGTTCTTTATCTTCAATTTTATTTGCACTAACTTTTGCACTTTGAAGATTTTTTATGGCCTCTTCTTTTTGGCCAAGTTCTAATTGTAATGTCGCCATAGAAAATGCAACCGACGACATATGGTCTTTATTATTAATAGCAATGGATTTTGCTAATGCCTTTTCGTAAGTGGTAATAGCTTCTTCTAACTCTTCTGTAAAATCAGCAAGTGTTTCCCACTGAACAGGGTGATCTTTAGATGTATTTTCGTTTTCTTCACAAATCGCTTTAAGTTTAGAAAAAAGTAACTCAAAGCGTTTACGATCATTTTTATTTGCCGCATTCATTAACTCTTCAGCCAAATCGTGTACCGCTTTGTATACTTTTGTATTCATCATTACGTATCACCCTCAATGTATTTATGCTTAAAATAGCAAAATATAGATTTAAATGGCTAATTAAATATGCCTTTAGGACGATCATACAACATTAAAGTGTGCAGCAAACAATTTAAATGCGAAATAATAACTAAAGTATAAGTGGTTTATAAAATTCTACCCTGTCACAAAAACCCACACCTTTTAAATAACCTTAATTACTTTTATTCTTGAAAGACACCAAATGAATTAAATTTATCTACTGCTCATCCATAAGTATGAAATGTTTAAATTAATAAAAATAATAATTTCAAACAATTTGAAGATGGGCTGTTACACTCAAAACTATCAAAAAATATAAAGATAGATAGGCTATGAAAGCGTGTAACCAATGTGGCAAATGCTGTACCAAATATGGTGGTGGTGACCTCGACGTTTCAACAGAAGAAGTAGAAATGTGGGCACTGTTTAATCCTGAAATTTATCAATATGTACAAGGTAATCAAATTTGGTTTGATCCAGACACAGGTAATAAATTAAGCGACTGCCCTTTTTTAGCAATTGAGCCTAAAAAAGACAAAAACGCTAAAGATAAGTTCATATGCAATATTTACTTAGATCGACCTGAAGATTGTCGCCAATACCCTAGCCTTATAGCCGAAATGATTCGCGATGAATGTGAAATGATAGAGCCTAGCGATTTAAAAAATCAAAAACGTGCCCAAGAAAGACTCAATGTATTAATGATTGATAGTAGATGAATCACAATTTTACTTCAGTGACTTAACACTAATTTTAGTTAATTAAACGCAAAATCATAAGTTATAGTATAACATTGTTGATCCGCTAATTTTGAACTGTTATATTATATCACAACAAGCAATCACAAAATAATTTACTCATGACAAAGTTAACATTAATTTCTTCTGCAATTTTTTCTGTTTTATGCACGCAACCAGCGTTAGCTGCTAAGGTTACTGGCACAATCTTAGATGATAAAAAAAACCCAATTAAAAATGCCTCCGTTCATGTTCATGGAAAAAATCAAACTGTTAAAAGCAATGAACTTGGTGAATTTTCAATAGACATTGATGCTGACAGCCAACTTCATATTAGTAAAGACAACTACATAGATTCAAGAATAGCGGTAACTGAATCATCAAACAATGTCACTGTTTCACTCTTACCAACATCTGTAGAAACCGTTGTGGTTTATGCGTCTGCCCTGCATAAAAGCAGTCTTGAAATGATTTCACCAGTAAGTGTTCTCTCTGGTGATGAGTTAAGAAATAAATCAAAACCAACACTTGGGGAAACACTAAAAGGCTTACCTGGTGTAAATGCCAGTTACTTTGGCCCTGTATCTTCAAGCCCTATTATTCGGGGTTTAGATGGCCCTCGTGTAAAAATCACCCAAAATGGATTAGATGCCAGTGATGCTTCGCGTATTGGGCCCGATCACGCTACGTCAAGCGACAGCTTATCTGCTGAGCAAATTGAAGTATTACGTGGCCCAAGTACCCTGTTATACGGCTCAGGTGCTATTGGGGGAGTTGTAAATGTGGTTGATAATCGTATTCCTACAAACAACATTGATGACTTTATAGGTGCAGCTGAATACAGCCACGACACTGTCTCTAACTCAAATACCGTGGCCGCAAAACTAGAAACAGGGAACGACGGATTTAACTTTCATTTTGATGGGACTAAACGCAGCGGCGATGACTATGAAACGCCTACATTTACAGTAACTGACGAAGATGGCGACGTAGAAACTGAAAACTCAGTAGAAAACACGTTTATTGACAGTGAAACACTTAATTTCGGAACAAGCTACGTTGGCGAGCACCTTACTGTCGGATTTTCTTACGGTAGTATAGAAACCGACTATGGAATACCTGGACATGAACATCACCATGAGCATGATCACGAAGGTGAAACGGAAGAAGAACATGCAGAACATGAGGGTGAAGAAGAAGGCGAAGAAGTTGTTTTTGCACAGCTAGAGCAAGACCGCTGGCAAGGGTTGGTGAGCTATGCGCTTCACAACAACTGGATAGAAACAATAAACTTGCGTGTTGGTTATACCGATTACTCACACAGTGAAATTGAAGATGGTGAAATTGGCACAACGTTCACTAACGAAACTACCGAAGCGCGTTTAAACGTAGAACATAAATTTGCTGATTGGCATGGTATGCTGGGCTATCATTACAGCGACTCTGACTACGACGCAATTGGTGATGAAGCATTTACCCCAGCAAGTATAACAACTTCACATGCCCTTTATTTATTAGAAGAACGCGTATTTGGTGATGTAACGGTAGAACTGGGTGCCCGCATTGAAGATTACAAAATTGACAGTAATATTTCAGCAGCTGAGCATCATCATGACCATGATGAAGCGGAAGTTGAAGAAGAAGAGCATGATGAAGAATCTATTGCTTATAGCAAAAGCTTTACCAATCTAAGTCTATCTGCTGGTGCAATTTGGCAGTACAAACCTGGACATAGTATTGCTACAAGTATTTCTCACTCAGAGCGAGCCCCACTTTCTGCAGAGTTATTATCTAATGGCTTGCACATTGCAACGGGTACTTATGAACTGGGCTTAGGTTACCATATTGAGGATAATGAAGCGCATTTCGAGCCTGAGAACATTAAACAAGAAACCTCAACAAACTTAGACATTAGCTTTAGACGTTTTAGCGGTGCTTTTGGTTACACCGTGAACTTTTTCTATAACGATATTAAAAATTTCTATTTTCAAGAAAATACAGGCTTAGTCTTCGATGAAGAAGACGGTTTAGAATCAGCAGTTGGTGCACACGACGATGCAGTAGCCGTTTATCAGTTTAGAAGTAAAGACGCTGAACTTTACGGTATAGAGTTTGATGCTCACTACCAGATGACACCAAACGCCATGGTTAAAGTATTTGGTGACTCTACTCGCGCTAAACTTAAAAACGATGAAGATAACCTTCCGCGTATACCAGCAAACAAATTAGGCTCTGAGTTACAGTATGATTTAGGTAACTTACAACTAACGCTAACCGGCACTCATTACTTCGACCAGAATGACATCACTGCGTTTGAAAACCAAACAGATGGTTATACTTTATTTGATGCTCAAGCTAACTACCAATTAGGTTTAGGTCCTGTTGACGCTCAACTTTATATAAATGTTGATAACCTAACTGATGAACTAGGGTTTGTTCATACCTCATTTATCAAAGATAAAGCCCCTCTTCCAGGTAGAAATATTCGCTTGGGTGTTCGTGGCTACTTTTAATCACTAAACGCTATGTTCAGCCTGTTTGATTAATAACTCGCTTTTAAAACCGCATTTGTGAATGCGGTTTTTTTATATAAATCGCGCTGTAATTAAGGTGAAAAGCTAATCGTTTTAAAAATTACCATTACGCATTACCTGAACATAATTAATACAGATACAAAAAAACCGCGCTATTTATAAGCGCGGTTTTTAAATAACTTAATAGAATACTATTAAGAAATTATTTCGTGTAGCTCAACGTCAAATACAAGCGTTGAGAAAGGTGCGATTGCTGCACCTGCGCCGCGCTCACCATAAGCAAGCTCATGAGGAACGTATATACGCCATTTAGTACCTACTGGCATCATTTGTAATGCCTCAGTCCAACCTTTGATCACGCCACCAACTGGGAACTCAGCTGGTTGACCACGCTCATAAGAGCTGTCAAAAACAGTACCGTTAATAAGAGTACCGTGGTAATCAACACGAACTGTAGACTCTGCAGTTGGCTTTTCGCCTTCACCCGTTGCTAGTACTTCATATTGAAGGCCAGACTCAGTAACAGTGATTTCTGGACGTTTAGCATTTTCTTCTAAGAAAGCAATGCCTTCAGCAGAAAGTACTTTTGATTCTTCTTCACGACGAGCTTGGATCTCTTCGTTAATTTTTTCAAATGCAGCTTGGATCTCAGGGATCTCAACTTGAAAAGCGCCACCAGCGTACGCATCTTTCATGCCTTCAAACACTGAATTTAGGTTTAAGCCTTCAAAAGGATTAGACTTAAGTTGCTCACCCATTTGTAAGCCAATACCGTAACTTGCTTTTTCAGCATCTGTAGTAAAATTATCTGACATAATGTGTTTTTCACGTTTTGTTAGTTAAAAGACATGGTAATGCTATCACAAAATCAAGCCTGTTTGGTGCTAGTTTTTATCGAGTTTTACCTTTAATAGGCCAACAAAAAAGCAACTAAGGACCAAACTGCATAAAAATCCTACAAGCAATGGAGACGTTAATAAACTAGAGGTGCCCCCAAGGATAATTGGCACCGCAATAAGCCCTACTACACCAATAAAAATTGATGCGATAACAGGCCATTTTGTATCGTATTTAGTAATTAAATGAGCAACTAAAATATTAAATCCAACACCATATACGAACGCTGTTATTAGTGGGTGATCGGGTTGCGCATCGGCTGCCATTTTTATTAGCACACTCAAACCGCTTTGATAGCAATAACCGAACACAGTCCACAATAAAATATGTTTTAACAGCTGTGCACTTAAAGGTAAATTTGCTTTGTTTGTCATTACTAAACCCCAGATAGCAAAAAACCGCCAATAAGGCGGTTTTTTAAATAATGGTGGAGAGATAGGGATTTGAACCCTAGATAGGCTACAAACCTATGCCGGTTTTCAAGACCGGTGCATTCGACCACTCTGCCATCTCTCCGTACGGCGCGAATAATAGGGTTTATCTCATTATTTGTAAAGCATTAAATGTAAAAAATATAAAAATTTGTTTAATGACTTAAAAAACTACATACCAATGGCAGCAACATCGTGCTGTTAATGAGATTAATAATATTGCTTAGGTCTGCGAGCAATCCATGAGCATAGTAGGCATACCAATAAACTCAATGAGAAAAAAGTGACCCCTTGAAAAATTAGATCAAAACGGTTTAATTCGTCGCTTGGTACAATTACAAACATAAAAGCAGGTAAAATACTTAACATAAGCACGTAACAGCACACTTTAAAAGCGCGCCCAAAATCGAATCGCTTTGATTGCTGCATCCACCAAGTAAGTAGAACTAATACACTGACGGCCGAACCTGCAATAAATGGAGTTGCATTTGTACTCATTGCTACATATAACGTAACAAACGCCCCCAAAAGTCCCCATATAGACCAAGCAAGCCAATTTTCTTTTTCACGTAAAAATAAATTTCCCATAAATTAAGTCTTCTTTATCATTGTTATTTTGAGACTCTCCATACATTATCAAAAAACAACCGATTAAAAAACAATCTGCAGAAGAATTATTAACTTATTTAGCTTCCGTGCACTTCTAACAGCATGTCACTGCAAATGGTAGTGACTAAATTTTATACTCATTTACTAGTGACCATCACAGTGTCTAAAAGTTCACCCTTGTTTATAAATTAGTAAAATAACTTTCAGGCTTATGCCGTGGCGACTTTCTACAATCGACAGCTGGAGTACCTATGTATAAATATCCCACAATTTCATCTAATTCGTTTAAATTGAGTGCTTGCTTAACCGCATTACTTTGCGCAAAGTAACCCGTGCGCCACACACCGCCTAACCCCTGTGCAAATGCAGCTTGTTGCATTGCAAGCACGCTACACCCTGCACTTTGTATTTGTTCTATGCGTGGTACTTTTGGATGTTCTTCATATTTAGCAATAGCAATGATGATTACAGGAGCTCGAAGAGGAAGATCTTTAGCACGATTAACCACTTTTTCTGGTTGTTGCTCTGCTAAAGCACATTGATAATATATTTCACCTAGCTTTATGCGTGCATCCCCTTGAACCATAATAAACTGCCACGGTGCAATACAACCATGATCGGGAACACGCAGTGCTGCCTGTTTTATTATATCAAGCTGTTCAGGTGATGGGCCAGGTCCAGTAAGTTTAGAATCAGATTGGCGAGTAAGTAAAAGCTCAATAGCATCCATAAAAATAACTCAAAATTCAAAATGCTAGAATAGCATTTAAAACCTTAATATTACCAATTTGGTTATCTCGTTCGTTATAATTAATTAAGCCTTTTTCATAAAAAACTATTTTTGCTGAGGTGGATTCGATTTGTAAAATTGTAAAAAGATATGCATAAGCTATCAATACCCAGTAAGGTTACATAGCATATACAAAAAACGGCCGTTTAAAATATTTAAATGACCGTTTAAGTATGTTGAAACACCCTATTCTTTGCAGATTGTTCGCTTTATCCAATAATCAACGCTTACAAAGCGCCCACCTCCAGTGAAAAATAAACTAAGCAGCATTGCAAAGTAAATGGCAGCAAATTCAATCCCATTGTTTAGAATTGAAGGTTTGCCTTTCTCGTACAAATACTCAGGAAAACCATGTTCTTCCACTATTGCGCGAATTTTTCCAATTCGCTCTTGTACTTCGAGTGAGTTTTCGAGACTTTCTTTTGCACCAGGAATTGATAACCAATCGAGTACCTGAGCTGCACTCGTGTCAGGATTAGTAGGTGCTATTGCAAACCAGCCATTGTGCCAATGCACTGATGTTGCAGCAACAACCATGGTAAACATAAGCGGGATACTAACTAGGCGAGTAAAAAGACCAAATAATAAAAACCAGCCTCCCAAAAATTCGCTCCAACCAGCTAAAAATGCGAGTAAATCAGGAAATGGTAAGCCTAACCCCCATTCACTATTCCCAAACCATTGCACAATATCAGGCGACGCTACTAAGCTGTTTAAAAAACCATCGGCTTCACCACTTATAGCAAGCTTGTTGTATCCGGCAATAATCATCACTGGAGCTAAAATTAGTCTGAAAAGTAAAGAAGGTAAACCATCTAAAAAAGATAGTTTACCTATTGCTGATTTGTGTAGGTGGGTTAGTGTGTTCATGCGTTTCCTGAGTACTGTGTTTATTTAGTTATAGACTATAAACAACCAAGACCGCATGAACAGGTAAACTCTTTCAATCTATCTAAGGCTTAAATAGATCTCGCTATTTGAAGCGCTTCAAAGATAGCACGCTTAGCATCAATTGCAGCTGCGAGTTTAGCGCCACCAATCACGTGTACTTTTGCATTTTCAGCATGGGCCTTTACAACTTCATCATTTGAAACTTGACCAATACACGCAATAACAGTATCTACAGGTAACACCTGAGTTTCACCACCAACTGTAATAGTTAAACCATTGCTATCAAAGCTTTGATACTGACAATCTGCAATTTGTTTTACACCATGTTGCTTAGCTACTTGACGATGGATCCAACCTGTTGTTTTACCAAGTTCACTACCAAATCGGCCTGAACTTCTTTTTAACATGTACAACTGGCGTTCGTCTTTGTGTGGTTGCGGTTCACATTCAATTCCCCATTGTGTTTTAAATTCATCAATGGTCTGCGATTTATGCTCACTTAAAAATGCCACCATATCAAAACCAATACCGCCAGCACCTAATATAGCAATAGAATTACCTAACTCGACTTCGCCACGAATTACTTCATCGTATGCAAATACGCGTTTGTCATCGCTACATTTAATTGACGCCTCACGGGGGCGAACACCCGTTGCAAAAACAATGTCATCAAACTGTGTCAGCATTGACTCGTTGTAAGACGTTTCAAGTTTAATCGATACATCTAAACGTTCTAGCTCATTAATAAAGTATGCCAGTGTATGATTAAAGTCTTCTTTACCAGGTATTTGCATGGCTAAATTAAATTGGCCACCCATTTGCGCTTTTTGGTCAATCAAAGTGACCTTATGACCTTTTTGCGCCAAATAACAACTTGCAGATAAGCCAGCCGGGCCAGCCCCCACAACAAGTACATTTTTTGAGTTTGTGGCTTTATCGAGCGGGTAGTCAAGTTCAAAGGCGGCTTGGGGGTTAACTAAACAGGTTGCACGTTTATTTTTAAATACATGATCTAAACAACCTTGATTACAGCCAATACAAATATTAATTTGTTTGGTTTGATCGTTTTGGTATTTATTAAAAAACTCAGGATCAGCTAATAAAGGTCTAGCCATTGATATAAGGTCGGCTTCACCAGCATTTAATATATCATTTGCAATATCAGGTGTATTGATGCGGTTAACCGCAATGACTGGAACGCTAACAACACTTTTTAAGCGCTTAGACGCTTCTTTAAAAGCCCCAGGTGGAACCATGCTAGCAATTGTAGGAACGCGTGCTTCATGCCAGCCAATACCCGTGTTAAAAATATCAACCCCGGCTTTTTCAAGCTCAGTGGCTTGAATAACAACTTCATCTGGCGTTGAACCATTAGGGATAAGATCCATTACAGATAATCTAAATATGATTAGAAATTGATCAGATACTTTTGCCCTAACCGCTTTTACTATTTCCAGTGCTAAACGCATGCGGTTTTCTAGGCTACCACCAAATTCATCAGTACGTTTATTGGTGTGTGGCGCCATAAATTCGTTAATTAAGTACCCTTCTGAGCCCATTACCTCAACACCGTCGTAACCTGCTTTTTCTGCCATATAGGCAGAGTGTGCAAAGTCTTTAATCGTTTTTTTAATCGAGCTTAGTGACATTTCTTTAGGCTTGTAAGGATTAATTGGAGCCTGAATAGCACTAGGTGCCTGATTGAAAGGATGATAAGCGTAGCGACCAGCATGCAGTAACTGTAAACAAATTTTTCCACCATGCTTATGAACAGCATCTGTGTATGCGCGGTGCTTAAAAACATCATAATAACTGTTAAAAGAAGAAGATATTGGCGTTAACTTACCTCGTAGGTTCGGGCTATAGCCACCTGTTATGAGCATGGCAGTACCACCCTTCGCGCGGGCCTCATAAAATGCACGTAAACGTTTTCTGTTATGCCATCCCTCTTCAAGGCCCGTATGCATTGAGCCCATAACTAATCTGTTTCGTAATTGTGTGTGTTTTAATTGTAGTTGTTGTTCTAACATCTTATGCCCCATTAACTGGTCTAACCTGTGTAGATTCACTAATTCTGCTTCAACGACAACGAATAAGCAATATTTGCATGTATTTAATTGATACTTTAGCCACGCATAAAATACGTACCCATATCAAAATTACTATTTAATGCGTGCATGTATAGCATAATAAAACCATTGTTTTCGGTATCTTAAACCTATTTATAAACACTTCGTTACGATTTAGCAGTTAAATTTATATTTATTCTAGGATAAGATGAAACAAATGTATTAGCTGTACCAAATTAAGGAGCTATTTTGATAGCAAAAATTTTTAAAGGTATTTGGGCTGGAATAAACTTTTCTCGTCGATTAATTATTAACTTTTTGTTTGTGCTACTTGTTATTGTATTTATTGCAGGTATTTCAAGTGACGAAGACAAAATAATCGTTGATGAAGGCTCTGTTCTTCGATTAAACCTAAATGGTCCATTGGTTGAAGAAAAATTATATATAGATCCTATTGAAGCCGCTTTAAATGATGCAACCTCAGGTAACGACGAGCCAAGCGAAATTTTACTTGACGATGTTATTGAAGTTATAAATGAAGCAACAAAAGATAGCCGAATTAGTGTACTTCTTCTTGACCTGCAAGAAATGCCTAAAGCGCATTTAAACAAGCTTAAGCAAATTACCAACGCGATTGAAGGTTTCAAACAGGCTGGTAAAAAAGTAATTGCTACGGGTTACTACTACACACAAGCTCAGTATTATATTGCTGCACATGCTGACGAAATAGCAATGCACCCTTACGGTAGTGTCGCTATTGAAGGCTATGGAATGTATCCGCTTTATTTTAAAGACGCACTAGAAAAACTAGAAGTAACGCAGCATATTTTCCGTGTTGGTACATTCAAATCAGCTGTTGAACCCTTTATTCGTAACGATATGTCTGATGCAGCTAAAGAAGCAAACCGAGTATGGTTGGGTGCGCTTTGGAGTGAATATAAGCAAGATGTATCGTCAGTTCGCCCATTCGATGAGTCAAACTTTGATGAAACTATGGATGCTTACCTAGAAAAAATGCAAGCAGCTAACGGTGATGCGGGTAAATACGCATTAGATAATCAATGGGTTGATTCACTTAAAACGACTCAACAAGTGCGCCAACAACTCATAGACTTAGTCGGTGCGCAAGAAGATGGTAAAACATTTAAGCAAGTGTCATTTCGTGAGTACCTAAGTTTAGTTAAACCGCCTGTTGTATTTGACAACCCTATTACTGAAAAAGTAGCGGTTGTGGTAGCGAGAGGCACCATTGTTGATGGTGAGCGAAGAGCAGGCGAAATTGGTGGCGACTCTACTGCAGCCTTACTACGTAAAGCACGACTAGACGATAAAGTAAAAGCGGTAGTACTGCGTATTGATTCAGGTGGCGGTAGTATGTTTGCCTCAGAAGTTATTCGTGCTGAAGTATTAGCGCTCAAAGCGGCTGGTAAACCTGTAATTGCATCAATGAGCTCTGTTGCTGCCTCTGGTGGTTATTGGATTGCATCTGCAGCTAATGAGATTTGGGCTGCACCAAGTACGATTACTGGTTCTATTGGCGTGTTTGGTACGTTTATGACATTTGAAAATACATTATCAAAAATTGGTGTGTATTCTGATGGTGTTGCTACTACCGAAATGGCTGGTTTTTCAGTTACTCGCCCGCTTAACGAAAAAATGGCTCAAGTCATTCAAATGAGTGTTGAAGAAGCTTATGGCCGCTTTTTAGATGTTGTTGCACAAGCGCGAGGCATGACACCAGAGCAGGTTGATGCAATTGCACAAGGTCGAGTTTGGATCGCATCTCAAGCTCTTGAGCTGGGATTAATTGATAAGCTTGGTGACAAACAAGATGCAATTGATGCTGCAGCCGCGCTTGCTAAATTAACTAACTACGATGTGAAAACAATCACTCAAGATTTAAGCCCGCAAGAAAAAATGCTGCAAGATATCTTTGGCAGCGCATCGGTTCAGTCTATGCTGGGAGCACAATCAACTACCCCATCGGTTTTAGCAACACAAGCTAATTTGCAAAGCGTAGTGAAGCAGTTAAGTTCTGAACTAGAAAACCTTAAAGATTATAACGATCCACAAGGTGTATACGCACGCTGTTTAGAATGTAATGTTGCACAATAAAAGTGCATAAGCACCACTCGTTGCTTTATTTACTTTAGCGACAGGTTATACTAAGCCCAGTTTTTTTACTGGGCTTTTTTTATGAAACGTAAACGCATATATATCGCTTACACAGGCGGTACCATAGGGATGAAAAAATCAAGTCGCGGCTATATTCCCGCTGAAGGTTTTTTAACAGAAACGGTTATGAATAATGCTGAATTTAATCGTGATGAAATGCCCTTGTTTGATATTCACGAATACTGCCCTCTTATCGATTCTTCTGACATGTCTCCTGCACATTGGCAGCTCATTGCCGATGATATAAAAAGCAAATATCAGCAATACGATGGATTTGTCGTATTACATGGTACCGATACCATGGCCTATACAGCCTCGGCACTTTCCTTCATGTTTGATAATTTAACTAAGCCCGTTATTGTTACCGGCTCACAGATCCCGCTTTCTCAACTTCGTTCTGATGGACAGGTTAATTTATTAAATGCTATGTATCTTGCTGCAAACTACCCAATTGCAGAAGTAAGCTTGTTTTTTAACAACCAGTTATTTAGAGGTAATAGAGCCACTAAAGCGCATGCAGATGGTTTTGATGCTTTTGCTTCACCAAATTTAGAGCCTCTTGCATTATCAGGTATTAATATTCAACTTATCAAAGGCCAACTGAGCCCTTATGTTGAAAATGAACTTCAAGTTACCACTATAACGCCACAACCAATTGGCGTGCTTTATTTATACCCTGGAATAAGCACCGAGGTGGTCAGAAGCCTTGTAAACGATAACATTAAAGCCTTAGTGTTATTAAGTTTTGGCGTGGGCAATGCACCTCAGGACGATAAATTTCTTTCTGTGCTAAGTGACGCAAGTAAAAAAGGGATGATCATTGTTAATCTAACACAATGCCTGAAAGGTCAGGTCAATATGGGCGGTTACGCAACTGGCAACGCATTGTTAAATATTGGCGTTATTAGTGGTTATGATATGACATTAGAAGCCTGCTTAACAAAGCTTCATTACCTATTCAGCCAAAATCTAGAAATCGAAACTATTCGTCATTTAATGCAAGATAATATGCGCGGCGAATTAACTCGATAAGCAATTACAGGCATCTGTAAATCAAAAAGGCACGCGTATAGCATGCCTTTTTTTGTTTAATAATGAATTAGCGCACTTTAGCGTCAATCTCTACTAAGTCAGTTAAGTGACATGTCTCGCCGCTGTGGGTTTTAATGCCGTGCTCTCCAAAGTAATCACGCTGGGCTTGAACTAAGTGCCCATTACTTGGTGTTGTTAGCGTTGCTAAGTAAGTTTGTGTTGAGCTTAATACTGGAAACGCCAGGCCAGACATAACAGCTTGCCCTGTTACCTTACGCAATGCATTGGCTTCTTTATCAAGCGAGTCTATAAATTCGACACCTTGCGCTACGCTGTCAAGGTAATCAGCTCGAATGATACAACCTGCACGCCAAGTTTGTAATGTTTTCGAAAGATCTACCTTCCATTGATGTGTCCGAGAGGCTCCCTTAATTAACGCAAGGCCTTGGCGATAAGCTAAAAGACTCGCTAGCGTAAACGCATCTTTAAGCTCTTCAAGGTCAATATCAACGGTATTAGTTGATTTTGAAGCATAGGTCATTTCTTGTGCCGCAGTTGTATCGCATGCATTGGTTAGATGTCGAGCTTGAACAGCAGCAACCAGTGAGGGTACTGCAATTCCTAACTCAAGTGCATTTTGTGCCGTCCACAAACCAGTACCTTTAGCGCCAACTTTATTATCAATCAGGTCTACTAGAGGCACATTTTTATCATTTTCAAGGGTTAATATATGACTAGAAATAGCGAGTAAGTAACTGTTCAACTGCCCTTCTGACCATTCGTCAAATATTGCCGCGACTTCTTTTGGAGAACGGTTAGTACCTAAGCGAAGTAATTGATACATCTCTGCAATTAGTTGCATAAGCGCATATTCAATACCGTTATGAACCATTTTCACAAAGTGTCCACTGGCTGACTGGCCAACACGCGCAAAACAAGAGCTACCGTTATAGCTTGCAGCTACTTTTTCAAACCATGGCTCAATGCGTTCCCAGCCACCTTCTGATCCACTGGCCATCATTGCCGGACCGTGGCGAGCGCCTTCTGCTCCGCCTGAAATACCCATAGTGGCAAACTCAAATTTGTTTTGAAACTTTAGCTTGCGAGTAATACCATCTTTATAATTACTATTACCACAGTCGACTATAATATCATCACACTCTACGCCTGCGTCTACCAGTTCGTTACAAACGGTATCGACTAACTCACCTGCTGGAACAAGCAATAAAATAGAGCGAGGTGCTTCTAAACGCCTTACCATGTCTCCTAAATCAGAGACAATGTGAAGTCTATCAGCCATGCCTTGAGATTTAGCACAGCTTATTAACTCTTCACCCGCATGTGGGTTTTTGTCATAAGCAACAAGCGTTATCCCTTTATCTATTAAGTTTAGGGCAAGATTTTTCCCCATAACGCCTAACCCGACTAATGCAACTTGCATTTAGTGTCCTCCTCGGTAACAACTATTTGGTTAGAAAATTCAGTGTATTCATTAAATAATACCGCGTGCATTATACTCATGCAGTCATAAAATGCTAACCATGAGCCAATACAACATGCTTTTTTATTAAAGATAAATAAGCTATGTAATTATATCAAACATCAATGCTCTAGGGGTGACTTAAAGCACAGCTATTTGAAATTAAGATCATTGACGCATTTTGACACCGGTGTCATAATGATGACACAATAGTTTTGTATAAAAAGTGGCAATTCGTTCAGCTTTGCCTACAACTTAAGATATTGCTTTTATAAGCTGTATTCTTCGTAAACAAAATAACCGTCAACCTGCTTTCACCAAGCACACAGGAGAAATTGATGCTAAGACGCACAAAAATAGTCGCTACCCTTGGGCCTGCTACCGATAGAGATAACAACCTAGAAAAAATCATTCGCGCAGGCGCAAACGTAGTACGTTTAAACTTCTCACACGGTGTGGCTCAAGATCATAAAGACCGTGCACAAGCAGTTCGTGATATTGCAAAACGATTAAACAAACACATTGCTATACTTGCCGATCTCCAAGGTCCTAAAATCCGAGTATCAACGTTTAAAGAAGGCAAAGTAACCCTAGCAGTGGGTGCTAAGTTTATTCTTGATGCTAAAATGGAAAAAGGCCAAGGCGATGTAAACGCTGTAGGTATCGATTACAAAGAGCTTCCACAAGATGTATCTCCTAACGATTTACTTCTATTAAATGATGGTTTAATTCAACTTACGGTTGATAAAGTAGTTGATCACCTCGTTCACTGTACTGTTACAGTAGGAGGCGTTTTATCAAACAATAAAGGGATTAACCGTTTGGGCGGTGGATTAACAGCTCCAGCGTTTACCGAAAAAGACAAAGAAGACTTAATCACAGCAGCAGAAATCGATGTAGATTATATTGCGGTTTCTTTCCCACGTAGTGGCGATGACATGCGTTACGTTCGTTCATTAGCAGAAGCTGCTGGCTCTAAAGCTCAACTTCTAGCAAAAATTGAACGCGCTGAAGCTGTAGAAACACAAGAAGCCATCGATGATATTGTGCTTGCTTCGGACGCTGTAATGGTTGCTCGTGGTGACTTAGGTGTTGAAATTGGCGATGCTGCGCTAATGGGCAAGCAAAAGCTTATTATTCGTCGTGCACGTTCGTTGAACCGTACTGTTGTTACAGCCACGCAAATGATGGAATCGATGATCGATAACCCAATGCCAACACGTGCTGAAGTAATGGATGTTGCAAACGCAGTGCTTGATGGGACTGATGCTGTAATGCTTTCTGCAGAAACAGCTGCTGGCGATTACCCTGAAGAAACGGTAGCAACTATGGCACGCGTTTGTTTAGGTGCTGAGTCACAAAAAGAAACGCATGTATCTAAGCATCGTTTAGATAGTCGTTTCTCTAATAATGCTGAATCAATTGCTCTATCGGCTATGTATGCAGCAAACCATTTAGATTCTGTTAAAGCTATAGTAACGCTTACTGAATCTGGTAGCACAGCAAAACTCATGTCACGCATAAGTTCTGGCTTACCAATTTATTCGTTGTCACGTCATGCCAGTACCCTTGGTCAGACTGCACTTTATCGTGGTGTTTATCCGGTGTTTTTTGATTCAACACAAACAGAAAAAAATGCAATGGTTAAAGCAGCATTAGATACACTTGTTGCTCAAGGTTCATTGGCTTCAGGTGATACTGTGATTTTAACGCATGGTGATTCAATGGAAACTGTGGGCGCAACAAATACAATGAAAATTGTTACTGTTGAGTAATTAAAGTTTTCTAAAAAAAATGCGAGCTTAGCTCGCATTTTTTTATTCTTAAACTTATATTAACTAGCCAACGCTGCTTTTACTTTATCACGGTAACTACGGCTAACTTTTAGCTCTTGACCATTCTCTAAAACAAGTAAATATTCACCACTTACCTGTGTAACTAATTTACTGATTTGTTTTGTATTAACAATTGCGCTGCGATGAACCCTTACAAATAAATGAGGGTCGAGCTCTTGCTCAAGTTCTTTCATTGTTTTTCGTAGTATATGTGTTTGCCCATCTTGGCAATGTAAGCACATATAATCCCCGGCTGCGTCAACCCATTGAATAGTTGCTGCTGGAACACGGATAATTTCGCCCTGCTCTTTTACGGCTAAGGATTCTGGGTAACGTTTATCAGCTAAAGTATCACCGGTTGCCAGTTTTTTGAGAATTTCTTCACAATTATTTCCGGTAATGCCAGCTACAAAACTCGCGAGTTTTTTCTTATGGGCGTTGTCTTGTTGCGTTTTTAAATAGGTATGCACTTTTTCTACCGCCTGTTTTAGTCTGTTATCATCAACGGGTTTTAAAATGTAATCCAATGCATGAATTTCAAATGCTTTCACCGCAAATTGATCGAATGCGGTAACAAACACGATTGCCGGAAGTATTTTAGTGCTTTCACTTAACGCGCGAGCAACTTCAAAGCCATTCATGCCTGGCATTTGAATATCTAAAAATACTAAATCTATTTTTTCGTTTTTACACGTTTCTATTGCATCTGCACCTGAACTACATAATTTAATAACTTCAATATCATCAAATTCTGAAAGTCTTACATCCAAGCCTTTGCGCGCTAATGGTTCATCATCAACAATAAGCGTTCTGATTTTCATCATTTCTTCACAGCCTTCTCAAACGGCACTCGCAGATTAACCTTTAATCCACTTGGCGTATTATGTGATAATACAAACGAATAATTATTTTCGTAGAGCGTTTTTAATCTATCTTTGGTATTTGCAATACCAACACCTTGTGCGTTAACAAGCTTGCCATTTTCTAATTCGGTGCCAGGCCCATTATCTCCCACTTCAAGGAGTAATTCGTTAGCAAACACTTGGGCTTTAATATCTATTACCCCACCTTCAGATAAGTGGGCAATCGCATATTTAATTGCGTTTTCAATAATAGGTTGCAGTATAAGGCTAGGAACTAATGCTTGCTTAGCTTGTTCGCTTACATCTATGTTTACTTTTAATCGTTCATCAAAACGAACTCGTTCAATATCTAAATATAATTTTAACGCATGCAACTCTTGCTCAAGTGGTACCTTTTTTATGGGATCTGTATTTAGGGTATACCTTAAAAAGTCACTTAATTTAGACACCATTAAGTTAGCATCTTTATTTTCTTTTACCAAAACTAATGTTGAAATAGCATTTAACGTATTGAATAAAAAATGCGGGTTAAGCTGGTATCTAAGCATTTTTAATTGGGCTTCGTGCGCCATTGTAGTCGCTTTTAATGCTTTTTGACGTTCACTTTGTAATAGCTGATAATATTTAACACCAAAGTATAAGCCGCTCCAACATAAAATAATGTAGACCGAATCTAAACCTTGTTGAAGATAATAAAACCACTCTTCAGGTCTGTAACCATGGCGATATATCTCCCATAGATTAAACTTCTGTACAACAGCCCATAAGGTACCCGTAATATAAGATGCACCAAACACCACTACCATAAGCACTATAGGTGAAGCATTCCAAACTGTACGGTAAATATAGCGAAGTGGTACTGTCATCAGACAGCCAGCATAAGCATTTAATAATATAACGAATACGTAAATATCACGCATTTCGAATACTTTAGAACCAATGTAATTGACAAGCGCATACCCTATCCAGCCCGCAATCTGCAAAAGCCAAAAAAAGCGCTGACGGTTATCAATTAAAGATTGCCAATTCAAAATTTACATCGTCTCCAAAATAGTAACTACTTTAAAAATTTATTTTTAGTGTGTATTAATTAATAACTAAATAGTTTTATAAATAAACTGAATAATATCATCATCTATTATATAGATTTACGAGGATATTTAGCACTACCGCCTATCTTAGTTTTTAATACAATCAACGCAAACTATACTCACACGCAATAAAAAAGCGAAAGGTGTTATCCTTTCGCTTTCATAAATACGTTGATAGTTAGTGTTTAAGCTAGTTTATCTGACGCAACTTTATAAGTAGGATCTTCTATTACATTGACCTCAACTAAATCACGCGCTTTGTGCAATAACTGAGTACAGTCTTTACTTAAATGACGCAAATGAAGCTGCTTACCCGCTTTAGTATATTTATCAGCTAATGCGTCAATAGCCTCTATTGCACTGTGATCTGATACACGGCTATGTTTAAACTCTACAATAACGTTCTCTGGGTCATTTTTAACATCAAATAATTCAGAAAAGTTTTTAACTGAACCAAAAAATAATGGCCCATGTAACTCATATACTTTTGAGCCTTCTTCATCAATGTAGTTTGTTGTGTAAATATGTTTAGCATGTTGCCATGCAAAAACAAGTGCAGACACAATCACACCTACACACACTGCAATCGCTAAATCGGTAATCACGGTTACACCCGAAACCAACACAATTACAAAGGCATCTGACAATGGTACGCGCTTCATCATTTTAAAGCTTGCCCATTCAAATGTACCAAGCACAACCATAAACATAACCCCCACAAGTGCAGCGAGTGGGATCATTTCAATTAAGCTTGATGCAAAAATGATAAACGCAAGCAGCATTAAGGCTGCACTTATTCCCGATAAACGAGAGCGGCCGCCCGAATTAATATTAATCATTGACTGGCCAATCATTGCACAACCACCCATTGCACCAAAAAAACCACACGTTATATTTGCAGCGCCTTGGCCAATACACTCTTTGTTACTGTGACCACGTGTTTCAGTAATTTCATCAATTAAGCTAAGCGTTAATAATGACTCTATCAGGCCGATAGCAGCAAGTATAAGTGCGTAAGGGAAGATAATTTGCAGTGTTTCTAAATTAAATGGCACCATAGGAATATGAAACTCTGGCAACCCACCTGCGATTGTTGCTGCTTCATCACCTGTCATCCCTTTTAAAAAATCTAATACGGTATGTGCTTCAAGGTCTAAACCAATAACTAAGCCTGTAACCGTTACAATCGCAACCAAAGATGAAGGAATAGCCGTTGTTAACTTTGGAAGGAAATGAATAATAGCCATTGTTAACGCAACAAGCCCTAACATAATAAACAATGGTTCTCCTGTCATCCATTGCTGACCGCCCATACCATCAGGTACTTTAAACTGACCTAACTGGGCTAAAAATATAACAATAGCTAAGCCGTTTACAAACCCTAGCATTACAGGATGCGGTACCATACGTATAAACTTACCGAGCTTGAATATTCCCGCGAGTATTTGCAAAATACCCATCAGAAGCACGGTTGCAAAGAGATACTCAACACCATGATCAAGCACTAAACTTACCATTACAACAGCTAAAGCACCGGTTGCACCTGAGATCATGCCTGGACGGCCACCGAATATAGCCGTAATTAAACCTACGATAAACGCGGCATATAGACCAACTAAAGGTTCTACATTTGCAACAAAGGCAAACGCAACAGCTTCTGGAACTAGGGCTAACGCCACAGTTAAACCAGATAGAATATCGTTTTTAGCTGAGCTTGGCGCCCTGCTTAGTAAGTTAAACATTGAGATCCTCAGGTGTATTTTGGGTATAAAAAAAGCGCTAAATTTTAGCAAATTAGCGCTCATTTAACAATTACATTGTGTTTTTAAACTAAATAGCTTTAAAAAGTTATCTGTTTACAAAGGTAGAGATGTGCTGCGTTTTACACATGTCATTGTCACGTTTGAATGCACTTCCTGTACGTACTCTAAACTTAATAAATTATCTCGAACAAAATGTTCGTAGCCTTCTATTCCTTGTGAGATTATTCGCAACATAAAATCCATTGTGCCCGCCATTGTATAACACTCAGTGACCTCATCGTAACTCATGATCAGTTTTTCAAATTCAGCTAGATTTTTTTTACCGTGATTAGATAAACGCACATGTGCGTACACCAACATATCAAAGCCAAGTTTCTTTTCATCTAACAATGCCACTTTGCTTTTTATGTAGCCGTCTTGCTCTAGTTTAGCAATTCGACGCCAGCAAGGTGATTGAGATAAGCCGACTTTATCTGCTATTTCGGCAGTTGATAGACTTGCGTCTTGTTGCAAAAGTGCCAAAATTTGGCGATCTACGTGATTTAGAGACATTTTATTTCTTATTTATCAAATAAACTGGTTAAATTATACAACCATTTTTAAAAACAGTCTGCTTATTTTTAATTTTTCTATGTATAAATTACTCATAATTAATACATTTAACTCACTAGCCGTACTGCCCACTTACAAAAGGATTCGTTTTAATTTCATGCTCAACGGTTGTTTCACCGCCATGACCAGACAAAATCGCGGTCTGTAAAGGTAAGGTTAGTATATGAGCCTTAATAGACTCTATAAGTTGTTGACTATTCCCTTTAGGAAAGTCAGTACGTCCTACAGAGCCTTTAAATATTACATCACCAACAATGACACATTGTTGATTTTTTTCGTAAAATACAATATGCCCTGGTGTATGGCCTGGGCAGTGAAATACATCAAATGTTAACTTGCCTAGACTCAAAGTATTACCGTGCGATAACCATTCGTCTGGGTAAAATGGTTTAATAGGTGAAAAACCAAACATTTGAGCTTGCATTGATAAATTTTCAAACCAAAAATTTTCATCCTTGTGTGGGCCTATAATCTTAGTATTAAACTGCTTACGAAGTACGTCTGCTCCACCAACGTGGTCTAAGTGCCCATGGGTCAACCAAACAGCTTTAAGGATTAAATTATTACTCGTTAAAGCTGCAATTATTTTATCGCTGTCACCACCAGGATCAACAACGACCGCTTCTTTGGTACTTTCGCAAGCTATTATTCTGCAATTTTGTGCAAAAGGAGTCACTGGTATTGTAATAATTCTCATCACTATATTTCTTTATCTTTTTGTTCTGGTATTGCTATTTCTTCTTCAAACGACATAAGTATTGGATACTTTAGATATGCTTCATCATAAAATGGGCTGTGTTGATACAACCAATTTAAGCGAGCATCAGCATCACTTGCAAATGACTTTTCAGTTTTTAATTTTTGGTCAAATTGCAAAGCCAGTTTTGGCTTTTCTTTTAACATATTACGAGCAAAAGGGATCAGCGCGTAATTTTCCATATACTCAGTGCGCTGAAAAATCGTGTTAAACTCTCCCCATGAAAAAAACGAGTCAGGCGCCTCTGGATGCAGTAGATGAACAGCCAATTCCCCTGCTTTTTGTTGAGTTGTAACTTCAAACCAACCATCTAAGTTTACATTAATAGCAGGTTTATAATCGAAAGTAGCCGTTACCCTAAATCTTCCTTCAAACGGTGACTTAGCAAACGAGTGCTCATTTATTTTTGCCTGTTTTAATGGTTGTGTGTTTTCACCAACTAATTTATTCACAGACACACCATGAAGCGACAGTTTTTCAATTAAATCGGTGTAAACAGGTGGTATAAAAAATGCCTTAGGTACTTCAATACGTTTTTGTACATCTTTTTGCCAATATACAGGTAAATTTGTATAGTCTTCTTTCTCACCAATATATTGAACTTCTGTTTGACCAGATAATGTACTCACTTTTGACGTATAACGAATACCTTTAAATGCAATTTCTACAGGATCTTTACTATAGCCTCGTTGAACAATAAGCTGCTTTGGTACAAATGCGTATTCTTTTTTTACTGCATTAGCTAGTTCATGTCCATGCTTTGATAAAGCATCAATTGCTCCGTCAATAAACACATAAGTGCCCAATACACGCTGCTTATAGGGTTTTAATGAGTGGTTTTCGACTAAAATTGTAGGTAATGATTTTAAGTCACCCCAACCGTTCGAAAACCGGGGTGTAGCAACCCAACCCGCAAGCCCTTCTTTAAAGTTTCGCTTATTCATAACAAATACAAGAGGCCCAGGAATATGCCCTTGCGATGCTAACTTATTATCTATAACCGGTTTAAAGTATCTATCTAACGTATCAGCAATAGCAGGGGATTCACTTGCAAAAACCGGATTATATCCATAGGTCACATCGTATTGATAATCGGCACCGTCAGTAACATGCACATCAATATAAAGGTTTGGGTTATAGTCATTAATAACTTTTAAAACACTTTTAACTTCGGGTGTATCAAGTTTTGTGAAGTCACGGTTTAAATTTAAATTATTTGCATTGGTTCTAAAACCCATTTTACTCGGGCCGCGTTGATTAATACGATTAAAGTGGCTGCTTCTTTCATGTCCGTCAACGTTTAAGATTGGAATAAATAAAATATTTACTTTCTTTAAAATATCTCTACGTTTGCCCGTAGCTATGTCCCGTAACAACATAAACATTGCGTCTTTACCGTCAATCTCGCCAGCGTGAATTCCCGCTTGAATAAGCACTGTTGGCTTAGTGCTATTGGCAAGCTGATCGGCATCAAAAAAACCTTGCTCAGTCGCCACTACCATTTTAATAGCACGCTTACTATTACTAAAACCTATTATTTGCGATTTAAATTGAGTCGGATTTGCAGCAACTAAACGCTCTACAAAAGCCAATGTGTTGTTGTAATCAGGAGATATATAACCATCTGAAAGCTCAAAATCCGTTGTCAGAGGCCCCGCCTGTTGTATCAGCGATAAACTTTCTCCTTCCCAAGGTAGCAAAGGGGGTAAATGGCTATCATAAGTCATACTTGCAGTTAAAAAGACTAAGCTGGCTAACATATTATTCTCAAAAAACGCTTTAATAGCCAAATTATAACAACTTAACCAATCGTTACGAAAAAACTGCGGTAGTTCAACAAAAAACACAGCCTAAGGTAAGTTAATAATGTATCAGGAATGTTTTATTGAGATTAAAGCATAATTAGCATCCAATTAAATACAGCTGAGCCTTTAAATTAATAACGGATTATTTTGCTTGGGAAGTTAGAGTAGCTCTTGTATGTTGGAGGTTTGATATCAAATTTTAGGCACAAAAAAAGGAGCCAATGGGCTCCTTTTCAGTTCTTATAAAAAAGCTTAAGCGGCTAGGCCTTCTTTAGCTTTTTCTACAAGCGCTGCGAATGCAACTTGGTCGTAAACAGCGATATCTGCAAGGATCTTACGATCGATTTCTACAGACGTCTTTTTAAGACCATTGATAAAACGGCTGTAAGACAGACCATTTTGACGTGAAGCAGCATTGATACGTGCAATCCATAATTGACGGAAAGTACGTTTCTTCGCACGACGGTCACGGTAAGCGTATTGACCCGCTTTAGTAACAGCCTGGAAAGCTACGCGGTAAACACGTGAACGTGCTCCGTAGTAACCTTTTGCTTGTTTTAAAACTTTTTTGTGACGTGCACGTGCGACAACGCCGCGTTTAACTCTTGCCATTTCTAAAAACCCCTATTAAGCGAACGGTAACATACGTGAAACTAGACCATGGTCATTTTTATGAACCATCATCTTAGGACGTAGGTGTAACTTACGCTTAGAAGTTTTCTTAGTCAGAATATGACGAAGATGCGCTTGTTTACGCTTGAAACCGCCAGAAGCAGTCTTTTTGAAACGCTTAGCAGCGCCACTGTGACTTTTTAGCTTATAAGCCATTGCAATAACTCCAATTGTATTGCTTTTAAATTAGTAAGCAGGCGTGAGATATATTTCTATAGCTCCACTTTTAGGCCTAACTTACTGCCATGTTCCGGTGAAAGCCCAACATAAAATGCTGCAACTTTACTTTAAAACCGGTTAACTCAGGTGAATATTTACATATTGCTTGCAGACCTGAGCTAAATTCGGTGCGCATTATCACTTAAAAATTACTTTTTAGCAATAGGTGCCATCATCATAACCATTTGACGGCCTTCAACGCGATTTGGGAAAGACTCTACTACTGCTAAGTCTTCTAAATCGCCTTTAACGCGGTTTAATAGTTCGATACCAATTTCTTGGTGAGCCATTTCACGGCCACGGAAGCGGATGGTAATTTTAGCTTTATCGCCAGCTTCTAAGAACTTACGTAAGTTGCGAAGCTTAACCTGATAGTCACCTTCATCCGTACCAGGACGGAATTTGATTTCTTTAATCTGGATTTGCTTTTGCTTCTTCTTCTGCTCTTTCAGTTCTTTGCTTTTTTCAAAGATGAACTTACCGTAGTCCATAACCTTACAAACAGGCGGCTCAGCGTTAGGGCTAATCTCTACAAGATCAACACCCGCTGCATCAGCCATAGCTTGTGCGTCTTTTAATGACTGAATGCCAGCTTGTTCGCCGTCGATGTCGATTAAACGAACTTCTTGAGCTGTAATTTCTTCGTTAATACGATTTTTTTGAGCTGTTTGTTGCCCTTTCTTGCCGCCTCTAATGGTACGTTCCTCCAAGAATATCAATAATATAAGCGTGTAGATGGCTTTTAGTAATTGCCCTACACGCTCGATTTTTACTGTCGATTTTTAATCTCTTCGCTTATTTTAGCTACAAAATCATCGACATTAAATTTACCCAGGTCTTCACCTGTTCGCGTACGTACTGCTACTTCTTGTTGTTCAACTTCTTTATCGCCAACAACTAGTAAATAAGGTATACGCTTTAATGTATGTTCACGGATTTTAAAGCCAATCTTCTCATTTCTCAAGTCAGCAGCGGCTCTAATTCCAAGTTTATTTAATTTTTGTACAATTTCCTGCACATAAGGTGCTTGTTTATCAGTGATATTCATAATCACTACTTGCTTTGGTGCAAGCCACGTAGGGAATAAACCAGCATACTCTTCAGTCAAAATACCGATAAAGCGCTCAATTGAGCCCAAAATAGCACGATGTATCATAACAGGTGTGCGTCGTTCGTTATTTTCTGCTACATATGTAGCACCTAAACGACCCGGTAATGCAAAATCTAGTTGCACTGTACCACACTGCCACGCTCTGTCTAAACAATCGTACAAAGTAAATTCAATTTTAGGGCCATAAAACGCCCCTTCACCAGGAAGGTAATCAAATTCAATGTCGTTTGCTTTAAGTGCATCGGCTAATGCAACTTCAGCTTTGTCCCAAATTTCATCGTCGCCAATGCGTTGTTCCGGGCGAGTTGAAAGCTTAACCACAATCTTTTCAAAACCGAATGTCTCATAGGTATCATAGACCATCTTAATACACGCTGACACTTCGTCCATTACCTGCTCTTCTGTACAGAAAACGTGAGCATCATCTTGTGTAAAGCCACGTACACGCATTAGTCCGTGTAAAGCACCTGATGGCTCATTTCGGTGACAACAGCCAAACTCGGCCATACGTAATGGTAAGTCGCGGTACGATTTTAAACCTTGGTTAAAAATTTGTACGTGGCCTGGGCAGTTCATTGGTTTTATTGCGTATTCGCGCTTTTCAGATTCCGTAGTAAACATGGCGTCTGAATATTTTTCCCAGTGACCTGATTTTTCCCATAACGAACGGTCCATCATCATAGGACCTTTTACTTCTTCGTATTGGTACTCACGTAATTTTTCACGCACAAACTCTTCAAGCTCGCGGTAAATGCTCCAACCGTCGTTATGCCAAAATACCATACCTGGCGCTTCTTCTTGCCAGTGCCATAAATCTAGAGCCTTACCTATACGGCGATGATCACGTTTTTCAGCTTCTTCTAAACGCTTTAAATACGCTTTAAGTTGCTTTTTATCGCCCCACGCTGTGCCATAAATACGTTGTAGCATTTTGTTTTCAGAATCACCACGCCAGTATGCACCTGCTACTTTCATTATTTTGAAGTTTTGGCAGAATTTCATATTTGGTACATGAGGACCACGACACATGTCTACGTATTCTTCGTGATGGTATAATCCTGGGCGATCATCTTTTGCAATGTTTTCGTCCAAAATTTCAATTTTGTATGTTTCGCCACGCGCTTCAAACGTATCGCGAGCTTCTTGCCAGCTTACTGTTTTTTTCACTACGTCGTAGTTTGTTTTTGCAAGTTGTATCATACGCTTTTCAATAGCATCTAAGTCATCTTGTGACAAAGAATGTTCCATATCGATATCGTAGTAAAAACCGTTATCAATAGTTGGACCAATCGCCATTTTAGCGTCTGGGAAAAGTTGCTTAACTGCATGTCCAATCAAGTGAGCACAAGAGTGGCGAATAATTTCTAGGCCGTCGTCATCTTTAACAGTAATGATTTCAAGGCGAGAATCTTCACTAATTAGGTCACACGCATCAACACGATCACCATTAACACGACCTGCTATGGTTGCCTTAGCAAGACCAGGGCCAATATCATTTGCTACATCAAGAGTACTTACAGGGTTTTCGAAACTACGCTGACTGCCGTCAGGAAGAGTAATAACTGGCATTATAAATCCTTACATACAGTGGTGACACCTACAATGTATCACGTGTATTTTTAAATAAAATTAAATGAAAATGACTCGACAACGCTCTTACGAATAAGCATTGACTATTTTTCGCCAAACAGGCTGATGTAGATGCTGAGTCTGCTCAACTACAAAAATATATTGTCGCGTGAGCGAGAAACAATTACAAGTTTAAAGGCTCTGTTAAAGGTGTTATTTTACTTAAGTTTGTAAATTTAGATAAAAACAATAACAATTTTTGGAAATGCGTAATAAAATTTCGTCTTATTGCTTATTCTCGCAATTTAATAGATGTTGCGTATAATACACAACAATTAAGTTTTATTAGAGAACAGCAATGAGAACATGTGGTGTAGAAATTACCGGTAGTGACGTACTACTTTGTATTTTAAGTAAAGATAACGACGTTTTTGACATTCGCGATGTGCGCCAAACACGTTTTACCTTAGGTAATGGTAACGACACTGAAATAATGCGCAAATTCCAATTTGATTTTGCAAAACTAATGCAAGATTACCAAATTGACTCTGTGGCTATTCGCGAACGCCAACCTAAAGGTAAATTTGCAGGCAGCGCTAAAGGTTTCAAAATGGAAACCGCTATTCAGTTAATTGAAAACCTAGATGTTCGCGTGTTCTCAACAACTGAAATTAAAGAACAAGTGAAACGTAACCCTATCCCCATTGCGTTTGAAGAAACCGGCCTTAAAAAATATCAAGAAAATGCGTTTGTTAATGCCTACGTATACATAATGAAAAAAACGTACCGAAGCGACGAAATGTAACTTAATCATTCAAAAATCTTAAAAATAAAAACGCGCCTAAATGGCGTGTTTTTTTATTGCTACTATTTTAGTGGATATATCTTCATTTATAATACATTAGTCTAAGTACCCTTCTTTTTGTCGACAATGTGTGTTTATTTAGTTCCTAGTTTATGTAATTCACACACATCGACACGGAGATAACACATGCATACAAACCACAAAACGGTTAGAGAAATAGAATTAATAAATTCATTACCGCTGTCACAAAGCTATTTTAAAGGCTCACAAAATACACCTTTAACCAATAAAACCATTGGGGCCTACTTTGATTTTATTGTCGACAAAAACCCTAATTCGCTCGCGGTAGTAGTCAATCATCAAAACATCCGTTTAACCTATAGAGAGTTTCAAAAAGAAGTAAATCAACTCGCGATGGGGCTATTAGCCATAGGTGTTAAACCAGGTGAACGGGTAGGAATTTGGTCACCGAATAACATTCAGTGGTGCCTAACTCAAATTGCTACCGCAAAAATTGGTGCCATTATGGTATGTATAAACCCTGCATATCGCCCGAGCGAACTGACTTATGCGCTAAATAGCGTAGAATGTTCCACTTTAATTACTGCAAACAGTTTTAAAGGCAGTAATTATATAGAGATGCTAACTAGTTTAGCGCCAGATCTTAACCAATCCGACCCAGGTAAGCTTGAGTCAAAAGTACTACCGAGCCTTAAAAACGTTATTAGTATTGGTAATGATCCCATCCCTGGTATGTTTTCGTTTTCACATATTATGCAGTTAGCTACACCCGCCCATCAGCTCGAATTACACGCTGTAGCGGCTAATTTAAACGCCGATCAGGACATAAATATACAATTTACATCAGGCACAACGGGCAACCCCAAAGGCGCTACACTGACTCATAAAAATATTTTAAATAATGCGCTTTTTGTTGCCGACTCTATGCGGTTTACACATAAAGACAAACTCTGCATTCCTGTTCCTCTTTATCATTGCTTTGGTATGGTTTTGGGGAGCCTCTTGTGTATTACCAAAGGTGCTGCAGCTATTTATCCTAGTGATGCATTTGATGCAAAAACAACACTTGATGTAGTTGAACAAGAAGGCTGTACAGCACTACACGGTGTTCCCACTATGTTTATTAGCCAACTTGAGCTCAGTAGTTTTAATAAATATGACTTAAGGTCACTTAGAACCGGGGTTATGGCAGGCTCTACTTGTCCTGAACAAGTCATGCGTAAAGTTCAAACCCAAATGAATATGCATCAGGTTTTAATTGCCTATGGGCAAACTGAATGTAGCCCTATAAATAATATTACTGAAACTGACTCATCAATAGATCGCCAAGTAACCACTGTTGGGCGCGCCCTTGCTCATACTGAGGTTAAAATTATTGATGAACTGGGCAATATTCAAAAAATAGGTTTACCTGGTGAAGTATGTTCAAAAGGTGCAGGCATAATGCGCTGCTATTGGAATGACGAAGAAAAAACAAAAGCCACAATAGATAGTGACGGCTGGCTTCATTCAGGCGATTTAGGTGTTATGGATAGCGAAGGGTTTGTAAGTATTGTTGGGCGAATTAAAGACATGATTATTCGTGGTGGTGAAAACGTTTACCCTCGAGAAATTGAGGAGGTGCTTTATACATACCCCGGCGTACAAGACGCCGCTGTATTTGGTATTAGCGATGAAAAATACGGTGAAGAAGTGTGTGCGTGGATTCAGCCAAAAGAAAATACAACACTCGATGAACAGGCAATTCGTGCATTTTTAAAAGACAAGTTAGCCTACTTCAAAATGCCTCGGTATATTCGTTTTGTAGAGATCTACCCAATGACAGTCACAGGCAAACTACAAAAATTTAAAATGCGCGAGCAAATGCACGAAATTTTATTAGGTAAATCATTTTCATAACATATACTTGCCCAACACCACGAAATACAGATGTTGGGCAACGCTATGATATATAATCTTTAATTACTTTATTCTTCCCTGTATTTTTTGCTGCGTACATCGCTTTGTCGGCAGATGCTAGTAATACTTTCATATCCGGACGAAGGGAGCAAAAATCAGCTACAACCACGCCAGCAGAAACTGTTATACGTTTAAATGTTGAGTATTCGTGGCTTATCGGACTTGAGGCAAAGCGAATAGGTAAGTCGTCAAGCCAGTCTAAGTTATTTTGGTCTAAAATTTTAACTAAAATGAACTCTTCGCCGCCAAACCTGACAACGATATCTGCCTTGCAATTTCGCAACCTGCTTGCAACATCAATGAGTATTTTATCTCCATCTAAATGACCGTAATTATCGTTGTATTTTTTAAAATCATCGATGTCGATCATAGCAAGCGCTAGCGATTGCGATGGCTTAATTTGATTCATTAAGCGTTTACATTCTGAGTCAAAACTGTGTCTATTATGCAACCCTGTTAGCTGATCTATATTCGCTTTTTGTGTTTCTGATAGCTCTGCTTCATATTGTTTACGTAAAAGTATATCAAGTTGATATTGAATACACGCCATCACAATTACAATACTAATGTAAAAGTAAAGACTCCATATTATTGGCGTGGATGAAAACAAATGAACACTTAAAAGGCTTAGCCCCGTAATTGTCCATAGAATAAGTTTATGGCCTAAATGAAGCATGGGTATTGCAGAAAGGGAAGCCACTACAAGCATAGGCCCTCCCTCGTTTAAATAACCATACAACCCAACAAAGGACCAAAATAAATACCCAAATAAAACACAAAATAAAATGCCATAAGCAAAGCAACGATAATGTAAGTATTTTGCCTTTAATTTATTGTTTATATAAACCAATACAAACGACAAACAAACCATCGAAAGCCTAAGAATATTAATAACAGAGGATGTAGATTGTTCATCATTCAACCACGAAAGAATAACCAAAATCGTTAAAAATAAAGCAGCTAAATACAAGGTTATATTAGCAAAGTGAACGGTGCTTTTATTAAGTTGATGCTGGAAGTCTTTTTCTTTGTCAGGCGGAAAATAAAATGTTGCGGGTATTAATTGCATTTTAAATTCCTTTTATACTTTCGTTGGCTTGAAATAATGTGCTTAAAAGCCGCTATTTTTGTATTTATGTGATGGTTGCTTTTTAAGCCATTTAAATTGATCTAATAAAGTTTGCCTTTAAATATTATCGCTATGTTTGATTAATTACAATTTTAGTAAACACTCAAAGATGACTGTCTGAAAACGTTGTTTATTACAACGTTTTTGGACTAAATATTTATTAGTAATTACTCAGGGCGGTATTGCTGCTGAACGCCTGTTAAGAATAAACGCAGTATTTGATCGTTACACACTCGGTAATGCTTGTTGTCTACTTTACGAGAAAACGCACTTAATTCGTGTTTGCTTAAATCAAAATCAACCAATGCAAGCGTGGCTATTACATCCTCTGCCTTCATGTTTAAAGCAATGCGTAACTTCATAAAGATAATATTATTATTTAACTTACTCTCTGGTATTGGTTGTTCGCCGTCACGCTTACCACGTTTAGTGTTGATAAAACCGTTTAAAAACGATGCAAACTCAGTGTCTGAAATTTCAACAAAGCCTTGCTCGCCCTCTTTTATTAACCATGCAATGACTTGATCTGTAGTTACTGTGGCCTCTGCTGCAGCAAAAATATCAACCATGGCAGTATCTGTTAAATTAAAAGTGTAGCGAAGGCGGCGTAAAATATCGTTATTTGTCAAAATAATTTCCTGAGTAAGGGATTGTAAAGCTAAGCAATAGCGCTCAACATTATATAAACGCGTAGTTTAGCAGCTTTACAAACCCGACCCTATTATTTTAATGAGGTTAATTACCAAGCACCTTTGCGGGATCGACTCGTGTAGCTTGCCAGGCAGGGTAAATAGTCGCAAAAACTGCGAGTATAAAGGTCGCTATTACTGTAATTCCTATGTCCTCGAGTACAAGTTTACTAGGTAAAAACTCAATAAAGTAAACGCCCTCAAGAGGATTAGCACCCATTAACTGGCTTAGCCAAGCAAATAATTCACTTATATTTAATGCCAATACAACACCTATGAAAGTACCGAGCAATACCCCTACAAATGCTTGCGTTAATCCTTGCATTACGAAGGTGGCTAAAATAGTGCTGTCTTTCGCGCCCATGGTTTTTAAAATGGCGATATTGCCTTCTTTTTCACGCACTTCCATGACTAGCGACGACACAATATTAAAACTCGCAACAGCAATTATTAAAAACACAACAATATACACAATGGTACGAACCATTTGTATATCTTGGTATAAGCTGCCTTGTGTTCTAAACCAACTAGAGATATACACATAATCGCTAATGGTTTGCCCTACATTAAGCGCTATCTGGTGCGCCGAGAACACGTCATCAACACTTAATCTTAAACCTGTCACTTGGGTTTCGTCGTAGCCAAGTGTTTGCTGTGCTTTTGTCAAATGTATAAACGCGGCCGTGCTATCAATGGGGCCACCCATTTCAATAACACCTGCAAGGCTCAACGTAACGCGTTTAGGTGCTAATAACTGACCTCCCGTTTGCCCAACTTGAGGTATTAGCAAAGTGATATTATCACCCACTTCTGCATTAAGTTGCTTTACTATTTGTTGGCCTAAAATAACCTCTTCAGTGGATAGTTGGCTCACCAACTTGCCTGTTACAAACTGATTCACTGCAGAAACCTTACCCTCATACAAAGGACTAACACCCCGTATTTCAACCGCTTTTAATTGGCTTTTATACTGTGCCATACCATTAACCGCTATAAATGGAGCAGCCCCAGTGACATGCGGCTGACTTTCTAAATTAGCTATTTTTTGTTGCCAGTTAGCAATAGGACGGCTTGGCGCTACATATTCAACCTGTGGTACTACGCTTAATAAACGATGGACTAATTGTTGCTCAAAGCCATTAATTACTGAAAGTGCGACAATTAATACAGCTACTCCCAATAAAATACCGACAGTAGAAGCCTTAGCAATAAAACTAACAAACCCGTTTTTTTCGTCTTTATGGCCAGAGTATGCTCTAAACCGTTTACTTAAAAATGCACTAAGCAACATGGCTAGACTCATTTACTGCTAATTTACCATCATCTAAATACGCTATTTTTCCTAGTTTATCAGCAAGTTCTAAATCATGTGTAACCACTACAAAACTGGTGTTTAAACTTTGGTTTAACTCGTTTATTAAATCATAAATTTTAATTGCGTTTTGCTTGTCTAAATTACCGGTTGGCTCATCAGCAAGAACCAACGCAGGTTTGGTTACCAAAGCACGGGCAATGGCAACACGTTGGCGCTCTCCTCCTGAAAGTGCTGAAGGTTTATGCGCACTTCTATGCGCAAGGCCAACTTTTTCGAGCATGTCGAGCGCCTGTAATTTGGCTTCTTTTGCAGTTAAACCTTTTATTAATAGTGGCATTGCTACATTTTCAACAGCACTAAACTCCATCAATAAATGGTGAAACTGATAAATGAAACCTAAATTTTGGTTTCTAAAAGCCGCTTGTTCAGTACGAGATAACTTAGCAACTTCTTGATTTTTAATTTTAGCAATACCTGCAGTGGCAGTATCAAGCGTACCGAGTATATGCAAAAGAGTACTTTTACCAGAACCAGAACTACCTACAATAGCGAGCATTTCACCTTGTTGAAGTGATAAGTCAACGCCTTTTAACACTTCTACTTGGTTATTACCATCTTGGTATACTTTGCTTAAATTTTCACAACTAATTACTAAATCATTCATAACGCAACACCTCTGCTGGTTTAACTTTTGCGGCTTTGCGCGCAGGATATAAGGTAGCTAAAAAGCTCATAGCAATACTGGCAAACGCAATTATTACTAAACTAATCACATCAAATTTCACAGGTAATTCAATGCCAGCAAGTAGATTCAAGCCAACTAACTCAAGTAGTTCATTAATGTATAAACTCAGTAGTACACCCACAAAAGCCCCAATTAATGTGCCAATAACTCCGTTATAAAGCCCTTGAACCATAAATACTTTTTGCACTTGCGATGGGGTAAGGCCAAGGGTTTGCAGTATCGCAACTTCACCTTGTTTTTCACTCACCATCATTGTTAAGGCTGATACAATATTAAATACAGCCACCAGCACAATAAGTGCAAGTAACATAGACATGATCCGCTTTTCCATTGCTACTGCGGCAAATAAAGTACCTTGGCTGCTTCGCCAGTCTGAATAGTTGTAACCCCTTAAAATAAGTTGGCTCGCGTCTGTAAATTCATCCAATTCAAAGGGTTCATAAAGTGACACGCTTAAATTTGGGGCAACATTTTTATTTAACTTTAAAACACGCTGAAGCGACGTCCCACTTGTAAAGGCAAGTGCCATATCTATTTCAGAGCCTGTTTCGTATATTGCTGCAACTTTAAATAAACGCTGACTAGGCACACGGCCCAAAGGAGTATAAGTAGATGCATTTGGCATGATCACACGGAGTTTATCACCTAAACCAATGCCCAGTTTTCGACTTAAATAACGACTTATAGCAATGTTATAGTTTGTATTTAGTACTGTTTGCCAATTACCTTGCACTATTTTGTCAGTCACTTTGTATAACGCACCGTTATTGTCATATAAGCCTTGCAGCAATACGCCGTGAAGATCTTTATTGGTTTGTAAAATAGCTTCGCCATGGCGATATAAATTAACGTGTTCTACGTAAGGAGATTTAGCTAAATTTGATTTAAGAGCCGACATTTCATCTGGTTTATGGTTTCCAGATTCAACTTCAATATGAGGAATGAGACCTAACATATTGGTTTTTAAACTGTGCTCAAAGCCGTTCATTACACTGCTTACAGTAAATAAAGCCATTAAACCAATAGCAATACCGGCAATAGAAAAAAACGAAATAAACGATATAAACGCGTTCCCTTTAGAGGAGCGGCTGTATCTAAGTCCTATAAATAAGCTAACCGGTTGAAACATATTATTTAAAACATTTATGCTAAAAGTGTAGGGTTATAGTAGCACGAAGTTAGCGCGATTGAATATGACCATAAATGTAAGAAATAATTTATAAATCTGAGACTTGGCTGATTTTTCAGCAATCTATTTAGCACAATTTACGCTTTAAGACCCGCAACTAAATAGTCTAGTAATACACGTACATTAGTGGCTACAAACTGACGCGGCGGGTAAACACCCCACACACCCTCTTGCTTAGGTTGGTATGACGTTAAAATAGGCACAAGCTCACCACTGTTAACCTCGTTCCCTATGTAGTAGTCAGGCAGCTGTACAATACCTAAGCCTTTTTTAGCACCATCAACAAGTGCCCAGCCACTATTACACTGAAGCCTACCAGCAATTTTAATGTGTTTTTCACGCTCATTTTCGTTTACACGCCAATAGCTACTGTTACCAATTAAACACTGGTGGCTATTTAATTCTCCTAATGTATGAGGCTCACCAAAGCGCCTTAAATATGAAGGCGATGCACACATTATAAAGCGCCGAGCACTTAACCTTCGTGCTTTTAAGCTTGAATCTTTTAAATGCCCTAATCGTATTGCTAAATCAAACCCTCCATCTAATAAATCTTCTTGTTCGTTACTTAGGGTGGCAATAACTTCTACTTCGGGGTGATCGTGCATAAAATTGTGCACAATAGGCATAATAAATGTCTCCCCATACATGACAGGGGCCGTTAACTTAATTTTTCCTTTAGGCGTAGTTTGATGTGTTGCAAGGCCTTGCGTAGCATCGTCCATTGCATGCTGTAAGTGCTTTATTTGATGTAAAAAAATCTCACCTTCTTTGGTAAGAACCACTTTGCGGGTAGTACGCGTTAAAAGTTGGGTATTTAAACGCTGCTCAAGGGCCGTTACATGGCGGCTAATATGTGCAACTGAGAGTCCTAGCGTTTTTGCCGCAGCAGTAAAGCTCCCTTCCTCACCAACAGCTATAAATTCGTCAATCCCGTCCCAACGCGCCATTATTACCGTACTGTAAAAGTGTTTTAATAAATAAGAGATTATCATTATATGAGAAACAAATACAATAGCCCCATCACCCAAACAAATTGGGTCTACAATTGATAATTAATAACACTACTAAGGATAAACACATGTCTGAATTTATTAAATCAAAAGCGGCGATTGCTTGGGGCCCAAACCAACCTTTAAGCGTTGAAGAAGTTGATGTGATGATGCCTAAAAAAGGCGAAGTAATGGTAAAAATTACTGCTACTGGTGTGTGTCATACCGATGCATTTACGTTATCGGGTGAAGATCCTGAAGGTATATTTCCAGCTATTTTAGGTCACGAAGGCGCAGGCGTTGTATACGCAGTTGGCGAAGGCGTAACGAGTGTAGAAGTGGGCGATCATGTTATTCCACTTTATACCGCCGAATGTGGTGAGTGTAAAATGTGTACATCTGGCAAAACTAATCTGTGCTCAGCAGTACGCGAAACACAGGGTAAAGGCTTAATGCCAGACGGCACAACTCGCTTTTTTAAAGATGGCCAACCAATTTATCACTACATGGGTACGTCTACGTTTTCTGAGTACACAGTCCTTCCAGAAATCTCATTAGCCAAAGTAAACAAAGAAGCTTCTTTAGAAGAAATTTGTTTATTAGGGTGTGGTGTAACAACCGGAATGGGTGCGGTAACTAACACAGCCAAAGTTAAAGAAGGCGATACCGTTGCTATATTTGGCCTGGGTGGTATTGGTTTATCTGCAATTATTGGTGCAAAAATGGCAGGCGCGAGTCGTATTATTGGTGTAGACATTAACACCAGTAAATTTGACCTTGCCACTAAACTTGGCGCCACTGATTTAATAAACCCTAAAGATTTCGACAAGCCAATTCAAGAAGTAATTGTTGAAATGACTGACGGTGGTGTTGACTACTCGTTTGAATGTATTGGTAATGTTGATGTAATGCGCTCTGCACTTGAGTGTTGTCATAAAGGTTGGGGTGAATCTGTAATTATTGGTGTAGCCGGTGCTGGCCAAGAAATTTCTACCCGTCCTTTCCAACTTGTTACTGGCCGAGTATGGCGTGGTAGCGCATTTGGTGGTGTTAAAGGCCGCTCGCAACTTCCTGAAATTGTTGAGCGCTACATGGCGGGTGAATTTGCGTTAAACGACTTTATTACTCATACAATGAGCCTTGAGGAAATTAACGACGCGTTTGACCTAATGCACGAAGGTAAAAGTATTCGTACCGTAATTCATTACTAATAAGCACTTAGTAAACGACTTAATAAAAAGCCGTAAAACCAAAAAGTTTACGGCTTTTAAGGATTATTATGTTAGAGAATATATCAAGTACAAAAGTAGCCGGTGGTTGGCATAAGCAATATACCCATGCTGCAACAAGTACCCATTGCACTATGCGCTTTGCAGTATTTTTACCACCTGATGCAAGTGAAAAAAACAAAGTCCCTGTGCTTTATTGGCTATCGGGTTTAACCTGCACCGACGAAAATTTTATGCAAAAAGCAGGCGCGTTTAAAAAAGCCGCCGAGCTGGGTTTTGCAATAGTGGCACCCGATACGAGTCCGCGTGGCGATAATGTACCCAATGATGATAACTACGACTTTGGGCAAGGTGCTGGCTTTTATGTTAATGCAACGCAAGCGCCTTACAACACACATTTCAATATGTACGACTACGTGGTTAGTGAGCTACCTGCGCTTATTGAACAGCATTTCCCAGTAACCAGCACAAAAGCCATTAGTGGTCATTCTATGGGTGGGCACGGTGCTTTAATGGTTGCACTTAAAAACCCACAAGCCTATGTAAGTGCCTCTGCGTTTAGCCCAATCGTTAACCCAACAAATTGCCCATGGGGCACAAAAGCATTTACTGGTTATTTAGGTGACAATAAATCACTTTGGGCGCAATACGATACCTGCGAGCTTATGAAACTAGCAAAGCAAGCGGATTACCTACCTATGCTGGTATCGCAGGGTGATGCCGATGGTTTTTTAGAAGAGCAACTCAAACCACAAAACCTAGTTGTAGTTGCTCACGATAAGAGTTACCCGTTAACGCTTGAAATGCAAGAAGGTTACGACCATAGTTACTTTTTCATCAGTAGCTTTATTGACCAACACTTATTATTTCATAGTCAGTTTTTAACTGCGTAGCCTCGTTAGTGTGTAGTTCTTGATTCTCTAGTTCTACGCACTCTTTTAAACTTTTACCTACCTTTCTACACACTTTGCGCTGTTGATTATTCTCCACACTGACAAAGTCGACTAATGCAGAATCAATTTTTAAACCTAATTTTGTAAAAGAAAACCCTTCTCTATCTTTTGCAATGGGTTTAAAGGGATCTTTGTAAGGATCTGAACGAGCAATGCTATTCATATTTTGATTTAATTTTTCGTTATTTTGAGCATGCCCATCTATTAAAACTCCTGCCACCGTACAACCACTTAAAAACACATTTATTAAAATAGTTACTAATAATTTCATTATCCCCTCCTCTAAAATATTTATAAATACTAAACGATTATAAAATTAAGACTGTAAAAAGTTGTAAAACCAATTTAGATACACCTATAAACACATGAAGTAAAAGTGATAAACCAATGTGTACATTTTACTAAATATGCTTTCAACTAACCTGCCGTAAAAAGCAACGCATTGATTTTTAATGTTTTTATATTTGGCGCAGCACTTGCTTTTGTAACTTAAGTTTATTTAATCGAGAATAGCAATGGAATTTGATTTACAGTGGAACGAAATCTTAGATAACTTAATTCACTTAGGCATTGCCTACGCTCTCGCATTACCAATGGCATACGACAGAGAGCGCAGTAAAGATGGGGCTGGGCTAAGAACATTTCCTTTAGTAGCGGTTGCATCGTGCGGGTACGCACTTATAGCTATGTCGGTGTTAGACTCATCTGAAGCACAATCTAAAATGCTACAAGGAATTATAACCGGCATCGGATTTATTGGTGGTGGCGCAATTTTGAAAAATAACCAGTCAACATCAGGTACTGCAACCGCAGCGAGCATATGGAACATGGGTTTAATTGGTATTGCTGTGGCAAATAACCGATATGAGGTAGCCATTTTGCTGGCTATTATTAACTTTATAACGCTCAGGTATGTAAAAAAATTAAAGTAATATAGCTTAAGCATAAAAACCCCATTTATTGGGGTTTTTATTAAGACTATTTTGTTAGCTATTTACAAAAAAGCATAACCACTTTGTTTTAAAGTGACCGTTTGTGCTTGCGCACTTTTAATTAATAATCCACAGCGTAAATCGTCTTTAGAAATAGTAATTTTATCAATAGCGCTTGTGTTGTAATTTACCACTTTATTTTCACAGCGCAGTTGAACCTTGCTAAGTGGCATTGCTGATTCAAGCACCACCTCACTTTTAGACAGCAAAGGCATAACAGCTTGTTCTGTTTCAATCATTATCTGTTGGTTTATATCACCTGAATTTTTATAAATATCATTAACTTGAGTTAACAACTGCTGTTTATTTTCATCTGTAAAAACAAATGCTTTAATATTTCCTAGGGCATCAATTGCATCATAAGCGCGCACGTAGTCTTGTTTAGATATAAACCATTGTAGGGCATTTTTTACCACTCGCACTTTTATCTGATCTGGTAAATTATCTCTGAACAAAAATGCATTCTTAATGTGTTTATCAAAGCCGTTCCAATCTTTCGTAAAATAGCTATGCTGACTTTTTAGCCATGAAAGTAATACTATTTCAACTGTATTTTTAGCATGATCGCGTTCTAGCTCTATTATTTTACTTTGCGCTTCGTCTAATTTTTTTTCATTAATTAGATTACTTGCCTTTTCATAATCATTAAAAAAACCATGCGTTGCTTTGTCGTTAGTGTACCCCAAGTGTAAATTTTGAGACGTTACAGTAATAAGCTTTGCACTAGGCACAGCTTTACCATCTATCTGAGCGCTCTTGTAATTTAGTTTTGACACATACTCAACAACTTCTCTTTTGTATTTGTCTTGCCCAATAGAAGCTATAATTTCAATATCACTAACTTGACCACTTTCATTCACAACATAACTACTTAAATTTAAGCCTTCAAAACGTGACACGCGAGAAGATGTATTTGTTTGTTGATTGTAGTTGTCTTTAACAACTTCAGCGGGTACAAAATCTGCCATTACTGGCACACAAGTTAATGCAGGTATTATAGAAAGAGCTATAGAGAGTTTTTTCATTTGATTATCCATCCTAGAACGCAAAGTAGCTATTATAGAAACAAACATTATAAAAAGATGCAAGCTTATATTTATAACTAACCAAAATTTAACTATAGACTAATAAACTCATAAATATAAAAAAGGCGCTTTAAAAGCGCCTTGGGTTTCAAGTATGTGTGCTTAAAACATATCTTGATAGGAGTGGGTTGTACTAAACGAGATGGCTTTATCAAAACCAGGAAGCTCTATCCCGTCTTCGCCAATTACAATGTCGTTATCGTCAATGGCGCCGTCGCCAAAACGGTATACTAATTCGTACTTGCCTAGGTCAGCCTGTGCTCTATAGGTATTTTGCGCCGCAACAACTAATGTATTTTTATCTGCATAATGACTCATAACCTCATCACCGTGGCGTTTAGCAAGCATTTGCATTGTTACTTTTGCGCTAAGTACAGTAGCTGTGGCGTTATTACCGCCAAAACCTTTTGAGTTTATAAAGGCTATGTCCATATCGCCGCAATCGTAATGACTATTACGTATATCTAAGTGATCTGCATAAACATCGTCAGCAACTTTATCTATAGTCGTAATGCCCGGCATAATATTGTGGCTAAATACACCCAGAGCAATCGCCAACTGATCGCCACTAGCAGGTGCAATTGTATGCCCTACATAAGCTTTTGGCGCTGTTACTTTCCAGCTATCAATAGCAAAGGTTTGCGCTACTTTATGATAAATAAGTGACTCAGTTACTCTGTTTTGCGGTGTACTTGAACCGTGCGCTAAAATAAAGCTGCGGTTTTGTAGTGCGTCTTTACCTAATAAGCTTGTTGCCAATGCCGCAGATTTAGCCATGGTAATGTAATTACCCGGGCCCGGTGAGGTGATTGATTTTTTAATACCATCGGCATTTACAAATACATCCGGTACTGAGCCCATAATGTCTGCACCTAGTTCAAGTGCTAACGCATCGTCCATTAGAATGGCCACTTGTGCGCCTTCACCTAATGTAAAACCACAGTTTTCGCCAAATGGGCGGCTGCTTTTACGGTAATCGGGCTCTTGTTCACTGCTTAAGTTATCTAAACGACGCAGGCCTTCAACATTTGCAAGGGCGCTCATATTACCAAACCCTTCGACTACCTCAGGCGTTATAGCGCATTCAACACTTGCAACAACCGCAACGCGGGTGCGCCCAGCTTGAATATCGTTTACTGCAGCGCGTAAGTTATATAAAAATGTGGCACATGCGCCCGAGGTAGAAAACGTAGTACCTACATTACCTGTAACGTACGCGTTTATAAAATCAGTCGACATCGTGTTTAAACCAAGTGCTAATTGCTTAGTACTAACGCGATCGCCCTGCTGACGCGCTTTAACTAAACCACCTAACCCTTTATCGTCCATTTGGCCAATAACAGAGGCTGAATAGGTACCAATTTTATCTGGCTCTACGCTATTCATTATGCGTTGCCAGTCAAGGCCTGTTGATTTAATCGCGTCGTTTGCAGCAAATATAGTGGCTTGCAAACCGCGTGGCTGATAACGGCTGTTATACATTATTGATGGATCAAACCCAGTAGGAAACTGCCCGGCCGATTTAATTGGGTTATCACGGGTAGAGTCAAGCTTTACGTCTAGCTCTGCGGCTATGGTTACTTTTACCTTTTTGCCTTCAAGTTCTTCAACCTGCCAACTCGCCGGAACCGGCGTTGGTAAATCGCGAGCGCGCGTTTCAAATACAATTGCGTTGTCGTCAGATGATTTTAACGTCATTTTTTGCTGCCAAGGTGTGGCATCTGCGTCAAAATGTTCTTTTTCAATTTTACGAATAAGCGTCCCAGCAATAATTTGCTCACCAAAGCGTGCTTCTATGTCGCTTTGCTCAACATTATTACCATTTGAATCTTGAAGGTTACCATCAACAACGCTTACCAAGTTCATTAAAGTGGCGAGGCCTAAAAATGTTTCACTACGATCTTGTGCGTTTAATGCATCTAACACGATACGGCGGTAACCTTGATGAAAAGAAGTTCGGCCTGCGGCGTTTATACCGCCCATACCTACTATTACGGGTAATGCTGTCATTATTAACCTTTAATACGTGTTATAGGAGAAGCAAACAGTTTAATTGGATTAACCACAACTCTTTATGCTTTAATAGCCAAATATTCTGCACAAAAGGCCAAAATGTACTGGTCGGAGCATTGAAATGAATAAAAAATCGCTTAACCCCGCGCTAAACATTGCAATCACTGTGTACCCACACTTACTTATTACCAGTTTAACGCTCCCCATTGAAATGCTGAGAGCGGGCGAAGCCTATGCAAAAGGCCACTTAAACCCAGCTGACTTTAGACCACTTAGTATAAATTTAATTGCTAAAAATAATGAGCCAATACAAACCCGTACAGGCCTTGCTATAGTTCCCGACTTCACGACTGCCAACGCACCATATAACGATTTAATTATAGTCCCCGGCATTTGGCGAAACCCTCGCCCTGTCGTTCGTACTAATAAAGAAATTGTTGAATGGCTACAAGAAAGCTTTGAAACTGGCAGCCATATAATTGGTGTAGGTACTGGTAACTGCTTAATTGCAGAGGCAGGGTTACTTGATGGGCACCCTGCTACAACCCACTGGCATTATGCAAAACAATTTAGCCACGACTACCCATTAGTAAGCCTAAAACCCGACTTTTTTATAACCCAATCTGAGCGCATGTATACGGTGGCAAGCTTAAATGCCCTTGCCGATGTGATTGTACATATTATTAGCCAATATTACGGCAAAGCCGCTGCACAGCACGTAGAACGTAACTTTTCACACGAAGTACGTAAACCTTACGAAGATCAGCGCTACCTTGAAGGCGCGGTTGACCGCCACCCAGATGAACTCATAGCGCAAATTCAGTTTTGGCTTAAAACTAATCTAGCCAGCGAATTAAACCTGCAAGAAGTAGCGGCACAATTTAGTTTAAGCTACCGTACCTTCACACGGCGTTTTAAGCTTGCAACTAATCAAAGCCCTATAGAATATTGGCAGCAATTACGGGTTGAAGGTGCTAAAGAATTATTAGCGTCGTCTAATTTAACTATTCAAGAAGTGGCGCTTGAGGTTGGCTATAACGATCAAGGCCATTTAACTCGCGTGTTTAAAAAAGTGCTAAGCCAAACGCCAAGCGAGTACAGAAAAGTAGTAAGAAGAAAGCTATTTGGCTAACAAATACGCTTTTTTAATTACCTAATATTGAATTATTTATACTACAAACAGCACAATTTCTTCCGTTATTTTTTGCTATGTATAAATAACCGTCAGCTGCTTTAAGTATTTTAGATAAATCAACAGACGAATCAGTAACCAGTTCTTCCAAACCAATACTTATTGTAATTTTTAAACAGTTTTTCTCATAAGTAAACTTATGACTTTCAACCGTTTTAATTAAACACTTTGCTAAGTCATAAGCAGCTTGCTGATCAGCATTTATAACAACAACAAATTCCTCACCGCCCATTCTAAATACATTATCTTCTTTAAATTGTTCTACAAATAAGTCAGTTAGTTGCGTTAAAACAGCATCACCTGCGTCGTGCCCATATTTATCGTTCACTTTTTTAAAAAAATCAATATCAATAAGTGCTACGCATACAGGCTCATCAATAACTGTTTGTTTACTAAAACGGCTTTGTAATGCACGTCTATTAAACGCTTTTGTTAATGGATCTCTTAGTGCCAAATTTAAAATTGTTTCTTGGTTAGAATACCTCATCGCTTCATAAATGTGCGAAACCGTCCATATAGTCATATACGCAAGGCCAAGGTTAAGAATTAAGTGCAAACTATTAGCACCACCTAAACTGAGGAAAGAAGATAAAGGAATCATCGACGCAAACAGTAAGCAAAAACTACTTATAAGCCCGTGTTTTTTACCAAATAACAAATACGCTAAAATGGGAAATGTACAAATCCAATGCGTTATACCCTCATCTGTTTTTAAAATATAAACAGCTAAAAATACAACAAAAAAATAAGCATAGGCTACCGCCCATCTATGCCAAACCTTTGAAGTAGATACACACGTTTTGTAATACGTGTAAAAACAAAACACAGCAAGTAAAACTTCTATCGTTCCTAATATGTAAACCTTTGAAATAAATATATTTACATAAGCTACAACAAGCGCAACTAACGCTATTATTAAACTCATTCCTTGAAGAACTTTTATTCTTACCTCTTGTGTTTTATCGAATGAATGACGGTTCATAAAATCCTTTTATATTGCTAACTATTTGTTCATAAATATATTTATTAATATTAGATTAGATACAAGTAAATTAACAGCACGCATATGATTAGACTTTAATTGAAAAGTTATCCGCTGAATAATAGGCTAGTTATAATTCTAAAAACATGATGTACGCTTAAGTCATTCTAAAACAAAACGCCACTAAATTAGTGGCGTTCTATGTCGTTGAAGTCTTTTCGGTAGTAACGCTTTTGATAGCTTTTTACTTTAGTATGGACGCCTTTACTTAAGCTTTTAAACTTTGCTTCAAGTACATCTACACCATATAAAATACCGACCACCAGCACTGAAAGTTTAATAGCAGCGCCTAAATTGTCGGTAGCTATCATTACGCCAATTGAGGCAAGCACCCAAATGGTTGCAGCTGAGGTAACCCCTACTACGGCGCCGTCTTTTGCAAGCATGACCCCAGCGCCTAAAAAGCCAATACCTGTAATTATTTGCCCCACTACACGAGAATGATCAATCACATCCCCTTGTAAGTTAAACGCAGTCGATAAAAACAAATACGTGCCCAGCGTTATTAAGGCTGAGGTACGAATACCCACAGGTTTACCGCGTAACTGGCGCTCTATACCAATTATGGCACCGCAAAAAGCGGCGGTGCCAATGGCTGCCCACGAATAAGGGGCTACATCAATTAAATCTAAAAAAGTCACTCTTTAATTAATACCTATTAATTATTAGCAATGGCCACTGCGGTTCTTAGCCGTTGGCCACCAAATGCTGACATTTTACTAAAATCACTGCGCGCTATAGGCACGTACTGGCAATCTATTGCGAGTTGTTTGTCGCTTCCTGGCTCGCAAAATGGGTCGTGAACATACACGCAGTGCTCATCAAGGTGGGTAACGCACACCCAATGCGGTGATTTTTTACCGTCAAAACTATATGTGCTAATCAATAACAGTACGCTAAAGCCTTGGCTTAACCACTGTTCAATATGCTCAAGCTCAACGTCTTTGTGCATCAGCGGTATATTTGCCTGTGCAATGCCATCAACAAATTGTTCATGAACAGTAGCTAGTACCACTTTTTTGTTCTCATTGCGTACGCCATCTAAAAACAAAGGCTCTGTGGTATTAACCATTACCTCGCTTTTAAAGCCGCGTTTGTTAGCGGCAAGTGCTAGACCAAACGGATGGCAACCACCATGCCCCGAGGTCATAAAAATGGTTGTGCCTTCGCGCCACAGTGCCAGCTCGTGTGATTGGCTAAGCTCGGTTGTTGGCTTTAGTGCCCCCATTGCCATTAATAACGCCGCAGGCCCACAGGTAAACTCGGTAGTTTGCTGATACCATGGCGTTAATCGCGCTACTTTTAGCTCACTCGTTTTGCGAATATTTTTTTGCATTCGCAGTGCATCACTATGATCGTGATAATAATCGCTGTATTGGCCAAATACTCTGTAACCCAGACTTTTATAAAGCCCAATTGCACTGTCGTTATTTACGGCCACCTCTAATCGTAAGTAAATTCGTCCACGCTCGCTGGTTTGCTTTTCAAGCGCAGCTAATAGCATTTTGGCAATGCCTTTACCTTGCATTGTGGGTTTTACAGCTAGCGAATATAAACGCGCTAAACGTGTGCCTTTATGGCACCACACAAGCCCATAGCCGCATACTTGCTCGCCATTTTCTGCAATTAGCAAAATACCGTGCTTAGCACTTAACCAGCGCTTTAAGCTACGCGGGCTCAATTTATCGTTATTAAAGCAGGCGTTTTCAACGTCAATCAGTGCGTTTAAATCACTGTTAAGTGCCTTTCGAATAACAAGGTTACTCATGTTATTATCCACGGCCTCGGGCTTCTAAACGTTGTTTAAATTCGTCCATAATAATCATGTATAGCTCGTCACCTAAATAGCCATCTTCTACTTTGTGATCAATACTTGGATTGTCATTTACTTCAAGCACATAAGCGCGGCCCTGATGCTCTTTAACATCTACGCCATATAATCCTTTACCCACTGTTTTACATGCTTTTAAAGCGGCATCTAATACGGCTTTTGGTAACTCAAAGGTAGGAAGCGTTTCAAAACCACCCGAGAAAAACCGTTTAGCGTCGTGATTATAAATTTGCCAATGATTACGCGCCATTAAGTAGCGACACGCATATATAGCGCGGCCATTTAATACACCTACTCGCCAATCGTATTCTGTGTACATGTATTCTTGTGCAAGTACCAATGCGCTATATTCAAACAGCTCGGTTAATTTAGCTTCAAGCTCACTGCGGTTTGCAACTTTAAATACACCTTTTGAGAACGACCCTTCAGGCATTTTTAAAACCAGCGGATAGGTAAACGCCTCTTCTAATTGCTCAAGCGTTTGCGCTGATTGATCAGCCACTACAACCGTTTTTAAACTGGGCACTTTTTGGTAATTAAACGCATCGTGTAAATACACTTTATTACAACAACGTAAAATAGATTCAGCATCGTCAATTACCACTAAACCTATGCTTTGCGCTTTGCTTGCAAGGCGATACGTTGGATGGTCAATCGCTGTAGTTTGGCGAATAAATAACGCATCAAACTGGGCAATGTTGTCAATTTCATCAAAACTGAGTGCTTGCGCATTAATACCATGTTTAGCCGCTGCTTTTATAAAACGGGCTATAGCGTCTTTATCACTCGGTGGTACTTTTTCGTTATGATCAACCAGTATTGCCATATTCCATCTAAAACGGCGCTGCACATTGCCAATGCGCCATTGAGTTTGGGTAAACATATTTAATTTAGCTACAAAATTGCTGTATTGCTCCTCGTTTAAAGAGCTAAGCGAACCTTGCTGTAACAAACCTTGCTCATCGACAAATAAAATAGGCGCTGGGTATTGTTTAAATACCGATTTAGCCGCTTTACTTTGTAATTCGTTTAAGGCATTACCAAAATATACTGCGCCATCAATTTGACCCACATTTAACATAGGTGCGTGGCCGCCTCGAAGCGCGTTTATTGTTTTTACACTGGGTAAGACTTGGTGTTTGCGGGCCTCTGCAAGTAATGAGCAATAGTAACCCTTACTCAAGTATTGGCTTGAGTCGCATAAATTAATAATGCGAGTTTTAGGTTCATTATGTTTTGGGTAATCACGTAAGTAACTATTAAACGTAATTACATTTTCGAAAGATTGAGCAAGTGTTTGCTCGTTGTTATCAACCACTATTAAGGTTTTAAACACGACTTTTCCTAGTTATACCAATCGGTAGTAAGCCAAATGTAAATGCGTGCGATCTTTAAATTATCGCACTATAAATAGAAACACCCATCGTACTAAGTGTGCATTGCGCGTATCACTTAATCCGATGGGTGCTTTAACAAATACCTACTGTAAGTGTTAGCGCCTAAATTGCTTAGGCGACATCTGCTTTATATGCCCTTTTTAAAAACCACACAAACGAGATATTTTTAGCGTAAAGATAAAAAATATTGATTAACTATATTTTCCAATTAATGCAGATTAAAATACGCAAAATTACTATTTTATGAGCGTTAAAAATGTCACACCCAGCCTGCCCACAGTGCCAATCTGAATATGTTTACGAAGACCAGCAACTACTTATTTGCCCTGAATGTGCCTATGAATGGAACCCAAATAGTACAAGCGATGAAGACGCAATTTTAGTTAAAGATGCCAACGGCACCCAACTTAATGATGGCGATAAAGTCACCGTAGCCAAAGATTTAAAAATAAAAGGCAGCTCACAAGTTATTAAAATTGGCACCAAAGCGGTCGTAAGGCGTGTGCTTGATAAAAAAGATCACGAGCTAGATTGTAAAGTAGATGGGATTGGCGAAATGATGGTAACAGCGAAGTTTGTGAAAAAAGCTAACTAGCTGGGTATGTCGGATAAATGGCGAAGCCATCCTGCATGTCTCACCCAAAAGATCGAAGTGATTGAGTTTATTTAGTTATTGGCGAGCATTTGTTAACAGCCGCTAAACCCAAGTCTATGTTAGCAACAATATAGCCATATTCCTTCTTTGACAATTTGCCAGCTCTATAATGTTCTTTTACCAACTTATGGTTCCATGATTCACCGCATTTTGACTCTGGAATTTGAAGCTCTAGAGTAAGTAGGTATTCCTTTTCTTTATCTATGGAATACCCTTTTTTCACAGAGCTTTTCGCGCAGAGGCTAAGTGCATATTCAACCGCGAACTTATCCACGCTTGGTAAACCAACAAACTCCACATCACACCCTAAAACACGTTCGCCAGAAGTCTTCGTGTAATAAAGCTTTCCTGTCGTACAAGCTGATAATAAAAAGAGTACTGCGAATATTGATAAAAATCTATGAATCATAATGCTTCCTTGTTTACTCTTGCCCAGCTCAGCGAGCATTTGAAGCGTAGCGAAAATTGCTCCGCTCAAACTATTTATTTAGGCTGACACCTATCTTAATTTCAAAGTTTAGGTGAGTGTCTAATTAATTATGTTTATGCAAACTAGGGTGACAAACACAATAACTGGCGCAAACAAACAAGCTAAAAAAATGTGACCTTTAGAATCTGTCTTGTACTCGTAGTTCTTTTTTACAAAAAGAGGATATAGCCTAGCGGTCATGCTAATTTGAGCGAAAATATGCAAGGTTAAGATTCCCAGAGAAAATTTCACTGGTAGCATTTTCATTAGATTCAACGTAAGCACAATCAAAATAGGTATAAGAAGCAGAGTAAAGAAGACCTTGAAGCGGTTGCCCATAATCCAAATCGTGACGGAATTTCGCCCTTCAACTTCTTGCTGAGAAGTAAGGTTACGCCCGCATTCTGAGCAAACAATTTGAGCTGGAGGAAAGGAATCGAAGTTTCCACACTCACTATTATCACAAACTTTAAATGTTCGATGTTCCATATAGTAACCTAACGAGACCATAGAATAACTCCAAGAGTTAAATTAAAAAACGAACTCCTCTAATTAACTCTAAGCGTTTTTAAAGCGTTGGAAATGCCATTTGGAACGCATAAAACAGGCTTTTTTTCTTAAAAATGAGTAATTCTGTAGCCTCAATACCAGCTAAACGGTAAAATACAGTTTGAATAAAGTGTACGAGGCATGAGTGCAGTCAACTGTAATTTTTCCGTTTAAGCGGCTTATACCTTTATCTACCCTTATACCACGATTTAAATTTATTTTTAAAACGGGATATATCTAGAGGTGAATTACTCTCATGAACTTCTTTTATAATTTTTCTTAATTGGTCACTATAAACTTTATCGTTAGTTTCAATATATTTATTCTCATATGCTATTGAAAGGTAGTTGCATGTCGTAAACCAACTTTTATCTGTTTTATTACTAAGATACTTTTTTGAGAGCTCTAAATATCTGATAGCTCGGCTATAATCTTTTAATTGTTGACTAAGGAATATACCAAACATCATCAAAAGGGATTGATGAGCAATAGTTCCAATCATGTAGCGATAGTCATATTCAATTGACTCAATAGCCTCTTCATATAGATGCTCGACTTGTCGTAGCTTTTTTTTATCACCTCGATAAAACTTTCTAATGCCCTCAATTAAAAGCCTAGCTTTTTGTAGAGGCAAATAAGGATGATTAGTAATAAATGCGTGCTCTTCAAAGTCCTTTAAATATTTTTCATATCCGCTCAAATCTCTATTGCCTACACAAACAATGGCTTCACCATACAATGAAAAAAGTTCAGCAATAACAATTTTATCAATATAGTTTCTAGGCTGCCAAACTGTAACATTATGATGAAGTACAGCGTTTTTTTCCTGAATATCATTGAGCTCAGAGAGTTTTTCTTTCATCCGTGTTTTATGTGTTTTAATTTTGTCTTTAATGTTGCTCTGTATAAACCTATCTGGTAAAAGCTTGATGAATACAAAGCGCTTTGCAAATTCATTTAGTTCGTAATACTCACCTTTTTTGACTAAAACTAATCTTTCTAATAAATAATTACAGATTTTTTCTGCATCTGAAATATCTATTTTTGCGAGTTTACTAACGGAGTAAAGTTCAATTTTTTCGTCATACAATGATATAATTTGCATAACGTTATTGACAGGAAGGTCTTGTTCAGAAAGGTATTGTAAAGCCGTGTCAAATGTGTTTTTGTACATAAAACTTGCAATCATTTCAGCATTCTTAGATCTCATACTATCTAAGGAGGAAGTTAATTCATCAAAAGTTGAAACATTCTGATCAATAATATTTAAAGCTTGAAGAATAATTAATGCATTACCTTTAGATACTTTTAATACTTGCTTTATTTGATTATGGTTCAGAGCAATATTAAATCCCTCCGATTCAATAATTTCTTCAATAAAATTGAAGCCTATTTCATCTTGTTTGAACTCTCTAATATGTATTTTTTCTTCGCACTGCTCTTCATTTCTAGATGTTAGAATAAACTGCACAGTCCTTGGAACAGATTTAATAAAATCCAATATCTTTAATTTTTCGGACTCTTCAATATTTTCAATATTATCAATCGCTACAATACCGCTCTGATCGTAATCAACCAGCTCAGTAATGCTAGAAAAGCCTAGGGATTTACATATTAGAAGTTGTAATTCTTCAAGAGTTGTAAACTCAGGCTTTGCTGAGTCTAAATATAACTCTCCTGTAGTTTTATTATCTCTTAAATACTCATCTTTACTTGAATAAAATAGAAGATAGCGAGTATCAGGAAATTTACCATCTTTTTTATCACGTAAAACACGATACAAAAATTCTGTAGTTATAGCTGTTTTTCCAACACCGCCATAGCCATATAACACAACTGAACCAGCCAATCGTTGTCTAGTATTATTACCTAACAACGTACTGTAAAGATTCTCAATCACATCTTCCCTACACAACAGGGTGTTATGATGAGATGTTGCATAATTCAAATTATCTACTAATAAATAATCATTAAGATTCAACTGATTATATTTAATTATATCATTTACCAACTTTTCTTTTGGATAATACCAAAAATACCTATTATCTAAATCAGCGATGATATTTCCGATAAAATAAAGTGTTTTGTTAGCCTCCAATTCTGATACCGGTCTAGAAGCAGGGTGAGATAAGTTGTTTCTAATTTTATGATATAAGGTGCAACAATAATGAAACTCTTCAATTGAACTAAATGAATTAGAAATATCTTTCTCTAGAAAGTTCGAGTTAAAGAAGATCAAAAGTAGTTCTATTATTTCCGAAACATATGGAACATCATTGTTGTATTCACAATTCAACATTGAATTATTACATTGCTGTAAAAGACCGTAGATATCATTTGACCTCGTTATAAAAGATCTTAATTTCGCGGTGATTTTCCTTGAATAAATAAGATCTTCTGAAATTGAAATAGCCTGAAGTGCTGTTTTAAAATCATCATGAGAATTATATTTTTGAATAAGTACTTCCGAAATAAAGCTACGAAAAGAGACTTCTGTGCACTTAATGATCGAATCCAGTCCGTTTGATTGTTCTACAGATATATACACTAATATTTCCTTTTGTAATTTATTATACTTGCGAAGGGTCACTAAATATTGAAAACCATTTTGGTGATTTATAACACCCAAACCGCGAATATTTCATCGCTCAATAATTCCACCAAACAACTCTAATGTAAACAATAAATTACGTGTGTTATAAAATCTCTGTTGGTAAAATACACCTAAACTGCTTTTAATAATGTTATGAGACAAAATTGGCTTTGTTGGATAGCGCTTCGCTTATCCGACCTACATATAAAACCAATGTTTTATAAAATTTCTACTACCTCATATTCATGGTTTTTGCCTGCAATAGTTAGGCTTACTTCATCATCAAGCTGTTTGCCTAAAAGTTGTTTACCCAGTGGGGCTTCGGGTGTAACAACTTGAATAGTTATCCCTTTTACTTCAACCGTTAAACCGCCTGCGGATGGGCCTAAATAAAACCATTTTTGTGCGGAGTTTTCATCTTCTAAACAAACGAGTGAGCTTATAATCACTTTATTATGAGTAGGCTCTTTAAAAATGGCTTCAAACTGTTTAATGCTTTTGTAGCAATCGTTTACGCGCTCGGCTTGGCCTTGTGCTAAATAAGCGGCTTCGAGCCCGAGGGTGTCGTATTGTGTTTCTGCCACGCTTTCTTGGTGAGTTGCGGCGTCGTGCGCGGCTTTGGCTGCTTGTTTTGCGCTGTTTAATTGGGCTTCGAGTGCAAATTTAAGGTGTTCTATTACGTGGGATTTATTCATTAAAGGCGCTAATAACCAATACTTTAAACTATGTGGTTAATTTTAACGTTATAAGGCGCTTAAAACCATTATTTTAAGCGCCGATATGTTTACTTAATTATTAAGACTCGCATTTATGGCATATCCATTAATGCTTGGGTTTTTACATCTAAATTTTCTTCGTAGTTTTTAGCACTTAACCCTAAAAGCTCAGGCAAGGTTGCCGCTATACAAATAGACGAAAACGTTCCCACTACAATGCCTGTGAATAATGCAATGGCAAAGCCTTGTAATGGTGCACCTGCGAGTAACCAAACGCTGGCAACCGTTGCAAGCGTGGTACCCGATGTAATAAGTGTGCGTGTTAAAGTGCTTTTAATCGCGCTATTTATAATACTTGCAGGGCTAAGTGCATTATTAGATTTAATACGTAAAAGCTCGCGTACTCTATCACCTACTATTATTGAGTCGTTAAGTGAGTAACCTATAATGGCGAGTAAACTGGCAAGTACGGTTAAATTAAACTCAAGTTGTAATAGCGAAAATAGCCCCAGTACGAGTAGTAAATCATGCACTAGCGCAACCACAGAGCCTACAGCTAAACGCCATTCAAACCGCACCGCTAAATAAAGCATTACTGCAACCATAGCTGAAAATAGCGCTAAACAACCTTGATCAAATAATTCATCACCCACTTGTGAGCCAATATACGCCGATGATAAAACCTCAGCGTTTATATCTGCGTTTTGTGTAATGGCAGATTGCCAATCGTTACTATTTGCTGTTGAATCGCTAGGCGCTTCGCGTAGTTGAAAATGGCTATTACCTTGCGCGGTTAGCTCAAACTCGCCATTGTGATTTTTAGTAATAAACGATTGAAGCTCTTTTAGATCAAAACCTTGACTGGTGGTAAATTCCGTTAGGTAGCCACCGGTAAAGTCAAGGCCAAAATTAAGCCCTTTTTGGCTAAGCGTAAATACCGATAGCAGTACAAGTATGGCGCTCAAAAGCATGCCTGAAAAACGCAGACGCGTGCCCGCCTCACCCTTTAAAAAAGTGTTAAGCATGTGCATTTACTCCTGCTTTTTTAGCCAATTTTAAATATAACGTTTGGCTTAGTACTTTTGATACGTACACGCCAGTAAATACTGAAGTAATTAATCCAAGTGCCAATGTTATGGCAAAGCCTTTAACTGGCCCGTAACCTATGCCGTATAAAATAAGCGCGGTGATCATAGTGGTTATATTGGCATCAAATATTGTATTGGCCGCCTGTTTATACCCTTCTTGAATTGCTTGGTATGGCGTACGCCCTTTTCGGCGCTCTTCTTTAATTCGCTCAAATATAATAACGTTGGTATCGACCGCCATACCAATAGTGAGCACAAGCCCGGCAATACCCGGCAGGGTTAATACAACCCCCGGTAATAAAGACATGAGCCCCAAAAGCGACGTTAAATTTAATAACAGCGCTACGTTTGCAATAAGCCCTAAGCGGCGATACCACAGCGCCATAAAGGCAAGTGTAATACCCATACCAAGCATTAATGCGGCCAAGCCGTTAGTTATATTTTCTTGACCTAGGCTTGGGCCAATTGTTTGCTCGTGCACAATAGTAACCGGCGCGGTTAGTGAGCCGGCGCGCAATAACAAGGCTAAATCGGCCGCTGCTTGCTGGCTTTTCATATTGGTAATGCTAAAACGTGAACTTAAATGCTGCGCAATATTAGCCACGTTTATAACTTCGCTTTTTTTAACGGTTTCACCGCTTGCGTTTTGAGAGTACTCAGAGTAAACCGTGGCCATAGGCTTACCAATATTGGCTTTTGAAAACGCCGACATAGCATCGCCACCTTGCCCATCTAAACTTAGTTGAACCAGTGGCTTACCCCAGTCGTCGCGGCCAATGTTTGCATTATTAATGTGATCGCCTGTAAAAATTGGCATAGGGTCAAGATTAACTGTTCCGCCCGACTGCATATTAAATGTTTGGCCACCCACTTCTTTTAACTGATAAAACCCAAGAGATGCAGTGGCGCCTATAATGCGCTTTGCCTCGGTTGGGTCTTGCACACCAGGCAGCTCAATACGGATACGCTGTTTGCCTTGGCGCTGTGTTACGGCTTCGGTAATACCTAATTCTTCTATGCGTGAGCGAAGCGTGGTGAGTGTTTGGTTCATTACTTCTTTATCAAAGTCGCTGCGCCCTTGCTCTGAGTAGCTAAACTTGGCGTTTTTAACATTGCCATTATTGGTTGTTGTAACCGCTAAATTAGCAAAGCGACTTTGAAGCTCATCAATCACTGGGGTAAGTTTTTGCACCGCGTTAGGCAGTGCGTTGATTTCAAAACCATGCTCAGTTTGCTGCGCTTTAAGACCGTGCGCTTTTTGCTTAACAATAATTGACTTAGCTTGCTGATACGCACTCACTAATTGCTCATCAATAGCTTTATCTAAATCTACGTCGAGTACAAATAACACACCGCCATTTAAATCAAGGCCAAGCTTTATTGGTGATAAACCAAATTCTTGCAGCCAAATTGGGCTTGTTGCATGCTCTACAATTTTAACTTGCGTGTTTGGATACTGCGCCTTTATAGCCGCTTGCGCTTGTGCGCTTTTAGTTGGCTCGTTTAATAAAATATTTATAGTTGATTGCTTATCAAGCCCTTGCTCTACTTCTAATCCTTGGTTATTTAAAAAAGTAACTAATGCTTTAGTGCTTTGCACTGCTTGTGTTTCACTATGTGGCGCGTTGCTTACATGCAACCACGATTTATTAGGATATAAGTTAGGCAGTGCGCTAATGGCTAATAAAACCAACACAATAAGCATGGCTATATAGCTTAATTTAAATTTAGCCATAAATGACTTTTGATCTTTTTTTACACTTAACATGTTTTTTCCTTATTGCTAGTAAATTACTGGCAACGTGCTTTTTAAAAGTACAATTAATCTCAAGGCTTAAACGTAAAACGTTAAAACCTAATAAAAATTAAATAAGAAAATTAAGCGTGGTAGGTAGTTACTGCTTTGTAGAGTAAGTTGGCGTCTTTCCAGCCGCTGAGTCGCGACTTTTTGCTATGCGTTACAAGCGTATACCAAGGCTGAATAGCATTTACAGCTTGGGGGCGTAAAAATATTTGCCTTACAAGGTGCTGCGCAAAAAACTCAAAAATAACATCGTATTCTGGTTCACTTTGTACGCTGTGCAAAAAAAGTGACGCATTACTTGCTGCAAGCCTTGGCTGATGTGAGTCAAAATCGGTGTGTTGTGTTTTTTTATGCGCAGATACGCCTGCAGACTTTTTAGTAGGCTTTGTTTTAGTTATATCAATAGTGTCTGTAAATAAAACCTGTGAATTGACAGCGGGATTAAAATTTTGTGTTACTTGCACAGCATTGCTCTGCACACTAAAAAGTGCAGCTAGTAGCAAAAAAGCAGTTATAAAAACACGAAATTTAAACATACTTAAATCAAACTAAAATAAAGGATGCCTAGTATATTAGGGCAACTATTTAAAATACAATGCTTAATAATTAAGTATTTAATCGAGAAAAATAATGCGCTCCAGACAAAACGTTGAAAAACGTGCAGACGCCATGAATTTAAAACAAAGCGTTAAAACATTGTGGCCTTACATTACAAAATTTAAAGGGCGTGTTTTTATTGCGCTTTTAGCGCTTATTGGTGCCAAAGGCGCCACTCTTTTAATGCCTTGGGCACTTAAAGAAATTATCGACTCGGTTGATAAGTCAATAAACCCAATATTGGTTGTTCCCGCTTTATTGTTACTTATGTACGGCAGCTTGCGTTTCGCTAGCGTGTTTTTAGGCGAGGTACGCGATGCGGTGTTCTCGCGTGTAACAGAACATGCCATGCGCAATATTGGCTTAAAAGTATTTAAACATTTACATAGCCTAGAGCTTGCCTTTCACCTAGACAGACAAACTGGCGGTATAAGCCGTGACATAGAACGTGGCACCAGTGGGCTCAGCTTTTTAATGCGCTTTTTAATGTTTAACATTGTACCCACCCTTTTTGAAATACTCACCGTCGCGATTATTTTTGGGACGCTATTTTCTGTCTGGTTTGCTTTAATTACACTTCTTGCTGTAGGTGTGTATATATTTTTTACTGTCACGGTCACTCAGTGGCGTAACCGTTTTATTCGTGAATCAAACGCGGCTGACAACCTCAGTAATACGCGCGCAATTGACAGCCTCCTAAACTACGAGACTGTAAAGTACTTTAACAACGAAGAGTTTGAAGCCAACACATACGACTCCTTTTTAGCAAACTGGGAAACTGCGCGATTAAAAAATAGAATGTCTCTTTTAGCGCTAAACTCTGGGCAAGCGTTAATTATTGCCAGTGCCATTACCGCTTTAATGTGGTTAGGCTCAAGTGAGGTAGTAACAGGATCACTTAGCATTGGTGAATTAGTAATGATAAACGCGTATATGATCCAACTATTTTTACCACTTAACTTTTTGGGGTTTGTGTACCGTGAAATACGTCGCGCCCTTACCGACTTAGAAAATATGCTGGGCTTACTTAATAAAAAGCCACAGGTAACTAATGCTCCACAGGCAAATACCCTTAATGTAAAAAAGGGGGAAATTGCCTTTAATAACGTCAGTTTTAGCTACAATGCAAACCGCCCTATTCTTGATGATATTAGCTTTAAGGTTAAAGCGGGTAGTAAAGTGGCGATTGTGGGCGCAAGTGGTGCCGGCAAAAGTTCATTAGCGCGCCTGCTCTATCGTTTTTACGATGTAACTTCGGGCAGTATTACCATTGATAACCAAGCAATTAGCTCTGTTACGCTTGATAGCCTTCGTAAAGCCATTGCTATCGTTCCGCAAGATACCGTTTTATTTAATACAACAATTCGTGAAAATATTGCCTATGGCCGCCCTTCTGCAAGCGACAACGATATTGATAAAGCAATTGAAATGGCCCATCTAAAAGGTTTTATTAACACGTTGGCTGATGGCGATAAAACGCGAGTTGGCGAACGCGGTTTAAAAGTATCCGGTGGCGAAAAACAGCGCATTGCAATTGCACGCGCAATTTTAAAACAATCCCCTATTTTAATATTTGACGAGGCCACATCGGCACTCGACTCTCAGGCCGAACAAGCAATATTAAAGGCCATGCATGAGGTAGCCAGCGAGCACACCAGTATTGTAATTGCGCATCGCTTATCAACCATTACCGATGCACACTCTATCATTGTGCTTAAATCAGGCCAAATTGTTGAACAAGGCAAACATAATGAGTTACTGGCCTTGGGCGGTGAATATGCAAATATGTGGGCATTACAACAACAAGATTAACCTGTTTATTAATTTATATTGGTCGCTTATTGCTTGCTGTTGTTTATTGGCTTTTATCGGGTCAGGCTGTGATTCACCTCAAAAGAATTGTGTGCCTGTCTTTTATACATAACAATCAAAAATGATATTTTTTATAACAAAAATTAACAAATTCATTATCCAGGGGGATAAACAATGAAAAAGAGTTTAATTGCAGCGGCTTTAGCTGCCACTTTTATAACGGGCTGTTCAGAGCCACAAACGACAAGCAGTGAGGTTCAAACTGCAAGTGCTGAAAGTACAGTTGTTAGCAATAAAGCTGAATTAGGTAGCTTTGGTGTTGATTTATCAGCTCGCAACGAAGCCATTAAACCTGGTGATGATTTTTTCATGTACGCCAGTGGCACGTGGTACGACAACTACAATATGCCAGCAGACAAAACGCGTTATGGTGCGTTTTCGGCATTAGCAGAACGCAGTGAAGACCGAGTTAAAAAAATTATCGAAGACATAGCTGCACGTAAAGAGCTAAACGCTGAAGAGCAATTGGTTGCTGATTTTTATAATTCATACATGGATACCGATACACTAAATGAGTTGGGTGTTAAACCTATTCAACCGCTGTTAAATCAAATTAGTAATATGGAATCAACCGACGACTTAGCTTATGTATTTGGGCAATCGTGGTTATCGGGCCTTCGTACTCCTATTGGTGGTGGTATGTGGTTTAACCGTTTAGATCCTAATAAATACGAAATGTCGTTAGGCGCTGGTGGTTTAGGCTTACCTGACCGTTCTTACTATTTAGAAGATGCTGAGCGTTTTGTTAAAACTCGCGAAGCGTACGTGGCTCATATTGCCGACATGCTAAAATTTGCCAATGTTGATAACACAACAGAACGCGCAAAAGCCATACTAGAGCTTGAAACTAAAATAGCACAAGGGCATTGGCCACGCGAAAAACGACGTAACCGCGACCTGTCGTTAAATCAAATTAAACGTGAAGATTTAGCCGCTACTTACCCTGGTTTTAACTGGGATGTATATTTTGAGCAAACAGGGTACAAAGTACCTCAGCTTAACGTATCTCAGCCTGAACCGGTTAAAGCCATGATTGAGCTTATTAATAATGAAGATATGGCGGTTTGGAAAGATTACCTAACTTACCATGCAATTAGCGGTAATGCGGGTTTACTTTCTGAAGATATTTTTAATACGCGTTTTGCATTTTATGGCAAAGAGCTAAACGGCCAACAAGAGCCGCGTCCTCGTTGGAAACGCGCTATTAACGAAATGTCGGGCACAAGCTCGCTAGGCTTTGCGATTGGTAAAATTTACGTTGACCAATACTTTCCTGAATCATCTAAACAACAAATGTCTGAACTGGTTGAAAACCTACGTTCAGCGTTAGGTGAGCGTATTGATAACTTAGACTGGATGGGCGCTGAAACCAAAGTAAACGCACGTGCTAAGTTAGCTGCGTTTGTTCCAAAAATTGGTTACCCGGATGTATGGCAGTCTTATGATGGTTTAACTATTAGCCAAAACGATTTAGTGGGTAACGTTAAAAACATGCGTGAGTTTTTCCGCGCTGAAAGCGTAGAAAAAGAACTGCAAAAAACGGATCGCAACCGCTGGGGCATGACACCACAACGTGTAAATGCCTACTACAATAGCTCGTTTAACGAAATTGTGTTTCCTGCCGCCATATTACAACCTCCGTTTTTTGATCCAAACGCCGATCCAGCAGTTAACTATGGCGGCATTGGCGCTGTAATTGGTCACGAAATGGGCCATGGTTTTGATGATCAGGGTTCAAAATCTGATGCTAACGGTATTCAACGCAACTGGTGGACAGACGAAGACCGCGCTGCATTTGATGCAAAAGCAGACCAACTTGCCGCACAGTACAGTAAATACGAACCTATTAAAGGTAACTTTGTAAACGGCCGTAACAGCCTAGGTGAGAACATTGGTGATGTGGGTGGCTTAGCCATGGCTTACCATGCATACAAACTAAGCCTAAATGGTAAAGAAGCGCCTGTAATAGATGGCGTAACCGGCGATCAACGTTTCTTTTTAGCTTGGGCACAAGTATGGAAAGAAAAACGTACTGAGCAAAGCATGTTAAACCAGTTACGCGGTGGAACACATGCTCCAGGTCGCTTTAGAGCGCAAGCACCACGTAACCACGATGCTTGGTACAAAGCGTTTGACGTAAAACCAGGTGATGCCTTGTATTTACCAGAAGAAGAACGCGTTCGTATTTGGTAATTGCCTTATAATATGTAAATGAATACTAAACAGCCCGCAATAGCGGGCTGTTTTATTTTATGCAAATGGCTATTTTAACTTTTTTACTATTAATGTTCCCCATTCCGTACTAGCCCTTAATGCCATTTACCTTTAGAATACGGTCTATTATTTTTCAGTTATTTATAAAATTAAGGCGAAACGCAGATGGGAAGAGCTTACCAAAACAAAAAAGATTCAATGGCTAAAACTGCGGGTGCTAAAACTAAAGTTTACTCTAAGTACGGTAAAGAAATTTATATTTGTGCTAAAAATGGCGGTGTAGATACAGATGGTAATCTATCATTGCGCCGCTTAATTGAACGTGCAAAAAAAGACCAGGTACCAGCACACGTAATTGACCGCGCAATTGAAAAAGCAAAAGGTGGCGGCGGTGAAGACTACGCTGCAACACGTTACGAAGGCTACGGCCCAGGTAACTGTATGATTATTGTTGACTGCTTAACCGATAACAACAAACGTACATTTGCAGACGTACGTGTTTGTTTTACTAAAGCGAATGCTAAAATTGGCGCTCAAAACTCGGTTTCACATTTATTTGATCACTTAGCTATTTTTGTTTTTGATGGCGACGATGATGAAGCGGTTCTTGAAGCACTTATGATGGCTGACGTTGATGTAACCGATGTTGAAGTTGATAACGGTAAAGTAACCGTATTTGCTCCGCATACAGAGTACAACAATACTCGTACCGCACTTGAAGAAATGGGCATTACTGAATTTGACGAAGACTTAATTGCGTTTGTACCACAAGTAGAAGCGCCAATTGAAGGCGAAGACGTTGAAGTAATGGAGCGCTTTTTAGCTATGCTAGAAGATTGTGACGACGTACAAAACGTTTATCATAACGCGCAATTCTAAACCTCATCTACATGTTAATTAAAGCCAACAGCCATGTTGGCTTTTTTATTCACAGGGCTTTATAAGTTAATGAATACCCTTTCAGAGCTAAACGCTGGTAAGTTAGCCGGTGCAAAGCACTTACAGCTGGTTGAGCAATTATCTGAGTTTCCAACAGACATTTTTAAGCTTGCCGATACACTTGAAGTACTTGATCTTTCAAATAATAATTTAAGTGATTTACCAGACGAGTTTGCGTGTTTGCATCGCCTTAAGCGTGTGTTTTTATCGTTTAATCAATTTAAACATATACCCACAGTATTGGCTAAATGCCCTGCTTTAATTATGGTGGCATTTAAAGGTAACCAAATTTCAAAGTTTGCACCAAACAGCCTGCCAAAAAATATTGAGTGGCTTATTCTCACCGATAATAACTTACACGAATTACCTGACGACTTTGGTAATTACACCCAGCTTAAAAAGCTTGCACTTGCGGGTAATAAGTTAAAATATTTACCAGCAAGCATGGCAAATTGCATTAGCTTAGAACTTGTAAGGCTCTCGGCCAACAATCTAACAAAACTCGATGATTGGCTACTAGAATTACCAAAACTTGCTTGGCTAGCCTTTGCAGGCAACGACTTTAATAAAGCGCAGTGCTTAACTAAAAGTACGTTAAAAAATACCCCGCTTGAAAGTTTTCAACTTAAAAAAGTAATAGGCCAAGGCGCATCGGGTGTTATTCATCTTGCAAAAGCAGAACGTAATAATGTTGCAGTGAAACTTTTTAAAGGCGCGATCACCAGCGATGGTTACCCACTTGATGAGGTGAATTGCTGCCTTCAAGCAGGTAATTACACTCACTTAATTAATGTACTGAGTTACATAGAGCAAAGTGAACAACTTGGCTTGGTAATGGAATTAATAGATACCAATTATACAAATTTAGGGTTACCACCAAGTTTACAAACATGCACACGCGACACGTTTAATGTCGGTTGTAACTACTCTATTGAAGCTGTTTATAAAATAGCAAAACAGATGGTAAATACGCTAACTCACCTACATGACAATTACGTGAGCCATGGCGATATTTACGCACACAACACCATGATAAACGAACAATATGATATTTTGTTTGGTGATTTTGGTGCGGCTACAAACTTAGCTATGCTCAGCGGATATCAGCAGCAGCGAATACAGTTAATAGAAGTGCGTGCTTTTGGCTGTTTAATAGAAGATTTACTAAGTACTGTTAGCTCAGCAGATAAACAAAACGACCTCTTTGATAAAATGTCCGATATAGCAGCACGTGCTATAAATACCGCTATTGCATCGCGCCCTAGTTTTAAAGCGCTAAACGCTTTATTAAACGACTTGGTATAAATTAATCAAAAACAAAAAAGCCTGCATAATGCAGGCTTGGTTGGATAAAGCTAAACTTTTACAGGGTCAATTATAAGTACTGACCTAATGCTTTTACTTGGTCTAACATGCGGTTCGAGAAACCCCATTCGTTATCGTACCAAGCCATTACTTTAACTAGTTTGCCATCAGCTTTTGTTTGCGTTGCATCAAAAATTGATGACGCAGGGTTATGATTAAAATCGATAGAAACAAGCGGAAGCTCGTTGTACTCTAAGATTTCTTTCATTGAGCCCGTTGCTGCGGCTTTCATTACTTCGTTAATTTCTTCAGCAGTTGTGTCGCGTTTAGTAATAAACGTAAAATCAACTAAAGAAACATTGATAGTAGGTACACGTACCGACATACCGTCTAATTTACCCGCAAGCTCAGGAAGTACTAAGCCAACAGCTGCAGCGGCACCTGTTTTAGTTGGGATCATAGACTGTGTTGCACTACGCGCACGGTATAGATCTGGGTGGTAAACGTCAGATAAGTTTTGATCGTTTGTGTAAGCATGAATGGTAGTCATGCTACCTTGCTCAATACCAACTGTGTCGTTAATTGCTTTTGCAATAGGTGCTAAACAGTTAGTAGTACAAGAAGCATTTGAAATGATGTTGCTATCAGCATTAATTACATCGCTGTTAACACCGTGCACTACAGTTGCATCTAAGTCTTTACCAGGGGCTGATACAATTACTTTTTTAGCGCCTGCTGTAATGTGCTTAGCCGCGTCTTCACGTTTAGTGAAAAAGCCTGTACATTCTAAAACGATATCTACGCTTAGCTCTTTCCACGGTAAGTTTGCAGGGTCACGTTCTTGAGTAAGTGTAATTACGTCATCACCAATTAACATGGTGTTATCTGCAAGTGTTACTTTTTTAGAAAATTGACCATGAACTGAGTCAAACTGAGTTAAATGTGCATTTACGTTAGCAGGTGCTAAATCGTTGATTGCTACAATTTTAATTTCACTGTTTTGCTCTGACTCATAAAGTGCACGTAATACATTGCGACCGATACGACCATAACCGTTAATTGCTACATTAATCATTTTAGACTCCTATTTAAGTTCACTTGCTTGGCGAGCAAGCGCTTCAATGGCTTGCCAGTCTTTATTTTCAATAAGTTGTTTATCTAACATCCACGTACCACCAACACAAATAACATTGTTAAGTGCTAAATAGTTAGGTGCAGTTGCTAGGCTAATGCCGCCAGTTGGGCAAAAAGTAACGTGCGGCAATGGGCCACCAATCGACTTAAGCATTGCCGTTCCGCCAGCAGCTTCAGCTGGAAAGAATTTTAAAAACTTGAAACCATGACTTGCTAACTGCATTACTTCGCTCGCAGTTGCAGCGCCTGGTAAAAATGGGATATCAGACTCTTTTGCAAGTGCTAATAACTCAGTGCTCACACCTGGGCTCACCATAAAGTCAGCACCTGCCGCCACTGAGGCTTCAAAACTTGCTTTATCCACTACAGTACCTGTACCTACAAAAGCTTCTGGCACTTCAGCTTTCATTAACTTTACAGCTTCTGCTGCAACTGGTGTACGCAGTGTAATTTCAAGTGCTTTTAAGCCACCGTTGTATAACGCTCTAGCAAGTGGTGCAGCATCTTCTAATTTTTCGATTACAACCACTGGCACAACGGGTGCCGATGCTAAGATTTTTTCAATACTCATTACTTGTTCCTCATTACCCAGTTCGGCTAATTATTATTCAAGTCCAAAAGCACTCGCGCCTAAATCGGCACTGCTTACTATATTTCTAAATCCTGTAAATAATTCACGTCCAGTACCAAATGTTAAACTTGGTTGGCTAATTTCAAGCTCACGTTTAGCAAGTTCGTCATCACTAACATGTACTTTTAAAATTCCGTTAGGCGCGTCAAGGGTTACTAAGTCACCTTCGTGAATTTTTGCAATAATGCCACCTTCTACAGCTTCTGGGGCTAGGTGAATTGCAGCAGGAACTTTACCAGATGCACCCGACATACGGCCGTCGGTTACAATGGCAACTTTAAAGCCTTCGTCTTGAAGAGTTGCCATAACCGGCGTTAATTTATGAAGCTCTGGCATCCCTTTCGCTTTAGGGCCCTGCTCTTTAAGTACGGCTATAAAGTCTTGGTTTAACTCACCGCGGCTATACGCATCTTGAAGTGCCCCTTGCGAGCTAAATACTTTAGCCGGTGCCGTAACCACTTGATGCTCTTGTGCAACAGCAGATACTTTGATTACCGCTTTACCTAAATTACCAGTAAGCAGTTGTAGGCCACCTTGTTTACTAAATGGATTACTTACAGGACGAAGTACTTCTTCATCAAGTGAATTTGCAGGGCAATCAACCCATTTAACTTTGCTTGGGCCATTTGAATCGCTCATGATCAGGCTTTCGTCTTTATCTAAACGCGGCTCTGTCATGTAAGGTGCTAGGCCATCACCAAGCATTGTTTTAACATCAGTATGCAGATAACCTGCGCTTGCTAGTTCGCGCATTAAGAAACCCATTCCGCCTGCGGCTTGGAAATGGTTTACATCTGCTGAACCGTTAGGGTAAATACGCGTAAGTAGTGGTACAACTTCTGATAAATCAGACATGTCTTTCCACGTCACTTGAATACCTGCAGCCTTTGCAATTGCAACAATATGAATAGCGTGGTTTGTAGAGCCACCTGTAGACAGCAAGCCAACTAAACCATTAATAATGGTTTTTTCGCTAATTACCTCAGCTAAACACGGGCTTTCTTTATCATCTGTAAGCTGCTTAAGCATGGTTTCTACAGCATTACCTGTTAGTCCATCGCGAAGCTCTGTGTATGGGTTGATAAATGAGCTACCCGGAAGGTGCAAGCCCATTATTTCCATTAACATTTGGTTTGAGTTAGCAGTACCGTAAAACGTACAAGTACCCGCACTGTGGTAAGATGCGCTTTCAGCTTCTAGTAGGTCTTCACGGCTAACTAAGCCTTGTGCAAACTTTTGGCGAATACGTGCTTTTTCTTTATTTGGGATACCAGATTGCATTGGACCCGCAGGTAAAAAGAACACAGGTAAATGGCCAAACGATAGTGCGCCAATTAATAAACCTGGGACAATTTTGTCACATACGCCTAAACAAAAAACGCCGTCAAATACGTCATGCGATAATGAAACAGCGGTAGACATTGCAATAACGTCACGAGAAAACAGTGATAGTTCCATGCCATCACGCCCTTGCGTAACGCCATCACACATTGCAGGAACGCCACCCGCTACCTGAGCGGTTGCGTCGAACTTAGTTGCAATGCTTTTGATTACGTCTGGGTAATCTTTGTAAGGTACATGCGCAGATAGCATGTCGTTGTATGAATTGATAATAGCTAGGTTTGGCACTTCATCTGCTTTTAAGCGCGCTTTATCGTCGCTGCTGCAGGCAGCCATTACGTGGGCAATGTTGCCACAACCTAATCCCGCACGAACTCTTGTTTGTTTTTTTGCATGCGAAATACGATCTAAATAATCTTGACGGGTTTGTTTACTGCGTTCAATAACGCGTTGGGTAACTTCTTGAATTCGAGGATGTAACATAATTAACTCATCTCTATTAGTTAGAGGATAAAGGCTCAGTAGCAATTACAGACTCCACGTAAATAACTGTACTGAGCATCTTTGATTGACCCGTTCAAAGGTACGATATCAGGGAGCCTCTCACAACAAACCTGACACCGGTGTCACTGTATTAACTCATAGCTATGACACCGGTGTCAACCCTGACCACTAAAATTAATTTAACTTTTTATCATGACCAATTAATGAACACTTAAATTCTTGTGTACATACAGACTTTTATCAAGCTACGGGCAAAAAAAAGCCTGAATAAGCGTCACTCTTATTCAGGCTACTGTGAAAAAGTATTTTATTGGTTTACGCGAGCTGTTGATTCACGCGTTATTAAACGCGATTCAAGCGTAATTTGAAAAGGCTGTTCTTGAGGCTCTGTAATGTGATTAATTAATTGAGTAACAGCAAGCTTTGTCATCTCTTCTACTGGTTGCGCTATGGTTGTTAACCCTGGCCATATGTGGCGTGCAATAGGTGCATTATCAAAACCAGCTATAGATATGTCGTCAGGTACACGCAATTGCCTTTGTGTTGCAAGTTTAAGTACTGCAGCTGCCATGTAATCGTTCGATGCAAATACAGCCGTAGGACGAGGTGACAAATCTAAAATACTGCGCGCGCTGTCTACACCTGAGTGGTAACTAAAGTTACCCTCTTCAACTAATCGCTCGTCAAACTCAATATTATGATCGGCTAATGCACGCCTGTAGCCTTTAAAGCGCTGCTGTGTTGCACTGTGGTCAGGGTGACCTTTAATAAATGCAATTGACTTATGCCCAAGGCTGATTAAATGTTCTGTAATTTCAAATGCGCCCTGCTCGTCGTTACTACGAACAGAAATAGATTCATCTTGTAAAATTGCGGAAGCAACTCTAGCAAACGGAATTTTTTTAGCTGTTAAAAACTCGACCAACTCAGGAAAATCACCAAAAGGTGGCGTAAGTACAATGCCATCTAGACGAGATGTTTGAAGCAGCTGCTCAACATTACTAATTAAAGCTTCGCCTCTGTACTCGCATGGATGAATTAGTAAGTTGTAATTGTTTTCTTGGCAAGCAGCTAATGCACCAGTTTGAACACGCGTGATATAACTTTTACTGGGATTGTCGTATAAGCAACCAATAATAAAGCTTCTGTTTTGTGCTAAACCACGCGCAATAGGATTTGGCGTGTAATCTAGTTCTTTAAACACAGCGAGTACTTTTTCACGTGTGGCTGCACTTACGTTAGGCTCATTATTTAGAACCCGCGACACTGTTTTTTTAGACACACCAGCATGACTTGCTACACTGTTGATTGTTACTTTTTTCATCACTCTATTTTCCACATGCAATCAACAAAAACTACTTGGCGTTGTGCAAACACGCGGCTGCGCCAATTAAAGGTATGTTGTCTTGTGTTACTAATGTAACAGGTATTTGACCTGTGTATTGCGACATAATCCCTTTTTGCGAAAAGCGTTCAACAAAGCGACTTTCGAGCAAGCGGGCTTGCATACGCGGTAATATTCCACCACCAATAAATAAACCACCTAACGCGCCGTAAGCTAACGATAAATCACCCGCTACACTGCCTATCCAATCACAAAACTGGTTCAATGTTGCATCGCATACATCACACTCGCCACTATTTGCTAAGCTGCTAATTTGAGCAGCATCAAGATTTTTAGGCGATTGCCCTTTAACGGCAGCCATTGCTTTATACAAATGAGTAATGCCCGGGCCAGAAAAAACGGTTTCAACAGAAACGTGTTGATGCTCTTTTTTTAGTTCTTGAATTAATAAAGCGTCGAGCTCTGTCACCGCTGCAAGTGATATATGCCCACCTTCAGAGCTTAAAACAGAAGTAGAATGAGATGTTCTAACTAGGCAAGCCGCACCAAAGCCCGTTCCTGGGCCCATAACGCCGATGTTTGCGTTATCGTCTGCCTGACCGGCTTTTATAACAACATTTTGCGATGGGTTTAAATAAGGTGCAGCGTACGCAAAAGCAGCAAAATCATTAATAACATCAAGCTCATTCAATTCAAAATGGGCTTTAAAATCGTTAACACTAAAGTGCCAGCCTAAATTTGTTAAGTGAACCTGACCTGCCTTTATCGGGCCTGCTACCGCTAAACATGCACGTTTTGGTGTAATGTGTAGTACGGTTGTTAAGTAATGCTCTAGTGCTTTTTCAAGTGAGCCAAAGTTAGCACTAGGAAATGTATTATTGTGCTCAATGGTAAATTGATTTGTTGTATCATCAAACGATGTAATTAAAGCAAAGCGCGCGTTAGTGCCACCAACATCGGCAACTAAAATAGGATCAAATTGGGTAGAAGAGTTTAGGCTCATGGTGTTATCTCTTTTGTTTAAGCAATCAGTGCTTTTTTGTTCTACAATAGTAAACCATTGGTGTAATTGCTTCAGGCTATCACCCTAAAGCGGCTATCAGAGAAAAAATGCTGCCTGTAGCGATTACAAACAGCCAATTCGTTTTGACAACAAAATGATAAAACATAAATATTATGACACCGGTGTCACAGTCAAATCAATAAATAATTTGCTTTAAACACAAAAAGCTTGAAATATTTAATTAATAAACGAAAATGGCACTATTGTGTATTACATTAACTAAGTTGTGATAATGAAAGGTAAAGCTACATCATTTGATATTGCCCACTATGCAGGGGTATCTCAATCAACTGTATCTCGTGCTTTACGAAATAGCCCGCTTGTAAATGAAGAAACACGCAAGCGTGTTCACGACATAGCAAAAAAGCTCAATTACAAGGTCGACAAAAACGCAAGTAACCTGCGAACTCAGCAAAGCAGCACGCTAGCCTTATTATTATTTGAAGACCCTACTTCTGACGAATCGCAAATAAACCCATTCTTTTTATCTATGCTGGGCAGCATTACTCGCGCGTGCGCAAAAGAAGGTTACGATTTATTAGTGTCGTTTCAATCAGCCAGTGCAGATTGGCAAGCCGATTACGAGGATAGCCACAGAGCCGATGGCATTATTTTACTCGGTTACGGTGATTACATAGACTTTCAGCCAAAGTTTAAAACCCTGCTTGATCAAAACACTAAATTTGTATGTTGGGGTGCAACGGTAGACAACAGACCCGATCTAACCGTGTGCTGCGACAATTACGGCGGTGGTAAACAGGCGGCGGCTCATTTTATAGCCCACAACAGGCAAGACTGTGCTTTTATCGGCGATGCCTCAGACCACAGTCCAGAATTTTTTGCTCGATTTCAGGGGTTTAAAGACGAACTAGAAGCTAACAACATTGCTATAAACGAACGTAAAATGGCTAATGCTATCTCAACAGAAGAGTCAGGCTATCATGCAACTCGATCACTCATTGCCAACAATATTAAATTTAACGCGTTATTTGCAGCAAGCGACTTAATCGCAATTGGTGCTATTCGAGCACTCAAAGAAGCAAATATTAACGTCCCTAAAGATGTTGCAGTCGTCGGGTTTGATAATATAGCTATAGCCAGCTTTGTAAACCCACCACTGACAACCATAGAGCAAAACACCACCGTTGCAGGTCAAATGCTCGTTGAAAATTTACTAAAATTAATTCGTGAAGAAGAAGTACAAAGTACCCTTTTACCCCCTTTGTTAATTGCTCGCGGGTCGAGTTAAATATTTAACCTGAACTGTGGATAATATCTCTAATTAAAGCAGCTATTTTTAGCACTAACTGCGTTGAATTTATTTGTAATAGGCTCGCTGTTGACGCTTAGGTTAGCCTTATTTTCACTTAAAGATTCTAGCTGGATAAAAACAGAATTAAATTTAGTTAAAATTTAGTTGGTTACTAAACCTCTGAACCAAAGTTCAAGTTATTCAATACACAACGCCCTATTTCAAATATAACTTTACCTTAAATATAAAAAACCACGCTATAAGCGTGGCTTTTCTTTACTTAGTAGATAAGTTTACTTTAGTGCTTTTTCTACCACTGGGTAATAATCCCATACTTGTTTATCGCTTAATGAGCGAACTAGCTTAACGTATTCAGCATGTGTCCACGCTAAAGGTGTTGCTGAATTAGTACCTTCGCCTAATTTATAACCGGCTTTATTAACACCTACGCCATCCCAAACTTGCTCAGGCAACATCATGCCTTCATTCGCAAACTGTTCTAGGCCTTTTACGTAACTATTTCTAATATCAGCCTGCTTAGCATCATTAAGTGTTTTACTCGCGTTAGCTGCAGCAATTTCGTAATGACCACGTTCGCCGGTGAAAAATGGCCATACACGACCACGTTGCCCAGGAGTGTTAGCGCCGCCCTCTGCGTAATTTGTGCCTGTTACTTCATCTTCGCCGTAACCGTCGTTACCGTAACGGCGGTAGCCTGCAAATGTGCCGGTGCCATCTTCAAAACTAAAGCTATATTTTACCTGTAGGTTATCTTCAAGCGTTTCATCGTCATATTCAGGCAATGTTTTAACAATGCTTTCGTCGTTAGCGCCACGCACACCGTAGCGTACAAGTTCTAAAAACCCACCATCTAATATTTGCTTTTTATTAAACCCTTCACGGCCATTATTCGCATTAATTTTGGTGTCTGAGTTTGCATCAGTATCTTGGCCTATACGAATAAAGTATTCACCGTCGGTATTTTCGCTTTTTAAATTACCCTTTGTAGTAAACATTTGCGATTCAATATCGTTGTTGTACTTTTTAGCCGTATCTAAGTAGCGCTTAGCGTTTTTATCGTCACCGCTAAGTGTTGCTATATCGCTGGCTGTTATCAAGCCCGCAACAATTGCAGCCGTCGTTGAAGGCGAGTAACCTTCTTGCTCTTCCCAGCGCTCCTGCTGTGTTGCCGGAGGAGTAATTTGCGTGTCGTTCCATAAAATTTTAGCAAGGCCACCATCAACTAAAAAATCGGCAGCCGGTTTTAGCATTTTACCGTACCAACTTTTAAGTTCATCGTCGCTAAGTACATTGGCTTTATGCAACTTCCAGGCAAGCATAATAGGCATAGCGGTTTGATCTAACTGTACACCTACCCATTCAAGCTCACCATCTACATGTGTTTTTTGTAAAAACCAGCCAGTATCGCCATTATTACCGGGCGTATTGCTGTTAACTTGTACTTTTTCAAGGTACTCGAATGCTGTTTTAGCAGTGGCTGTATCGCCGAGCGCCATAAATGCCATTGCAACTTGGTAAAAATCGCGCACCCATACCGCTTTATAACCAGTAGAACCTTCTTTTGCAGATACAGTTTCACCCCATGGGTTTGACAGTGATGCAATAAGTGCACCCGCGTGTGTTTTATCTTCTTGTGCTTTTAAAACCATGGCACTGGTGTATAAAAGCTTGCCGTTATCCGCAGTTTGCTCAACCATGCTTGCTAGTGGCTCAAGACTTTGTATGTAGTCTTGCCAACCTAGCTCGTCGCCTTTACCGTTGTAGTGATCAAGTACCGCTTTATAGCCCTTTGCCAAGCTTTGCTCACCGTGCTGAATACTTTGCTGCTGCGTTTTACCAAAGCTTAAAGCTAAATCAAATGTGGTGTTGTTACTGATATCACCGAGTTCTGCAAGCATGTTTACATTACCTGAAGCATCACCGGTATTCGTATACTGATTATTAATTGCTTGTGTTGTTTTAAGTGAACTTATGCCATCACTTTCACCTGTAAAGCCAACGGTTTGCGCTTTAAAAGGTGAACTTGATTGTAATGTTAAATAGTTATCGCCTTCCCAGGCTACAAGCCCTTGCTCTGTTGTTTTAGCAAAGTCACCTAATCCGTTATTATTAATGTATGGGTTAACGTTAACGTAGGCTTTTAAACCCTCTAATTGAGTATTAAATACACTTCGTACAAATAATGTTTGTGTATCTGGGTCGGTAAATATGTGTTTTTCTAAACTAAAGCGACCTTGCTTGTCGATACTTGTTACTTTATAAGCTAGTGAAAGTGGTCTGCCTTGCTCATCTTTGTATAAGTAATCAATGGTTACGTCTAAGTCATCAGCCTCGGTTACCGTAAAGTCTTTACCGGTAACAATAAATTGCATGTCTTTTATTTGTGCTTGGTGAATAAGCCCAAACATAGTTTCTGTGATCATCCCTTTAGCAATAGAAAACCACACTTTCGATACATTGCCTGTTACAGCTGAGTCACTGTACTGACCGTTTTTATATTCTTCAAACGATGTGCCGATACCTGTTTTACCTGCATACGCCCAAAATGGCTCTGCGCCTGGCGCGCCAGGTGCCGATTTAACCTGTGCAGCGATATTTTCATTATCTGTGCTTATGTTTTGTGCACCGCAGGCAGTTAAACCCAATGTTAAAAGTGAGGCAGTTATAAGGTTATATTTTTTCATTGTGTATCCTTAATTAGAATGTTTAACGCGCATTACGGCTACAGCGGCAACAACAAATGAGGCTGCGCCAATTAGTAATGCGTAAATAGGCTGATTTGAAAATGCGTGACGTAAAATAAGCCCTAAAATACTGGCTGCAAGCAATTGCGGGATAACAATAAAAAAGTTAAAAATGCCCATGTAAACGCCCATTTTATTACTTGGTAAGGCGTTACTTAACATGGCATATGGCAGTGATAATATAGACGCCCACGCAAAGCCCACACCAATCATAGGTATAAGTAACATTTTAGGATCTTGAATAAACATAAAGCTGCCAAGGCCTAATGCGCCCAGTAATAAATTAAAACAATGCGCGCCTTTTAAACCCATTTTTTTAACTAAAAACGGAATACACATAGCGGCAATAGCAGCAAAACCATTGTAAGCGGCAAATAAAATACCCACCCAATCTGCACCATCGTTAAATGCTTTAGAAGTTGCATCGCTACTACCATAGTGAAAGCTTGTTACCGCAGAAGTGGTGTAAATCCACATGGCAAATAACGTAAACCAACTAAAAAACTGCACCCATGCAAGCTGCTTCATGGCCTCTGGCATTGTAAATACATCTTGCACTACTTGGTAAAAACCACCTTGGGTTTTATTAGCACTTTTAAGCGCCGCTGCAATCCACTGCACAATACCAAATGCTAGTAAACCACCAGCAAGTAGGTAAAGCTCTTTTTCAAGCGATAACCCCATTACTAATGCAAGAGTTGCTAAACCTAACACCACAAAAATAATGGCGCCTTTGTTAAAGTTAATATCGGCAATAATTGCAGTGGTAGACTTCGCTGTTTGCTTTTCAAATTCAGCAAGTTGTTCTGGGCTATATTCCTTGGTGCGTGCCACAGTCCATAAAACAGCAACTAATAAAACCACCCCACCCCAGTAAAATGAATATTTTACTGACTCGGGAATTTGCCCTGCTGCTGCAGTATTACTAACATCAAACCAGTTGGTCATCATCCACGGTAATGCTGAGGCTAATACCGCTCCAATGCCAATAAAAAAGCTTTGTAAACCATAGCCTGTTGCACGTTGTTTTTCTGGCAGGTTATCACCAACCAGCGCTCTAAACGGTTCCATGGTCACGTTGATTGACGCATCCATAATCCATAACATACCTGCGGCAATCCAAAGTGTTGGCGAGTGCGGCATAATAAATAACGAAAGCGTTGTTAACACGGCTCCAACAAAAAAGAACGGACGACGGCGGCCAAATCGGCCCCATGTTTTATCACTCCAATAACCAATAATTGGCTGTACAATTAAACCGGTAAGCGGTGCTGCAACCCATAAAATGGGTATATCATCTACTTGGGCGCCTAATGTTTGAAATATACGGCTCACGTTACCGTTTTGCAGGGCAAAACCAAACTGTATGCCCAAAAAGCCAAAGCACATATTCCATATTTGCCAAAAGCTTAAATTTGGCTTGTCACTATTATTATTTTGATTATTCATTATTAGCCTTATTTGTTAATACTGCGCTGCTAAATGCTTCAAGTGTCAGGTTAAATGTGACGCCTTGCGAGTGTGTTTTAAGTGCCACTTGGTGCTGTTCAAGTAAATCAACAAGTAGTGAGCTTTCACCCAGTTTTGTTACTTGCTTCTGAGATAGATAAACAGAGATACTCTGTGTTTGCTCACTAAAGTTACTGAGTACCAAAATTGTTTGCTGCCCAAGCGCTCGGCTAAACCCAACAATACGATCGCTGCCTGTAATAGTAAGCTCTTGCATATCGCCGCCCACAACAGCAGGTAAAGTATTTAAAGCCATAATTGCTTTGTAGTATTCACGCAATGCAGCTTGTTCGTTAGTAAGTTTCGCACCATCAAACTGACCATTATTCATCCATGCTTGATGAGCGGGAACGCCTATATAATCAAAAATACTGGTGCGAGTTGGCGAACCAAATCCAGCATTTTCAGAACCATCTTCACCCACATCTTGGCCAAAATATAATAAGCTTGGCGCACGACTAATTAAGTTAGAGACCACCATAGCGGGTTTACCCCACGCTGCATTTCCTGCAAAGTCAGGGCTAGCAATGCGTTGCTCGTCATGGTTTTCTAAAAAATGCAGCATGTGTTGCTCTATATCGGCAACGGTTTTATGCGCATCAAAAATAGTGTTTGCTGGCTGCTTGACTTGCATAATGACCTTTAACGTATCGTAAAAGCCGACTTTATCGTAAAGGAAATCCATTTTACCTTGATGAATATAAGCACGATACATTTGCGGGTCGTATACTTCAGCCAATAAAAAGGCGTCTGGCTTTTGCATTTTTATTGATGAATTTAAAAAGCTCCAAAACTCAACCGGTACCATCTCGGCCATATCATATCTAAAGCCATCAACCCCTTTGTCGAGCCAAAACAATGCAATATCTCTAAATTTATACCAGCTATTAGGAAGCTCTTTATCTTGCCAAAATTCATAATGAGCACGATAATCTTGCGTCGCTATAGTTTTTGGTAATGTTGGAAAGTCGTAACTGCCGTTTGGTTTAACGCCGTAATTAACTTTTACGGTTTCGTACCAATCATTTATGTCGGGTTTTGGCGCTCTTGCACCATTACCTGTCCATTTTGCTGGGTTTTCTTCAAAAAAGCCGTCCGCAAGTGGATGAGCATTGCCACCTAGGACTTGGTAATTAGCATCTGTAGGTACTTGAAAAGACTTTCCAGGTACATAGTAAAAATTATTATTATTATCGTACTCTTTGCTGGTATCATCTTCTTCACCGAAGTCTTTAACACCTTTTGGCTTACCCAGCGATTTATAGTTACGCGCCACATGGTTAGGTACTATATCAATAATGACCTTCATTCCATGATTATGTGTGCGTTCAATAAGCTCACTAAATTCGCCCATTCGGTTAGTGACGTTAATCGCTAAATCGGGGTTTACGTCGTAGTAGTCTTTAATTGCATAAGGTGAGCCAGCGCGCCCTTTTACAACATCAGGATCGTCTTTAGAAATACCGAACTGCGTATAATCACCCACTAATGCGTGATGCAATACACCCGTATACCAAACGTGCGTGGTACCTAGTTCTTTAATACCCTTAAGCGCAGCGTTGTTAAAGTCGGCAAATTTGCCCACGCCGTTTTGCTCTTTGCTGCCCCATGGCACATTGGCGGTTTGCGTATTACCAAATAAACGAGTGAAAACTTGATATACAACAGGCTTAGCTAACTCATTAGCTTTATTCTGTGTTACTTGGGGTTGCTCATCTTTATTACTTTCTGAGCAGCTACTAATTAAAAGTGCGCTACATAAAATTGCAGGTGCATAAACTGATTTTTTCATTGTGTGTCTTTTGTCAGTGCGTATCACTTAATACTAATGATTAGTGCAGCAACCATACAGTTGCTGCATACGTATTCAGGCAAACTATTGTGGTGTATTTATTTCTAAAACGGTGGCACTCATTGCCGGTAAAGCCACTGTATCACCTAGTAATTGTATTTTGTTGGTGAATAAGTTATGCGCTTTAGCATTTTTTGGTATTACTTCCTGCATATACTCAATATTCTTAACGAGCTCTTTTGTGTTTTTATTCATAAATACCAATACAGTTTGCTCGTCGCTAATACGCGCATAACTATACACACCTTGTTGTGGCGTAAAGTGCACTAACTTGCCTTTATCTAGCGCAGTGCTGCTTTTTCTAAAGTTAAGCAAAGTGCTAATTGTTTTGTGCATGTCTTTTTGCTGCGAGGTAAGCCCTTTACCTGTAAATGCATTACTCGTTTGGCCTTTAAACCCACCCGGGAAATCTATTCTAATATCACCATGATCTTTACTTGGGGTGTTATCTAATAGAACCTCCGTACCGTAATACATTTGTGCAATACCGCGCGTGGTTAAAAATAGCGTCATGGCCATTTTAGTTTTTGCAACATCTTGTCCAAGCTCAGTGTATACACGGCTCATATCGTGGTTATCAGCAAACACCATAATGTTATTGGTATCAGGGTATAAAAAGTCATTCGCCAACGACTCATAGACTTTAACCCAGCCCGTGTTCCAGCTTTCATCTTCATTGAGCGCTTGAATTACCGACTCTTGCAACGAAAAGTCCATCACGCTTGGTAGGCTTGATGTATACCCATCTTGATTATTTTTACCACGTTGCCAATAAGAGGCAATTGCAGGGTTAGAGGTCCACTCCTCTCCAACAATATTAAAGTCTGGATACTCTTGCATTATTGCTTTTGTCCAATCACTCAAAAATGCTTTATCTGAATACGAGTAGGTATCAACACGTATGCCGCTTAAGTCGGCGTATTCTATCCACCAAATAGCGTTTTGAATTAAGTATTCACTTAACAGTGGTTGGCGCTGATTTAAATCAGGCATGGTTTCTACAAACCAACCATCATTAAACTGGCGCTTGTCGTACTCACTGGCGTGTGGGTCTTGTATAGTTTGGCGTGCATGGCTTGTAGCGTTTTTACCTTTTTTAAACTCACCATTAAAGTTAATCCAATCTTTGGTAGGTTTATCTTTAACCCAGGTATGCTCTGAGCCAAAATGGTTGAGTACCATATCCATTACAAGGCCTATGCCGTGCTCTTTTGCTTTTGCAGATAGCGTTTTATATAACTGATTTGAGCCCATACGTGGGTCAACTTTATAAAAGTCAGTAATTGCATAACCATGGTAAGAATAATCTGGCATGTTGTTTTCAAGTACTGGCGTTAACCAAAGCTGAGTAACACCTAAATCGTTTAAATACGGCAACGCGTTTATAACACCTTGTATATCACCCCCGTGGCGTCCGCCCTTTATACTAGGATTTGCCGCTTCTAACATGCTATGAACAGTATCGTTTTGCTCATCACCATTAGCAAAACGGTCTGGGTTGATTAAATAAAGGGTATCGCTAGATGTAAAGCCTTGACGCTGAGCGCTGTTTTTATATCGCTCAAGAAGTGGGAACTCAAAGTTAATGCTTGTTTCGCTGCTATTAAACTCAAGCATTCCGGCTTTAGCGGCGTCGGTAATGGTAATATTTAAAAATACATAATTTGGATTATCGGTACGGGTTACTTTATTTAACTTAACGCCATTGTATTTAGCTAATTTAATTTGCTCGTTTGCAATGTTTTGCTCATGAACCATGATGTTAATCGTGTTTTTATTCATGCCTACCCACCAATTAGTAGGTTCAACGTCAAGTGCGTAGGTTGAGCATGAAAAGGTACACACTATTGTAAGTAATAGTGTATTTAAAAATCGCATCATTAAACCCTTTTTATATTGGCTAAAAATTCTTTATGAGTGGGTAATTGATCTACCGTTGAATTAATAAGCGTTTTTAGTGTTGAGAATAAATCGTTTAGTTGTTCACTACTGAGTGAGTCAACGATGTTGTTATAATCCTCGGGAATAAGGCCTTGCCCAATGCATACCTGCTGCCAAGCCACTTCTGCAAATAGCTCGTCGCTTTCTCGAACCACCTTGCCTGTTTGCCTAAATAAATCCATTTTATGAGCTAACGATTGAGGAATATCCATTTGCTTACACTGGCGCCAAAATGGAGTATCTTCTCGTTCGGTTAACTTGTAGTGTAAAATAATAAAGTCGCGAATATGCTCTATCTCGGTCACACTTTGCTTATTAAATTCAGTAACAAGCGCATCACTAACGCCATTGTGAGGAAATAACTTAATTAAACGTATAACCGCACTTTGAATTAAATGAATACTAGTGGACTCCAGCGGCTCTAAAAAGCCACTTGAAAGGCCTACTGCTACAACGTTTTTATGCCATTGCTTTAGACGTCGTCCTGTTTTAAATTTTATTAAACGAGGGGATGTTGTCGGTTCACTCGGTAAGTTGTTGAGTAAAAGCGCGGTAGCTGACTCGTCAGATAAATAGCGGCTGCAATAAACCAACCCATTACCTGTTCTATTTTGCAACGGTATTTGCCACTGCCAACCTGCGTTATGTGCAATAGAACGTGTATAAGGCTTTAATTCATCACGTCCTGTTGATTGCACTGCTACGGCGCTATCGCATGGTAAATAATGCGACCAATCAACAAAGCCTGTATTAAGTGTTTGCTCAATTAAAAGTGCACGTTGCCCCGTACAATCTATAAATAAGTCACCCTCAATTTGGCTATTATTATCAAGCGTTAGACTGTTAATTTGGCCTGTGTTAGGGCATTGCGTAACATGGTCAATTTTTGCATCTATGTGTTTTACACCGCGTGATAACGCCAATTTTTTTAAGTACTCAGCATATAGAGTCGCATCAAAATGAAAAGCGTAGCTAAGCCCAGGCAGTTGTGTATTTGGAATAGATTTAAGTGGTGCAAATTTGTGCTTTTTAGCGGCTTGGTAATTAAGTGAAAAATCCCATAACGAATCTTCACTGCCACTTATTTGCCCTTTTACCCAAAAGTTATAAAAATCACAAAAGGGAAAATCTTTACCAAACGAGCCAAATGCATGCATGTAACTGTGAGATGGTGTTTTCCAGTTTTCGAACTCGATGCCAAGTTTTATAGACGCATTGGTGGCGTTTATAAAGTCTTGTTCATTAATACCCAACGCATTGTTAAGCTGAATAATAGGCGGAATGGTCGCTTCACCGACCCCTATTGTGCCAATGCTACTGGACTCTATAAGCGTGATGTTAATTACTTTACCTAACACTTTATTAAGTAGCGCTGCGGCTATCCAACCAGCGGTTCCACCACCCGCAATAACAACGTTTTTTATTGGTTTCATAGTATTGCCCACGTGTTAATACCAACTCAACATAGCACTTAATGGTTTGATTGGTATAAATCAGATTTTGATAAAATTTAGATAAAGTAGCTATAAAAAAGCCCTTGTAAAATAAATTACAAGGGCTCCTACACACAACGTTTATTATAGCTTGTAGCTAAAGCCCAATAAGAACGTACGACCATAATCTTGGTAGTCACGTACTTGCAGCGCGTTATCGCCTTGCAATGATGTAAACGCTTCTTCGGTAATGTTTTGAATTTGGAACGTCATTGATAAGTTCTCAAAACCAGCAATACCAGAATCAGCAAAGTCATAGCCTAATTGCGCATCCCAAATAGTCTCGCCAAGTATATCAACTTGTTGTGTTGCGAAACCTGAACCGTAGATGTCACCTTTAAAGTCACTACGTTTACGCATGCTGGTACGTGCTTGGAAACCATTGCGTTCGAAGTACACAGTTAGACTATCAATTTTATCTGACAAACCTGGTAGTTCGTAATCATTTCCGTTTTGATCTTGCAAGTCTTGCTCAACGCTGGTGTGGCTCGCAATTAAACCAAAACCTTCTAACGACTCATGTAATACACTGAAAGGGAATGATAATGAAAGCTCATAGCCCCATAAACTTCCGTCGCCACCATTCACTTTGCTTGAACGGGTAGCTGTATTTCTGTCTGCTGGAGGCAACTCGCCGGTTGCAGGGTCTTCTTTACCTGTTACATCAACATCGTAACGCTCATCAAAAATCCATTGGTCAATGTCTTTATAAAATAACGCTGCTGAAAAGTAACCTTCTACATCAAAGTAGTTTTCGTATGTTAAATCAAAGCCTGTTGCTTCTTTTGGTTCAAGCTCTGCATTACCACCAGAAATAGACCAGTAGTTACCGTTTTCGTCTGGCTTTTCGCTGTTATAACTTGTTTCAATCGATGCATGCATTTCATCAAGGCGAGCACGAGAAATTGTTTTAGCCGCACCAAAACGAATTGTTTGCTCTTGATCAATTGCAAAAGATAAGTTTAAGCTTGGTAATACATTTGAATAGTCGTGACTAACATCAGTAGGTGATGCAATCACTAAACCATTAATATTTGATGCTTCAAAGCCTTGTGATGACTGCTCAGTGCGTACATAACGTACACCTACATTACCTGTTACCGGTATGCCACCAATTTCTGCATTAATATCTGCTTGGATAAATGCAGCGGTAACTTCTTCTTGAACTGTCCACGAACGGGTTAAATGTTTTTGATCCGTTAAGCTTTCTTGCAGTAAATCGTAATAACCATCATTCACTAGGCCGTTAGTGTCATAAGCAATCATGTCACCCATGCCAATAAAGTCTAAACTTGCCGAACCTAAACGGTACTGCTCTGGCACTGATACCATGCCCGGATTATCTAAAGAGAAATCTTTCAAAGTCATGAAGTAGCCTTCAGACTGTTTTACTTTCTCACGGTCGCGGTAAGATAAACCAAAATTAATACGGCTAAAATATTCGTTTTCAAGTACTTTACTGGCCGCTAACTTAAGCGTTGAAAGCTCATCGCTAATCTCTGGTGCGTTAATAAAACCATCTTGTGCGGTATTTTGATAAGCCGTGTCATTTAAGCCGTACTTGTTATTTAGCGCCGCACTGCCACCCCAAGATAACGGGCCACCTAACTGAATTAAGTCGTAGTCGCTGTAATCAAGCTCATGAGTAAATTGTGCACCCGTATTTCCACCATCAAATGCATACCCTATGTTATCAGCAATACCGTTTGCATCGCCACGGCCAGTGCCTGAATAACTTTCAATACTCCAAATAGTTCGATCTACTTTTGAGCGGCTTGCATCAAACTCAATTGACCAGTCATCGTTAATATCGTATTTAGCGTTAAAACCAAATTGTGATAGCTCTGCCTTTCGTTCTTCATAGTCGTTTCGAACAACAACACGCTGACCTTCGGTTACAGCGCTAGTAATAAAGCCAGACTGTTCATCTACAGTAACACTATTTGGGTCGATGCTACCTTGACCCCAAGCAAAAGGAACTTCAATACCACGCAAGATTTTTTCATCATTAAAATCTACATATAGCGCATCAAACGTCATATTTAAGCGATCGTTTGGTGCAGCTTCTACAACTAGCATTGCTGAGTCACGCTCAAGGGTTGACGAGCGTACAAACGGTTTAGCCCCGCCTAAAATCGAATATGTTTGACCGTCTACTTCTGTATCAGGGTATCCCCAAGAGTTCCAACGTTTTTCTTGGTTTGGTGAGCTCATGGTGTTGTAAGCAAATGCTACACCTATGGTGTCATCTGCAAACTGATCTATGTATGATACAGTGCCACGAAAACCTGCATCGTCGCCATCCGAATTTAATTTATCAAAGCTAGTTTGCTCATACTGACCACTAAACATGATCACTTGCTCACCTTTACTTAAAGGTTTTACGGTTTGCATGTCTATAACACCGGCGATGCCTTCAGCTTCGATACTCGCACTGGGTGTTTTGTATACGGTTACACCGCTCATTATTTCTGATGGGTAAAGGTCGAACTCAACGCCACGGTTATCACCAATCGATACTTGCTCACGACCATTAAATGTAGTGGCACTTTCATTTTCACTAAAGCCACGTACACTCACTCGACTTGCACGACCGTCTAGGCGCTGTGCTGTTAAGCCAGGTAAACGAGCGATAGACTCAGCAATCGACGAATCAGGCAGCTTACCAATATCTTCAGCAGAGATAGACTCAACGACTTCTGGTGAAAAACGTTTAGTGTTGATTGATTCTACAATACTGCCACGAAAACCTTTAACTTCGATAACTTCTACGTCATCATTTTTTAATTGTTTTTCTTCAGCTGCAGTTGCTGCAAAACTAGTGATGCCAGCAGCAGCTAACGCCAGAGTTAATATACTTGGTTTGAACATAGACATGATGTTTTCCCGTTACCCATATTGTGATACCCGCTCAATTGTTTAGTGATAGTAAACCGAGGCGAGCTTATTTTGTTGTCAGGATGGATATTAACGCTTGGTTTATTTTATTAACAAGTTTATGCATACGTATTCAAGCCTTATAAAATCAACATAAATTAACACAAACTTCACATAAAACTTAGTAACACACTGTTTTAAATAGTATTTATTGGTGCAACCAATTCCATCCAAATATTACAATTATGCAAAATAGCCTAATGATTTTAACGTGCTTTAACAGCCTGTAATTATTAAGAAATAAATTTTAACCATGCACCATAAGCTAAATTTAATTAATAAATATGAATGTGAAATTGGTAAGACCATTACATACAATCACCATTATAGTGCAATCCAGTAAAAATATGCACTTGCGAGGTGCTATGCCGTGTTTCTTTTTTATTCAACGCAATTGGTAAACAGGTTTAATTTAGTTATAACGCTTAATTGACACTAAATATCTATTTTTTGAAGTAACTCAAACGTGCTTATTTTTGTGCATACGTATGCAGTCTTTTTACAGTATCTCGGCCTTCACGTATGCTTTTTGAAAATAACGTGATCCACCATAATCACATATAAGAATTTAAAAAACTGTTTGGAATGACGGAGAAAAGCATGGCCCAAAAGCAGTGGTATAAAGGTGCGGTTATTTATCAAGTTTATCCGCGTAGCTTTCAAGATAGCAACAACGACGGTATTGGTGATTTAAGAGGAATAATTAATCGTATTGATTATATTAAGAGCTTAGGTGTTGATGCTATTTGGATTTCGCCATTTTTTAAATCTCCTATGAAAGATTTTGGTTACGATATTAGTGACTACCGTGATATTGATCCTTTATTTGGCAATTTAAACGACTTCGACGAGCTTATTGAACAAGCACACGACCGCGATATTAAAATTATTATCGATCAGGTGTTAAGCCACACGTCAGATCAACATCAATGGTTTTTAGACAGCCGTGAAAACCAAAATAACGATAAAGCCGATTGGTATGTGTGGGCTGACTCTAAAGAAGACGGCACAGCACCCAATAACTGGTTGTCAATTTTTGGCGGCGGTGCATGGCAATGGGAACCACGCAGAGGGCAATACTACCTTCATAACTTTTTAACTGAACAACCCGATTTAAATTTTCATAACCCAGATGTTAGAAAAGCAGTGCTAGATAACGTTGAGTTTTGGCTTAAAAAAGGTGTTGATGGTTTTAGACTCGATGCCATTAACTTTTGTTATCATGATGCGCAGCTTCGTGATAACCCTGCTAAACCAAAAGAAAAACGCCAAGGCCGTGGTTTCAGTGAAGACAACCCTTACGCATTTCAATACCACTACTACAATAATACCCAGCCTGAAAACATTGAGTTTATGCAAGATATTCGTGCGTTACTTAATAAATACCCTGGCACTGTCTCACTAGGTGAAATTTCGTCAGAGGACTCTTTAGCCACGATGGCAGAGTACACACAAGGCGGTGATAAGCTGCATATGGGTTATAGCTTTGAACTTTTAACTAACGATTATTCAAGTGAGTATATAAGAACAACTGTGCAAACCCTTGAAAAAGGGATGACAGAAGGCTGGCCATGTTGGGCATTTAGTAATCACGATGTTGAACGTGTAGCAAGCCGTTGGAGCCAAAATGGCGAAATTAATTCACAGCAATGTAAAATGCTCACCGCCCTACTCGCATCTTTACGCGGTAGTGTGTGTATGTACCAGGGTGAAGAATTAGGCTTAGGCGAAGCAAGCGTAGCCTTTGAAGATCTGCAAGACCCGTATGGAATAACCTTTTGGCCTAACTTTAAAGGCCGTGATGGTTGTAGAACGCCTATGCCATGGGATAATGCAAGTTTACAACATGCAGGCTTTAGCGAAACTAAGCCATGGCTGCCAGTAGACGAGCAGCATAAGCAGCAATCAGTAAAACAGCAAACTCTTGATAGTGATTCTATTTTAAATGCTTATCGTGAGTTTATGGCCTGGCGAAAAACAAAGCCCGTGCTACTTGAAGGTGATATTGAATTTATTAACACACATGAGCCTGTTCTTGCTTTTTACAGAACATTCGAAAATGAAAAGATGTTATGTGTTTTTAATTTAAGTGGCGCTGAAGCAGCGTTATCGCTGCCAACTGATATATCTACAGAGTTTAGTGAGCTTAGTCATCACAAAGGCCATATAGAGAACGAGCAATTACTATTAGCGCCATATGCATGCTATTACGCAACGTGCTAATTGATACTAACCACTAATTAGTGACAACAAAAAGCCCATGTAATGACATGGGCTTTTTTGTAGGTAAATTAATGATTGTGGGTTTTACTATTTAGGTAGTCGGTAAATGCAAACAACACGCCCGACATCACAAAAGTAACGTGGATTATTACTTTCCAGAGTAGCTCGTCGTTTGAATGTGCCTCTGAATTTATAAACACTTTTAAGAGTTCAACAGCTGATATTGCAACAATAGCGCTGATCAGCTTCATTTTAAGCCCTGAAAAACCCACTTTTCCCATCCAAGATGGCTTATCTTCGTGGTTATCTATGCCCAGCTTAGACACAAAATTTTCGTATCCACTGAAAATAATAATCAACAAAAGGCCTGCGAGTAACGCTGTATCTACTAGCGTCAATATGCCTACCAGTAAATCTTGGTTTGATGCTGTAAAAGTAGCAATCCCCATTAAATACAGTTGTTTAAAAAATTTAATCAATAACAAAATAACCGCAAACAAAAGGCCAACAAAAAAAGGCGCTAACAACCAACGGCCTTTAAAAATAAACGACTCCAATGCATGCTCTATTTTATTGGTTGATTGAATGCTTTTTTTAGGTGTATCGGGCGTGTTAGATGTCATTTGTTATTCTATATATTAAAAAAGGCGACATTAACGTATTAATTAAGCTTATACAAATAATTATAAAAAACGGCCTATAAATAAACTTATCTTTACGATAAATATTTTTCGTTATCTTTTATTTAAAATTCGACTAAATTCAGCATACCAACAGAAGCGTTCTGCTTGGGCACGTTTGTTTTATAGCGACAATAACCGTTATGAAACCATTTTTTTAGGAATAAACGAATGAAAAAAGCATTACTTGCATCATTAACAGCGTCACTATTTGCAGTATATGCAACATACTCAATAGCAGACGACACACCAGTAGCTTCATCGCAAATGATAAAAGAGTACACTGAGATGTGCGTTAACTGGGCTAAAGACGACGATGTAATGAATGAAGACCTTTATGCATATGTTTTAAATTGTGTAAATGATGAGCTTGAATCTGAAGGCTATCAAAAAGTAACGTCTGTAAAGATTTAACGCTGACTCAAAACTGTAATTTAAGGTTAGCTATGCTTAGTTGATTGAACAGCCAAAAAGCCGTTGCGAACACAATTACTAAGCATAAAAAACCGGAATAGACACAGGCTGTGCATTCCGGTTTTTGTAACGATAAAGTGTTACTACCTAGCTTTAGTTACTCTTCATCTTTTTTTGCTTTTGCTTTAGGTTTTGCCTTAGCTGGGGCTTTTTTAGCCGCTGCTTTCTTTTTAGGTGCCGCTTTTTTCTTGGCTTCCTCTACCCATTTACCTGCTTCATAATGAGCAGTCCAACCAGTTGCTTTACCGTCAATTTCAGTCATAACATACTGCGCTTTGTTTTTACGGCTGTAGCGTACAACAGCAAGATTACCATCTGGGTCTTGAGCTGGCGCGTCAGCTAAATAGTAAAATTTAGGGGATATACGGTCTCTAAAACGTTTTAACTCTTCAACCTTAGGCGCTCGAGTTTCACGCGATTTAGGGAATGTATTTGCAGCTAAAAATATACCCGCAGCACCATCACGTAATACAAAATAAGCTTCCGATTTTTCACATTCTAATTCAGGAATATGAACTGGATCTTCTTTAGGCGGAGCAGCTTCACCATTTTTTAGTAACTTACGTGTATTTTTACACTCTTCGTTATTACAGCCAAAGTACTTACCAAAACGCCCAGATTTAAGTTCCATGTCTGAGCCACATTTATCACACTCAATAATTGGACCGTCATAACCTTTAATCTTAAACGTGCCTTGCTCAACAATATGCCCTTTACACGCTGGGTTGTTACCACATACATGTAACTTGCGGGTCTCATCAATTAAATACGAATCCATCGCTGTTTCACAAATAGGACAGCGCTTCATTTGCATTAATTTTTCTGTTTCTTCGTCTTCAACGTCAGCGGCTACCGCTTCATCGCCAGATACTAAATTCATAGTAGTAGTACAACGTTCTTTAGGCGGTAGGTTATAACCCGTACATCCTAAAAACACACCCGTTGATGCTGTTCGAATACCCATTTTACGACTACATGTAGGGCATTCTATATCGGTTTCAACCATTTCATTAAGACGCATGCCACCTTGTTCTGGTTCGTCTTTTGCAATGGTTAATTGTGTTGAAAAGTCAGCGTAAAACTTATCAAGGACTTGCGTCCAAACACGTTCACCTTCAGCTATGTCATCTAAACGGCCTTCCATTTTTGCCGTGAAGTCGAAGTTCATTAAGTCGGTAAAATTTTCAACCAGACGGTCAGTGACAATCTCACCCATTTTTTCAGCAAAGAAACGACGGTTTTCTACACGTACATAACCACGGTCTTGGATTGTAGAAATAATTGAGGCATATGTAGAAGGACGACCTATTCCTCGTTTTTCTAGCTCTTTAACTAAACTTGCTTCGCTAAAGCGCGCTGGCGGTTTAGTAAAGTGTTGTTTAGGATCAAGCTCAACAAGTGTCAGTGTTTCGCCCATAGTAACAGCAGGAAGTGATTGATCTTCTTCGTTCTTTTTACGAACAGCGGGTTGTACTTTAGTCCAACCATCAAAACGAAGTACACGCCCTTTAGCTTTAAGTTGAAAATCATTAGCCGCAACAGTCAAGGTTGTTAAATCGTACTCTGCAGGCACCATTTGACACGCTACAAATTGACGCCATATTAACTCGTAAAGTTTTTTAGCATCGGCATCTACACCTTCTAGGTGTCCAGACAACACGGTAACGCTTGAAGGACGAATAGCTTCATGCGCTTCTTGGGCGTTTCCTTTTGAGCTGTAGTTAATTGGCTCTTCTGGTAAATACTTTGCACCAAATTGTTCTGTCACGTATTCACGACACATTTCAACCGCATCTTTCGATAAGTTAGTTGAATCGGTACGCATATAAGTAATATAACCACCTTCATACAATCGCTGAGCTAGCATCATGGTCTTTTTAACACCATAACCTAAACGTGTACTGGCGGCTTGTTGCATTGTTGATGTAATTAAAGGTGCACTTGGGCGACTTTTGCTTGGTTTTTCTTCAACGTTAACAACTTTATATTCGGCATTCTCAAGGCTTTTTACTGCCTCTTTGATTTGTGCTTCGTTTACAGGCTTAAATGGCTTGTCTGCTTGTTTAGTGACTTCTAAACGTAATGCTGACTCAGTATTTGTAACATCTGCATGAATATCCCAAAACTCTTCTGGGATAAACGCTTTAATTTCACGCTCTCGTTCTACAAGTAATCGTACTGCAACTGACTGTACTCGTCCTGCCGATAATCCACGCGCTACTTTTGCCCATAAAAGCGGCGATACCATAAAGCCCACAACACGGTCTAAAAAACGACGTGTTTGCTGAGCAAATACCATGTCAGTATTTAGCTCACCCGGTGTTTCAAACGCTTGTTGAATGGCATTTTTAGTAATTTCGTTAAAAACAACGCGTTTATATTTTTCTGGCTCGCCACCGATGATTTCTTGAAGGTGCCAAGCAATTGCTTCCCCTTCTCTATCCAAATCCGTTGCGAGGTATATTTGGTCTGCTTTTTCGGCCAGCTTTTGTAATTCTTGAACAACTTTTTCTTTACCCGGTAGGATTTCGTAATGAGGCTGCCAGCCTTTTTCAGGATCGATCCCCATACGTGCAACTAAGTTGGTGTAATCTCGTTGCTGTTTATACGCTGCTTTCTCATCCGGTGGCATTTTACGCACTTCTGCTGGCGTTTTAGTTGCCGGCACTTTTGCTTTGCTCGAACCTGAGGTAGGTAAGTCTCGTACATGCCCAATACTGGACTTTACGATAAAGTCATTACCTAAGTATTTATTAATTGTTTTAGCCTTAGCAGGTGACTCTACAATTACTAGCGATTTGCCCATAGTTGCCTATTTCTAACCAAATATTGAAAATGTGTTTACCGCATTAGCGGTGCGAATATTTATAGGTATATCTACAAACACTAGTTGTTACAAGCTTTTAATACAAACTTTTCAGTATTTACTGAATAAACGAACAATTTTTGTTGCTAATTTAGACAAACTGGTGTTTTTAGAATAATTGCTGTGGAATATATAGAACACAAAGAAAAATGCCAACCTAAAGGTTGGCATTTTTTACGAAAACTTAAACATCATCAAAAATTGTGATGCCTCTCGAGACGGTTTTACTAGCCCCTAGTTGGTTTTCAAATTCAAAAGTAATACTTAGAACCCCACTTGTTTGGTCGTTACCGTCAGTCTCTCGTGAAATTAATACATCCGAGTACATAGGCTTATCTGTATTGGTATTCGGTATCGTTTCACTGTGACTAATGATTGACAGATCGCCATTACTCGTCGTTAAAGATACCACTGTGTTTGCAGGTAATGGATTGCCAAATTCATCAGTATAATGAATACGAACAGCCATTGATGTTAAACCAATGTCTACAGTGAGTGTTTCAGGGTCTGTTTCATCAGGGTCATTAGGATCGAAATCAGGATTATCGATTTCGACATTATTAACCGATAAGTCGATAGCAGCAACATCACAACGCTGAGATACATCCGACTCCTCTAACTCTACAAATGTTCTGTTACCAGAGACTGAACTTGAACAATCAGCGGGCACAAATACTTCAAATGGCGCTGGTAATGCATCCGTTTTAACAACAGAGAAACGCACGTAGGGTTCATCACCTGACATAACTAATTCAATGTTTTTACGAACCTCAACCAACTCGCGCGAACATTCACCGGCAGCATTTGCAGCTTCACTACATAATAAACCATTGTATAGGCCGTCAGCGGCATCGTAAATTCCGTCATTGTCTAAATCACGCCACGTTTCGTTATGTCCACCACGCGAGTTTAACTCTGAACAAGCATCTGTTACTGGATCGTAATCATCGCCGCGAGCATCGCTACAATCCGCTTTATCAAAGCTGTTGTTTTCATTGTGGTCAATAAAGGCTTCAGGTAAATCATAACTTGCGTAGTATTCACCTATATCGAATAAACCATTCGTACGTTTTACGCCATCAGACGATTGTTCATCTACGAAGTTCTCTTGGCCTTTGGTAACTGCAAGCACACTTACGCGCCCACCCATTACTACGCCATTTTCGTCATTTTTAGCGCGTGTAATACCATTAATACACGGTGCAGCTGCACCGAAGTATGGGTCACAGTTAATTTGGCCTGTTTTAGGGTTTATACCTTCAGTTGTCGACGCATTCCCATCAATTTCACCGATTCTATTACCCCATTTGTAATCTTCGAATGGGCGGTCGCCCTGTGAGCGCCACGTGACGACACAAGTAGCGTCATTTGTTTTACATGTTTCTTCGTTACTTGACGAACCAACTACGCCTGCCTCTGAAAGAACCGTTGCCTCTACTCCATCGCCGTTGTAATTATTAAACTGATCACCAAAAAATACAGTTAAATCAGTAATAATACCGTTGTAGTAAAGTGAATTAGTATTAAATGTAGTTGGGCTTAAATCAAAACTGTTTTGATCAGTCACACCTGAAGCAAGTGTAAGCTGCGCAGAAACAGAACTAATTTGTTCAGAAAGTGGAATTAAATTTAATGTACCTTCAGGGCAAATTTCATTGCCAGGATCAGTTTGACACAATTCAAAGTCATCAACCCAACACGTTAAATCATCACCTTCGGGCAGTGCTTTAACATCTTCTTTAGATACATAACACGCTTTAACAACTAAAGGCCCCGGCACAATACCTGAGGTTACAGTCGTTTGAACTAGCCCTTCATTATCGGTATTGCCACTGGTAAGCGTTAAATTTGCAGCGCCCACTGAATCAGTTAATTTAAAATCTATTCGTTGCTGAGAAGACGCTATATTATCAGCATCAAGTAATTTAAACGTAACGATTGATTGCGTTGGTAAACCACCTTCGCCTGGTGGTAATGCTATAAATGTCTCGCTTACATCTACAAATTGAATAGATTGTACTGCAGAGCTTTCTACTGGAATAACCGTTGATTCAGTAAAGTTTTGTCCGCCTGTTTCAACCGTAATTGTTACATCATCGTCAATGTTACAACCTGTTGCTCTGTAGGTTGCTGTAGCAATACCATTTGACGATTTTACGCTGTCATCAATTACAGACTCACCGGCAACTGCACAGGTAGAGCTAAATTCAACGTCAGTAGCCGTTAAATATAAGTTTCCATTTTCGTCTGTAAGCGTTACTTCAATGACAGTACTACCACCTGCTTTAAGTGGTATTACACTACCGTCATCATTGGTATTCAATCCGTTATCAACGCTAAGCGTTAAGTTTGCAATACCTACTGCAAAATTTAACGATGCACTTTCATCTAGAGCCGTTGCCGTAACAGTTCCTGCCCCACCGGTATTACCTGGCTGAAGTTTTAATAGTGCAATACCAAAGTTATCAGTTAAAGCAGTACCCGAAGAAGGTAGAATTGTACCTAAATTAGTTTCAATATTTACAAGCGCGTTTTTACTGCCTTCGCCACTTTGCTCGTTAGTGACCTCGACAAATAATTCACCCAATTCAGAAGATGAAATGCTGTTGGTTACAGTACAACCAGACGCTACAGATAACGGATCTAATTTAACATTGCTGCGGTTATCATCCCAATCCGCATTACAACCTGTAAGTAGTTTTATGGAAACTGAAAATTGCGCTTCATCTTGCGCAGCCCCATCACCCGATGAGTAAAAAACAGCTGTATTACTTACGTTTGTACCACTTGCTGGAGCATAACTAGCTACAACTTGGCCTGCACCTGTTGCTACACCACTACCTAATGTGACGCGTGCTTCACCCGAGTCATCTGTGATTGCAGTGCCAAGCTCAGGCGTTATAACACCTGTAAAATTAGTGCCAAAAGAAATAAGCTTATCTGCAACTGCTACACCATCTGATTTTAACGTTGCAACAACAACACCGGTATTATCTGCCGTGACTGGGTTTGTACTGGTGAATTTTTCACCATTTCGGTCAACAATTTTGACTTCTAATGTTGTTGAACCACTCACGCCAGTATCGTCACCTTGACCACCCGTTGACTGAAATGCAAATGTGGCTGTATATGTTTCATCATCGCCATTATATGTGGCAATAACTTCACCAGCACCCGCCTCTGAGCCTGCACTTAATTCGATTGTTGCTATACCATCATTTTGCGTCAGCGCTGAATCAGGGTTTAAACCCCCAATATCATCGGCCAACGTGAAAGTGATGCGTTTGCCAGCAACAACAGCGCCATCATTGTCTTTTAGGGTTGCACGTAAATCTAACGACGCAGTATTTGTGACAGTATTTGATTGCGTTGCGTCTGCTTGAGAGAACCCTTGAAGCGTTAATGTATAGGTTGTTGTGTCTGTGTCTGTATCAGTGCCACCAACTGTACCGCTTTTTTCAATTGATCCACCGCCACCACAGGCTGTGAGTAATAAACTGAGCAATGAAATGCCAAGTAGTCGCATTAAAGGCATGAACCTCTCCCTAGCGTTGTTATTATTAACAATATGTTGTTTACCTCATATTAACCTATAACTTAGTCTAAAATCACAGTTTTTTATTACTTTTTTGTACAAAAATATTTCGTGTAAATACTAATTTTTTCTGTAGTAAATAATTTCTTACTGGTAGTCTATGGCAAATTTATAAAAAGTAGATTCGGTGTATGTCAAAAATCGGTACGTTAAGTTTAACTACTCGCATCATGATTGGTATGGTGCTCGGTGTTACAGTTGGTTTTATATTTCAAGCAATCTTAGCTGGCCAAGACGATTATCTAATCCCTCTTGGGTTATTCTCTTTGCCAATTAAAGCATTTTTTGTTGACGGTATTTTTCATGTCGGCGGTCAAATATTTATTGCTAGCCTTAAAATGCTCGTTGTTCCTCTTGTTTTTGTGTCGTTGGTATGTGGAACCTGCAGCTTAAGCGACCCAAAAAAATTAGGCCGTTTAGGTGGTAAATCAATTGGGCTGTATTTAATTACAACAGCGATAGCCATAACCGTGGCTATGACTCTTGCCTTATTATTTAACCCAGGTGAAGGCATTGGCTTGCCATCTCAGGCAAGTTACGATGCAAAAGAAGCCCCAACCCTTGCGCGCGTTATTATTGATATGTTTCCTACTAATCCTTTTGAAGCGATGGCAAAAGGTAACATGTTGCAAGTAATTGTGTTTGCATTGCTATTTGGTATTGCTATGGCTTTAAGTGGCTCAGCAGGTAAACGTGTTGCAGCTGTTTTTGAAGATTTGAACACCGTTATCTTAAAGTTAGTAACGTTACTCATGAACATTGCCCCTTACGGTGTGTTCTTTTTGATGGCCAAACTATTTACTACCATTGAACTTAATTTGATTGTAAGTTTAGCTAAATACTTTGGTGTTGTTGTATTAGCGCTATTGTTTCATGCCTTTGTAAACTACACCTTATTATTAAAACTCCTTACCGGCTTAAACCCTGCTACTTTCTTAGCAAAAATGAAACACACGTGTTTATTTGCCTTTAGTACATCAAGCTCTAGTGCAACCATGCCAATAACACTTGAGACAGCAACTAAAAAGTTAGGTGCCAGTAATTCTGTAGCTTCATTTACTATTCCGCTAGGTGCAACCATTAATATGGACGGCACTGCAATCATGCAGGGTGTGGCTACGGTATTTATTGCACAAGTTTTTGCCGTTGATTTAACGGTGTCAGATTACTTAATGGTAATTTTGACAGCCACACTTGCGTCCGTCGGTACGGCAGGTGTACCTGGGGTTGGTTTAATAATGCTTGCGATGGTGCTTAATCAAGTGGGCTTGCCGGTAGAGGGCATTGCCATAATTATTGGTGTAGATAGACTGTTGGATATGACTCGCACCGCTGTCAATGTTACAGGCGATTGTATGGTTACCTGTGCAGTTGCTAAAAGCGAAGGTGAGTTAGATGAAACTATATTTAACGACCCTAATGCCGCAAAAGATTTAGAAGATTACCATAAGTCAATTGACTAATTGCCATGCATTTTATGGTGTAAAAAAACCCTGATAATTATCAGGGTTTTTTATGCTTAACATTTTTGTACGAACATCTACGGGTTTAGCGATTTAAACTTAGATATTAAGTTTAACCCTATTTTATTTACGCCACTACTTAGCCCAAGCGCAAATTTATCGCTTAGTCCTTTTTTTACTTTGTACTTAACCTTATAAATTTGACGTTCGTATTGCTGTTCAAGTAATGCATCGTCACTTGTTTTAATAACGTCAACTAGGCCTTTGTCTATTGCCTGTGTTGCAAACCAATGCTCACCCGTTGCAACTTGGTCTATATCTAAACTCGGACGCTGTGAACTAACAAAGGTTTTAAATAAATCATGCGTTTGTTCTATTTCATCACGAAACTTTTCACGTGCTTTGTCTGTGTTCTCACCAAAAAGAGTTAAAGTTCGTTTAAACTCACCTGCAGTAATTTGTTCAAACTCAATATCATTTTTTTTCAAAATTTTATTAAAATTTGGAATTTGCGCTATTACGCCAATAGACCCAACTATAGCAAAAGGTGCTGCTAATATTTCATCAGCAACACAAGCCATCATGTAACCACCACTCGCTGCTACTTTATCAATAGACACACTCAGCGGTATACCTGCCGATTTAATGCGCTGCAATTGCGATGCAGCAAGCCCATAACCATGTACTACCCCGCCGCCACTTTCCAAGCGAATTAGGACTTTATCTTTTTTAGGATCTGCAATTGAAATGATTGCTGTAATTTCTTCTCTTAAACTTTCAACTTCATGAGCATCCATACTCCCAATGAAGTCAATAACATAAAGACGAGGTTTTACACCTTCTTTTTCTGACTTTTTGTCGAGCGCTTTACGCTCTTTATCGTGCACTTTAAGTTCTTTTTTACTTAATGTATTTTGTAAAAAATCTTCTTTAAGCTCACTCAGCTGAGCCGATACATCATCAATTTGTATTTCACCCTTTTTTGCTTTTGGCTTTACAGCAGCGCCAACAAGCATCATTAAAATAAGTCCTACCGCGATAACAAAGGTAACTGTTTTGGCAAAAAACAAACCGTATTCGTATAAAAATTCCAACTGATTTCTCCGATTTTAAATTTACGCTAATTTATCATGCTTTTAAGCAAAAAAAAGCCACTTTAAAGTGGCTTTGTATTAGATATATTTTAGAGCATATGCTTAGTCAGTAACAACATCACTGTTTGTTACTAATAACATACGACCGCGAGTAGCTAAATAAACAGCAACTTGCATTTGCATTTCAGCATTTGCAGCAGCACTACCCTCTGCAGTAGATGACTGAGCAGCATCTTGTGCAGGTGTCAAAATAGAACCATGATGGCCCCTAGAAAATTTAACTAAGTAGCTAGATGGTGTTTCTGTCATTGCCTGCGTTGTGCTTACTGTTTCTAATCCCATAAAATTAGCAAGTGGAATTGTGCCAGAAATAGGATTGTTAGCAGCCATTGGTGGAATAACTTGATCTGGCTTGTTTTCACCGCCGTCACCCACTACCACATTAGTATAAACAGGTGTACCCAACGCTTGTACCGCTGCTGCGTAATTAGTTGGGTCACCACTGTCTAATGCTGTTTGAGAAGCAAACGCAAACTGCGTAAACACGCCTTGAATGTTAGTAAGCTTGGCTGTTTCACCTGCCGTTGTAATAGACGCAATGTATTCGTTATAACCACACGTTAAGTATGCTTCCATATCGGGTAGTGTAGCGCCACAGTTAGAAACTGCATCACCTTGCAAGAAAGCATTAAACTCATCAGCTTCAGTTGTACCAGCTTGAGAAAGTACAGAGCCTTGAATAAACGGGCCAAATGCTGCTGATTCTAATAAGAAGCTAGCAATACCGCCACCGCCACTTGCAAGAGCCACTGTGTTTACATTAAATAATGGGTCAACAGTCGGCGCTAATGGATTATTAGCCTGTGCAATAAACGCAGGAGCAACAATAGAGCCTAGTGAATGTCCAATGTAAGTAACATCTTGGCTGTTAATAGTTGCATCTTGCAAAAAGTTTAAACCTAAACGTAAACCTAATAAATCTGCTGCAGATTGGCGCAAACTATCACGTGCAACTAATAAAGAACTTAAATTCATGTAACTAAGTACTGAACCGGTTGTTGCATTAAAGTCGTCGTTACCATCACCGTCAACATCTACACCACGTTCACCATGACGAGGATGATCAATTGCAACCGTTGCAAAACCTTGAATAGAAAGCTGAGCAGTTAATGCAAGCATACTTTCTTTGTTGGTTGTAATACCATGTTGCATCATAACAACAGGCCAACCACCTTCAGGCATTTCAATTGCAGGTAACTGTAACTGCGCACGCACACCGTTAATAATTGGTAAAATTGGCTTAGTCATTTGTACTGGCACATTAGCCATGCTTTGTACTTTAGGAATTGAGTTATATTTTGTTAAATGACGTGTGCTATCTATACCTAAATCACGTAACTTTCCGCCACTCAGTGCTGAACATAACCCATCATTTTCACTGATAGGATCAGTTGGAAATGCATCACCTGCAACTGCTTTGTAACCCTGAAGAGCTACAGCGTTATCACACATACCTTGCCAATATGTGTCGTTTAAATCGCTAATGTCTGTGCCTGTTGGCGTACCAAGGTACATAGGTAACATAATGCTACCTTTTTGATATTGAACGCCTGAAAACGCAGCCGATACCGTTACACCCTGAGATGCAAACACTTGTTGCACATTAACCATTGGTTGTTCAGGAACTTGAAGTGCAGGTGTAGGCAAACCGTCGTTCTGTAAACTTGCAGCCAATAGATTTTTTATTGTGCCAAGTACCGGACCCGCTGACTGAATTGTCATTGCGCCGGAGAAAATAATATCTTCTTTTGAAATATCACCAGAGCTTACAACTACATTCTCGTAACTATTTACAGCACCTTGTAATGCCAGTTGAGAGTCGGTAATTAATGGCGCTTCTTGTTTCACTAAACCATAAGTAGATGATGGTGCAATAGAGCGACCCATTGAATCTTTAAGACCCGTAGTTAGAACGTTAATGTACGAACTACCTGCCTTAAAAGGCTTAAGAGGAATAATCGCAACGGCATTTCCAGAAGCTTGAGTAACAAAATCAACACCAAATGTTAATTCACCTACTAGCTTACAAGCAGCGCCTGCTGGAGCAACAGAACACTCTGCATCTGTTAAGCTTGCACCCATTATTACTTCAAAAATTCTTACGCTGCCTGGTGTTCCAGCTGACGCTTCGTCAAGAGATACAGTGGGTGGAAATGTCAAATCAACTTTATAAGGAACCTGAGACGACCAGCCGTCAAGTGCACCTAGCGCAAGCTGAGGGTCAGCATAAGCTGCTCTTGGGATAGATACATTATCGTCATCTAGCTCACCCGGAATGTTTAAAGTACCATCTTGGGTGCCGCTCATTAATAAATCGTTGGGAACAGAAATCACACCGTTGGCGGGGTCAAAGCTAACCGTGGCCATGGGTACTACTGTAGCGGTTTCATTCTTAACATCTTCTAACGTTTCTCCGCCGCCACAACCTGCTAAAGCAGCAGTGACAGAGAGTGAAAGTAGCATTTTCTTCATATTGGTGACTCCGAACATATTTTATTTTTATAGTGTGTTTAATCAGTGTATCAAGTTAAAACAATGTAATCAGATTATTAATGAGACATTAGACCAGTTAAACTTAACGTAAAGTTTCTTTTTTCGCCACCTAATTTTTCAATAAATTCGATTACTTGTCGATTTGCTATGTTAAAATCAAAAAAAATCTATCAATTGGTACTTTTATGCACACTTATCAAGCAGCTGAAAATGCATTAAACGATAAAGTTATTTTAATCACCGGCGCGGGCGATGGTATTGGCCGAGTAGCGGCTATTACTTATGCCAAACATGGTGCTACAGTCATTTTATTAGGTAAAACAACAAATAAACTTGAATGCGTATACGATGAAATTGTGAATGCCGGATATCCTAAACCTGCAATTGTACCAATGGACTTAAAGGGCGCGACAAAACAAAATTATCGTGATCTTGCTGCGACTATTGAAAATCAGTTTGGCCGTTTAGACGGGCTTCTAAATAATGCAGGCATACTTGGCTCTCTTGGGCCACTAGAGCATTTTTGTTCATCTACGTTTGAGAACATCATGAAAGTTAATGTGACAGCTCAAGCAATGATCACCAAAGCATTATTCCCCGTAATGCGTAAATCAGACAACGCGTCTATTGTTTTCACCTCATCAGGTGTTGGTCGAAAAGGCCGTGAGTTTTGGGGGCCCTATGCCATCTCTAAGTTTGCAGTTGAAGGTATGATGCAAACGTGGGCTTGTGAAGTAGGTAAAACAAACATTCGCGTAAACTGTATTAATCCAGGCGCCACACGTACATCAATGCGCGCATCGGCATACCCGGGTGAAGATAGAGATAAGTTGGCAACGCCTGAAAGCATAATGCCTACTTACTTATATTTAATGAGTGATGATTCAACTGCAGTCAATGGCGAGTCATTAGATGCACAAATAAAAAAGTAACAGGTATTAATTTTTAATAGCCTAAATAAAAAAAGCCGCAACAATGCGGCTTTTTTATGAACGTTAAAATGTTACTTACGTTTAGTCGACTTAACACGTTGATTGTGCTTTTTAACCGCTTTTCTAATTTGATTAATTTTAGCGCGTTTGTCTTTACGTTTCTCTGGCATAACTGAAAGTTTAGTTTGCGTTTCACGACCTAACTTAACCGTTTTACGTAAATAGTTAACGGTATCTAAGTCGTATTCAACCCAACCACCTTGTGGAACGCGCTTGTCGAGCTCTAACTTACCGTAACGAATACGGATAAGACGCGACACTTCAACATCTTGAGATTGCCACAAACGACGAACTTCGCGGTTACGCCCTTCATTTAACGTTACATTGAACCAACGGTTAATTCCTTCACCACCTAGTGGTTTAATATTCGTGAACTTTGCAGGACCATCTTCAAGTTCTACGCCACGCATCAAGTTTTTAAGTGTTTCGTTTGTTACTTCACCAAACACACGCGAGGAATATTCACGCTCAACTTCATAACTTGGGTGCATTAAACGATTTGCTAATTCACCATCATTAGTAAACAACATTAAACCAGATGTATTTACATCGAGTCGGCCTACAGCTATCCAACGATCGCCATCAATACGAGGTAGTCTGTCAAATACAGTACGACGACCTTCAGGGTCTTTGCGTGTACTCAATTCTCCCTCTGGTTTGTTGTACATTATCACACGACAAATTCTGTCTGCTTTCTCTTCAATTTTTACGGTATGACCGTCTACTCGAATTAAATCGGTTTCTTCAACGCGGTCACCTAATTTAGCGACTTTGCCATTAACACTAACGCGGTTTGCGTCAATGTATTTTTCCATTTCACGGCGCGAGCCTACACCAGCTCTGGCTAGGACTTTTTGTAACTTTTCACCTTGTACATTCATTCGGATGGTTCTCTCACAGAAGGATCACTTAATAACTGGTCTATTTTACTTTCTTGTTGCGCAGGTAACGCAGGTAAGTTTTCTAAACCCGTTAATGAAAAATAATCTAAAAATTGTTTAGTCGTGGCGTATAAAGCGGGTTTACCCGGTACCTCTTTATGCCCTACGACTTTAACCCACTCTCTTTCGAGTAAAGTTTTAATTATATTCGAACCCGTTGTTACCCCTCTTACTTGCTCAATTTCGCCACGTGTAATGGGTTGACGATAGGCAATAAGTGATAGTGTTTCCAATAAAGCACGTGAGTATTTAGGCGCTCGTTCTTGCCAAAGGTTACTCAACCAAGGACTTAAACTGCTACACGCTTGAAATCGATAACCACTGCCCACTTCAACAAGGCGGATGCCACGGGTTTGAAAATGTGTTTGTATCGTTTCTATGGCATGGTTTATTCGTGACATAGAAATTGCAATATCCATTAAAACAGTGTCTTTAATATGGCGTTTACTTATGGGTTTGTCTGCAACAAAAATTGCAGCTTCAATGATTTCAACTAACTGCTCATCACTAATTCGCCGCCCAGCCATATACACTCTTAATAAATAAAAATACACAGCCATCTATTATGACAGAATAAGCACTAACTAGGAAAATATATCTGGTAATTTTATTAGGTCTGTTATCTTTACAAATGAAGATGGGTTTAAATTAGGGGTTGTTTAATTCGGCGCGAAGTTTGTAACTTGGTGGGCTCGATAACGGCTCCTGTGTTATAGCCAATTTATAGGGAATAACCACACTAAGCATGCCTAAATACCAAACAGATTGCTGCAAGTTCAACCTGTAAAGATAAGCGCTTCCTGAGCTTTACCCATAAAAAAAGCCAGTTACTATAACTGGCTTGCTGTTTTAAAACTAAATCACAGTTAGCTGTGTTTAATTACTTTTAATGCATCATCTTCAGCTACGGCTTTACCATATTTCTTTATGTAACCCGTAAACTCGTTTTTACTAATTCGTTTATCTTTGTTTTTGTCCATGTAACCAAAGTGGTTAGAAATATCGTCGTCGTTACCTTCAACAACTGATATGTAACCATTACTGTCGTTATCTAAACTTGCGAAGCTACTTTCAATTTTATCAAACTTAGCAATATTTGCTTTAAAAGCTGATTCGCTCACATCACTGTCAGTAGCAACTTTACCAGTATTTAATTGCATGTAGGCATTAAATTCCTTACGACTAATTTCTTCATCCATATTGGTGTCGATATTAGAAAAATGCCCCCAAATATTATCATCGTCAGCTTCAACTTTTGAGATGAAACCGTCACTATCGTTGTCTAGACTTGCAAAGTCGCTATCTATTTTATCAAGACCTTGATTAGACGCACAAGCCGCTAAACTTAATGTTGCTAGGATAGTTGTTGCTAATGTTAACTTTTTCATAAGACGTGTCCTTCGTTGTTAGTAAATGCCACAATAACTAATACAAGTCTAATGCCAAAATGAAATAAATATAAATTTCAATAACTTGCAAATTGACCGTATGTTTTTCATTCTATTTCAATACGTTAGCCTTGAAACCTTTTCAATCAACCTTGTAAATTTTGCAAAAAAAAAGCCCAGCTTTAAAAGCTGGGCTCTCGTTAATTCTTGTTGTACTAATTAAATTGCAGCATTTTGGTAACGCTTAACAAAATCAGTAACTTTTTGACCATTACATTTTAGCGAGTTTAAGTTACCGATTTTTTGACGTACTGGCGCTAAACCCTGCTTTAGTGCAGTCATACATAGTTGAGTTTCTTGTTGAGCGTCTTTAGCAAACACTTCTACTTTGTTTTCAATTATGTTGTTTGTTGAATCTTTTTTTGCAATATCGCGAATATCTTGACCGTTACACATAATGCTTTGTGAAAAGCGCGATAAGTAAACGTTGTGCTTCGCTGCTAATTTACGTGCCGCAGAAAAACCTTCGTTTGCGCTTAATACACACAATTTAGACTCAATTGAGTTGTCTTGACTAAAGTAAGTGTTACTTTGAGCTGAAACAGAAGAAGATACTAATAATGTTGCCGCTAAAAATAATTGTGCTTTCATGAGAGATCCTATGTGAACGAGTTTGCCAATGAATTTCCGCGCATTATATAGCCAATATTGTGCAGATCAATTGAATTTTTTATTTATTTTATAAATTAATACAACATTAACAATGTTTAAACTTTCACCAGCATTTGATCAACATTTGCGCAGCTATTTTGTCATTTCAGACATGTTATATAAGCTAAATTACTGATACAATTTACCATTAATATAAGCACTAATTTAAAGGTAAATCGAATGAAAGTGATTTCTTTCAATATCAATGGTCTGCGTGCTCGTCTTCACCAATTACAAGCTGTTATTGATAAACATCAACCAGACGTAATTGGCTTACAAGAAATTAAAGTTCATGATGAAGCGTTTCCATTAGACGATGTTCAAAAAATGGGTTACCACGTCTACTTTCATGGTCAAAAAGCACATTACGGCGTAGCTATGTTATGCAAAAAAGAGCCAAAATCGGTCTTAAAAGGGTTTGCTACCGACACAGATGAGTCGCAGAAGCGCATGATCAGTGTCACTATTGAACAAGATAACGGCCGCGACATTACAGTTATGAATGGTTATTTCCCGCAAGGCGATAACATTAGCCACGAAACTAAATTCCCGTATAAACGCCAATTTTATAAAGATTTGATGACCCACTTAAATACACACCTCTCTCCCGAACAAGATGTGGTTGTTATGGGTGACATAAATATATCCCCCACAGACCTAGACATAGGTATTGGCGATGTAAACGCTAAACGCTGGTTAAAAACAGGTAAGTGCTCTTTCCAGCCAGAAGAACGTCAATGGCTAGCAGCACTTCTAGATTGGGGGTTCAAAGATACATTCAGAGAACTCTATCCTGAGGTGAACGATCAATATTCTTGGTTTGATTACCGCTCTAAAGGCTTTTTAGATAACCGCGGCCTGCGAATTGATGTTGTACTTGCAACTCAATCACTTGCTGAGCGTTGCACCGAGTCGGGAATAGATTATGAGCTTCGCGCGATCGAAAAGCCATCAGATCATGCACCTATTTGGTCAACGTTTAAGTAACTATAATGCTAAGTATAGAAACACAAGGGCTTATGTGGGCTATTGTACTCGCAATTGCGATTTTCAGTTTTGACAAAAACACCTATAAGTCGCTTTATGGAACCCCAGCTAGACAGACAGGCGTATTAGCCTGTGCCCTTGTGTTTGCATTACTTTGGCGCATTAAAGCCGGTATTTTAACCGGCCTAGACTTACATATACTGGGTATTACCGCAGCTACATTAATAGTGGGCTGGCGGCTAGCCATTTTGAGTAGCCTGCTAGCAAGTGCTTTACTACTGGCATTTGGACACGTTGATATTGACCTTTTACCTGTGCAAATATTAATTGGTGCTTTTATACCTATATTGCTGAGTTATTTAAGTTTTATTTTATGCTATCACTATTTACCGCGGCATTTTTTTGTATATATATTTGTTTGTGCTTTTATAACTGCAGGGTTTATAGCATGTATCAAAATAAGTTTGGGTGCCCTCTTTTATTTCTCTTTAGGCCAGTACAATTGGCCAGAACTTGCAGACAATTACGTTTATTTAAGTGCTATAATTTGGTTTCCAGAAGCCATGTTAAATGGAATGGCTATCACTATCTTAATCACGTACCGTCCCCATTGGGTTAAAACTTTTTACGACAAGGACTACCTTGACTCATGAGTCTTGAATATCAATGCCCTTTATGTAGCAAATCGCTATCACACTCTTTAAATTCGCTGCGTTGTGAAAACAATCATAGTTTTGACTTTGCTAAAGAAGGCTACGTTAACTTACTCCCTGTTCAAAACAAAAACTCTAAACAGCCCGGTGACTCACTTGAAATGGTACAGGCAAGACGTACTTTTTTAGAGCAAGGCTATTATGCGTTTTTACAACAAGCACTCAGCGATATTGTCAGCCGTTTACAAGGTAATAATATTATTGATTTAGGGTGCGGTGAAGGGTTTTACACTCATGCTATTGCAGATAACACACAAGCAAATATTTATGGTGTAGATATTTCAAAGTCAGCTATTAAATATGCCGCAAAGCGATATGCTCATTGCCATTTTAGTGTGGCTTCAATCAGCCAGGCACCATTTAAAAAAGAGTTTGCTGATATACTGATAAGTGTATTTGCGCCTTTATTTTCTAAAGAGCTTGATAGACTCGCTAAACCAAATGCCACACTTGTGGTCGCAAGCCCGGGCCCATGGCATTTAAAAGAGTTAAAAGCTTATATTTACCAAACAGTAAACGAGCATACGAAAGTAGATGTACCTGAGGGTTTTACTGAAACTCACCAAGATTTAATCACTGAGCAAGTTACACTGAGTATTAATGATGTTAAAAACCTAATTATGATGACACCGTTTGCGTGGAAATTTAGACCTGAACATTGGCAGGCCCTAGAAGAAAAAGGTGACCACCTAGTGACTTTGTCATTTTATATTACGCAATTTAAGAAAGCATGATTAACGCTAGCGTTTATTAAAACTGTTCTTTAGTAAACGCTTTATCCATTTTTTCAAACATATCTTTAAGTAAATGCGCTAATTCTAAATAGCGAGGCTTCTTTTCACTTAGTTTGGCTTGATACCCATTAGCGACCATTTTTGTGTGAAGCTCTTTGTACCAGTTTTGCATAACAGGGTCTAGTGGTGTTTGCGCACGTTTCCCTAGCCATAATAAACCTTGCAAAGGTAGTGAGATGAAGAATAATGCACTGGCAATAGCTTGAGGTAAAAAATCAGGCCCCAAATAATTAAGTTGAAAAAACAACGTTAACATAGCAAGTATCGGCATAACCGTGATAGCCAGTTCTGTTGCTTTAATAACTCTGAACTCACTAAACAACGGAGCGAGCTCTTTTCGCATTGGCCATTGTTTTGCGTACTGTCGGCCAATTTGAACTTGTGACATCACACTTTTTTGCATCACGACTCCTCACATTAACTTTATTCAATATATAAATGAGCTTGCGCTCAATAAATTGTAACACAAATTCATATGGTTTCACTTAATCAGTAAAAGTGCTTAATTTTGCTGTTAAATTGTGCAAAACACTAAACTAAGTACAGCAAATGGTTTAAAATAAAAGCCTAAAGTAGCTTATTGATAGCCTTACTTAATAACCCACTTTAGCCGCTTTATTAATATATTAGTGTAACAAAATAGCTTAACGTTCACTGACTAAACTTTATTTATGGAAATCAAATCTATGCCAACACCTGCTCCTAAACCACAACATGTTTTAATACTAAATTGTGGTAGCTCAAGTTTAAAATTTGCCATTATTGATGCAAACACCGGTAATGAAATAATATCTGGTTTAGCAGAACGTTTAGGTGCAGCAACTCCGTCGGTAAAGTATAAATTCAAAGGAGTTAAAACCCTCATTGATTTAACGCCGAATCAAGCTCATGCTGAGGCAATTGATACGTTAGTAACGTTAATAAAAGATCATAAACTAGATGAACAGCTAATCGCTGTGGGTCACCGTGTTGTTCATGGTGGTGAACATTTCACTAAATCAGTATTAATTAACGACAAAGTAATTGAAAGCATCACTCAAGCGGCTACGCTTGCACCGCTTCATGGGCATGCTAACTTACTGGGTATTTCGTCAGCGCAAGCCTCGTTTAAAGGCTTGCCTCAAATTGCCGTATTCGACACCGCTTTTCACCAAACAATGGACAAGGTCGCATACCTTTATGCCCTACCTTACAATTTATATACCGAGTTTGGTGTTAGACGCTATGGCTTTCACGGTACAAGCCATTTTTATGTTGCCGGCCAAACAGCAAAATTACTTAACCAACCTATTGAAAAAAGCAATTTTATAAGTGCTCATTTGGGTAATGGTTGCTCAGTATGTGCGATTAAAAATGGTAATAGTGTTGATACAAGTATGGGCCTAACCCCCCTTGAAGGGTTAGTAATGGGCACTCGCAGTGGCGATATTGACCCTGGCTTATTTAACTTTTTAACGACGCAACTTGATTATAGTGCGCAGCAAATAGATGACCTACTTAATCAAAAAAGTGGCTTATTAGGCATTAGCGAACTTTCTAACGATTGCCGTACCATTGAAGAAGCCTCTGTAGCAGGAAATGAACAAGCAACTCTAGCCTTAGATATGTTTTGCTATCGTTTATCTAAACAAATTGCGTCGTACATGGTGCCTTTGCAGCGTCTTGATGCACTTATTTTCACCGGCGGTATTGGAGAAAACTCAGATATCATACGTAAAAAAGTGATCACTCAACTTGGCTTTTTAGGCATAGAATGTGACGCACAAGCAAACTTAGATGCTCGCTTTGGCCAACAAGGTGTGATCAGCACAGAACACTCTCGTATCAAAAGTGTTGTTATGCCAACAAATGAGGAATGGGTCATCGCCCTAGACTCTGCGAACATTGTTAAGGAGCTTTAATATGGCACACCGTATTATGTTGATACCGATTTCTACGGGAGTTGGGTTAACATCAGTTTCAGTTGGGCTTGTACGTGCATTAGAGCAAAAAGCAGTTAAAGTTAATTTTTTTAAACCTATTGCTCAACCACGTTCTGGCGAAACCGGTCCAGAAAAATCGACACAAATAATAAAACAAGGCTCCCCTATTGACCCACCAACTCCATTTGCACTGGATTACGCAGAGCAAATGATTGGCGATGCAAAAGGCGACGACTTATTAGAAGAAATTGTTGAACGCTTCGAAAGTAAAATTAACGATGATGAAGTAGCCATTATTGAAGGCATGGTTCCTACTCGTAAACAGCCTTATGCAGGGCGTGTTAACCGTGAAATAGCGCAAACTTTAGGTGCAGATATTGTATTTGTATTAACGCCTGGTAATGACAATATTACTCAACTTGAAGATCGCCTTGAAATTGCAGCGGGTAACTATGGTGGAATTGACCACCCTCGTGTATTAGGTTGTATTTTTAATAAAGTAAATGCTCCGCTAGATGAAGAAGGCAGAGCACGCGCCGACTTAGTTGACTCTTACAAACCTGATGAAGTGGATAACGAACTAAACCGCTTAGCATCCCTACCAATTTTTAGAAAAAACCCATTCATGTTGCTTGGTGCAATACCATGGGATTTTGATTTAGTTGCCCCCCGAGTAAAAGATCTAAGTGCATATTTAAAAGCCACTATTATTAACGAAGGTGACATGCTGCATCGACGCCTGCGTCGTATTACATTTTGTGCACGTACAGTGTCTAATATTTTAAACCATTTCACACCAGGTGCACTATTAGTTACTCCTGGCGATCGCTCTGATATTTTAGTAGCTGCGTGTTTATCGGCAATGAATGGTACAAAAATTGGGGCAATACTACTCACCGGTGGTTTTATGCCAGAACAGCGTATTATGGCGCTGTGCGAACAAGCAATGCAAACTGGCCTCCCAATTTTAGCAACAGAAGCCGATACATGGCGAACATCGTTGTTACTTCATAACTTTAATATGGAAGTGCCAAGCGATGATGACCAACGTATAGAAAAAGTGAAAAGCCACAATGCTGAATATATTGACTCAGATTGGCTGAACTCACTGGCAAAAAATGTGGGGAAAACACGTAAACTCTCGCCACCTGCTTTCAGATACTTACTTACAGATAAAGCCCGTAAAGCAGGCAAAACGGTTGTTTTACCTGAAGGCAACGAACCTAGAACTATTAAAGCGGCTGCTATCTGTGGGCAACGCGGTATAGCAAAAACCATTTTGTTAGGTGATCGCGAAGAAATAATGCGTATTGCTGAGCAACAAGGTATAGAGCTCAACGAAAATGTAAGCATTGTAGAACCAAGCAGCATCATTAATGATTATGTCGAGCCTATGGTCGAAATCCGAAAAAGCAAAGGTCTCACCGCTGTTGTAGCGCAAGAACAATTACTTGATAACGTAGTACTGGGTACTATGATGCTTGAACAAGGCAAAGTTGACGGACTCGTTTCTGGCGCAGTTAACACTACGGCTAATACAATTCGACCACCATTGCAGCTGATCAAAACAGCCCCTGGTTCGTCACTTGTGTCGTCGGTATTTTTTATGTTGTTACCTGATCAGGTTCTCGTTTACGGAGACTGTGCAATAAACCCAGATCCAAATGCTGAACAACTCGCTGACATTGCTATTCAATCAGCTGATTCAGCTGCCGCGTTTGGTATAGAGCCACGTGTAGCCATGATTAGCTATAGCACAGGTACTTCAGGTACAGGTGCAGACGTAGAAAAAGTGCGCGAAGCAACTAAAATAGCACAACAAAAACGTCCCGATTTAATTATTGATGGTCCCCTTCAATACGATGCTGCAATTATGGAAAACGTTGCGCTTAAAAAAGCACCTAACAGCCCTGTTGCGGGTAAGGCAACGGTGTTTATTTTTCCTGATTTAAATACCGGTAATACTACATATAAAGCCGTACAAAGAAGTGCAGATCTAATTAGTATTGGTCCAATGCTTCAAGGCATGCGTAAACCAGTGAACGATTTAAGCAGAGGCGCATTAGTTGATGATATTGTGTACACAATTGCATTAACAGCTATTCAAGCAGCACAAGTAGAAGCCCTTAATTAAACGCTTTAATAAACATGTGCTTTTTATAGCCTAGCTAATTTTTAATTATAAATTAGTTAGTTAGGCTATTTACACCTCTCAACCCCCATAGTTATCCACAGAAATTGTGGGTAAGTTTTCTTAGTCTACATTTTGCAACCTAGTTACCGCTTTAATTTAGCTTTAATAATCTATACTATTAATAAATCCTCTTTGCTGTTCGCAGGTTTTTAATGTCAAAACAAACATTACAATTACACAGCACCATTTTATCTATACATAGTTTAGATATAGATGCAGATATTCCTGCTGCTTTGTTAAAACTTCCGTTGTTTTTTATCTCAAAAACTCATGACGAACTATCAATTGTATGCCCCAGCAATTTTGAATTACAAAGTCTTGATACCGAATCTAATTGGCAAGCACTTGAGGTAATTGGCCCTTTGGGGTTTTCCTTAACGGGGATTATGGCAAATATTTCTGGTGTGTTAGCAAAGGCACAAATATCTATTTTTTCTCTTTCAACTTACGACACTGATTATATTTTAGTGAAAAAACAAACTGCGAAAGAAGCAATTAAAGCACTCCAAAAAGATGGCTATAATGTGGTAACAAACTAATTTATGAAAGCACAACCAATAGAACTAATTGCACAAAATAAAATACCCCGAGACGCCATTAATATCACCAGTCCTTTTACGGGAAAGGTAATAGAATTGAGTGACCACCCAGAGCCTTTGTTCAGTTTTGGTACCCTTGGCCCAGGCGTCATGGTGCAAGCAACCAGTCATAAAATATTAGCGCCTTTTGATGGGGTTTTACTACAAGTTAAAAACGCGGGGACTGAGTTTATTTTACAGGCTAAAAATGGGTTGAAGATACTGATTAACCTAACTTTACCGGAATCTGCAGCAATTACACATACACATATAGCCCAGTTAAATGGCAGCCAAGTATTTAAAGGTCAACGACTAGCATATTTTGACTTAAGAGAATTAGACTCCCCCCTGCTGGGAAGTTTAATTTTACTTAATGGTCACAACCTAGGTACATTTCATCATTCACACCTGCAAGTAAAGGCAGGCGAAGACACTCTATTAACTATCATTAAAAAGAAGTAACTTATGATCACTCTTTACGGAATTAGTAACTGCGACACAATTAAAAAAGCTAAAAAATACCTTACAGATAATAATATTGAGTTTACCTTTCACGATTACCGTAAAGAAGGGGTTAATACACAAATGGTCGCGGAATTTGCTGATAAATTAGATTGGGAACAACTAGTTAATAAACGTGGAACTACATACAGAGCACTCAGTGACGAACAGAAGCAAAATTTAACTAAGAAAAATGCCATTGAATTATTAGTTGAACAGCCCGCCATGATAAAGCGACCAGTATTAGTGAATGGCACTGACTTTCATTTAGGCTTTAAAGCCGCGCAATACGATGAGATTTTTAAATAATGAATGAAGTAATTGCACTTGCACAAGCTTTGATACAGCGTGAATCTGTCACTCCAGAGGATGCTGGCTGTCAACAAATGATGAATGAACGGCTTGAAGCGATAGGCTTTAATATAGAGTCACTATTTTTTACTGATACATTAAATACTTGGGCTCGCAAAGGCGACCAGTCGCCGCATTTTTGTTTTGCTGGGCACACAGATGTAGTGCCTACTGGACCCGCAAAAAACTGGCAGCACCCACCATTTTCTGGATTGGTCGAAAATGGTTTATTGCATGGTCGGGGAGCAGCCGACATGAAAGGCTCCCTGGCTGCCATGCTTATTGCTACTGAGCGCTTTGTAACTAAGCACCCCAACCACAAAGGATCAATTTCTTTTTTGATCACCTCTGATGAAGAAGGTCCATTTATAAATGGAACCACCCGAGTTATTGATACACTAGAAGCTCGCGGTGAAAAGATTGATATGTGTTTGGTTGGCGAACCCTCATCTCGGGATGTATTAGGTGATGTAGTTAAAAATGGCCGACGCGGCTCGCTTACCGGATTTTTAAAAGTTAAAGGAATTCAAGGACACGTTGCCTACCCTCATTTAGCTCAAAATCCGATTCACTTGGCCACTGAAGCATTAACCGAACTTAGCCAAACCCAGTGGGACAATGGAAATGAGTTTTTTCCGGCAACCAGCTTTCAAATATCAAATATTAATGGAGGCACCGGCGCAGGTAATGTGATCCCTGGTGAGCTAGACGTGCAATTTAATTTTAGATTTAGCACCGAAGTCACACATCAACAATTACAACAGCGTGTAATAGACATAGTACAAAAACACAAATTAAACTACGAGTTAAGCTGGATTGTAAATGGCCTTCCATTCATTACTGAACACGGCCCTCTAGTCGATGCAACCGTTAACGCAATTAAATCTGTAACAGGGTTAGCAACCAATCTAGAAACGACGGGGGGTACATCTGATGGGCGCTTTATTGCACAAACGGGTGCTAAAGTTATAGAGCTTGGGCCTCGTAATGCCACCATTCACAAAGTTGATGAATGCGTAAGTACAGATGACTTAATTAAACTCACCGACATTTACGAACAAATCCTTGAACAATTGTTAACCTAATGACTGATTTACAATTACCCACAATAGCGTGTATCACAGGGCAAAATGATACACATTTAACTAACATCCAAAGCCATCGTTTGCATAGCGCTATTATTGAAGATTTTATCGCGCTGCAAAACGCAGCTAAACAAGCCGGATTTGATTTAACTATTGCATCAAGTTTTAGAGATTTTGAACGCCAAGCGCTAATCTGGAATAACAAATTTTCAGGACAAAAACCTGTTTATAATTCGCAACAAGACGTTGTTGATTTAACGCACTTGAGCGATATTGAAAAATGTATAGCGATTATGCGTTATTCAGCACTGCCTGGCGCAAGTAGACATCATTTAGGCACTGACTTTGATGTGTATGATAAAAGTGCAGTTACTCATGATTATCAACTGCAATTATCGCCTCATGAATATGAACAAAGTGGCCCCTTTGCACCATTAAGTGATTGGCTAAGCACTCACCTCAATCAATTTGGATTTTATCGGCCTTATCGCGAAGACTTAAACGGGGTAGCGCCGGAACTTTGGCATATTAGTCATATTAAGCAATCACAATTACTAGTGACCCAACTAACTGAAAGTGCTTTACATGCATGTATTAAAAACAGTGATCTACTTGGTAAAAATGCCTTATTAGCGCACTTACCTGCACTATATAAGCGCTTTGTGACTAACGTAAGTTCACCATAAAAAGAAGGAGCTACTCCTTCTGTTTATTTAAAATAAATACCAGTACCGCCGTTAAAATAAGTAAACTTGCACTAATAAATTCAAGTGTTAATTGCTCTTGCAAAAAAATGACGCCAGCAACCGCTGCAATTACGGGCACACACAATTGTACAACCGCAGCTTGGGTGCTTTTAAGTAATGGCATTGCAACGTACCAAATACTATAACCAATGCCAGATGCTATTGCGCCAGAGGCACAAGCAAGTAAAACACCTTGTATTGTCAGCGAATTAAAATAACTCATACTAACAAGTAATAAAATGGGGAGCGCGACCAAACTTCTTACAAAGTTAAATCCTGTAGTACGTAGTGGTGAAACACAGACCTTGCCACGAATACTATATACGCCCCAAGCTACACCACTCAAAGCCATTAATCCTGCTCCTATTAAAGAAGGCACCGCGGCCGAGGGCAACATTAAATATACAAAACCTGCTACAGCTACAAAAAAAGCAGTCCACTGCACGCCGCTCAACTGCTCTTTGTTGTAAATACCCCAACCAATCATGGTCAGTTGCACCGCTGAAAATAAAATAAGCGCCCCAGTGCCAGTATCTAGCTCAACGTAGGCCACCGAAAAACAAACAGCGTAAACCAGTAAACTAATGCTACTTCGCCAACTGCCAGTATCACTCAAAATTGCATCATTAAATAACCCTTTACGTTTTTGGTTATAAGTGGTGACACTCATGATGATACCTAAACACGCGGCTCCGCTTAACAAACGAATGATGGTAAAGTTGTAGGGATCTATATCCCCTTCAGCTAATGCCATTCGGCAAAATAATGAATTGGCGGCAAATGCTATTAAAGCAATCAATGTGTATACAGCTGCTTTCAAAATAATCCTTCTTAACCTAAATCAGGTTAGTAATAAATCTTTTTTAAAGGTGAGTAGTTAAATAACTTAAACTGTTATAAAAGTAAGTTATTTATACAGCATAAGGCAAAGTGTGCAAAAACTTTCAACGCATTAAGACCTTAACTTTTCGCTAACTATTTCACACATTACTAAATTCACGCCTTATTCATATAGAACATGCTTATTTACTTTGAAGATGAAGTAGCTCTACGTTTTTTTACAATGTTTCACACTCTTGCTTAAAAAGAGTGTGTTAACCTACTTTGGTAGATTAAAAGGAGTGCTGTGTGCGCAGAAGTATAATTTTTAGCGTTTGTTTTATTTTGAGTGGCTGTAGCTCGATAGGTTTTAATGACCTATTTAATGATTACGCCACACAAATGACGCCTGTGCGAAATGCAATTGAAAATAATAACTTAGAACAAGCTAAATCGTTAATTGCTAACAATACTAATTTACACAGTAGTTATTTGCTTAACCAACTTGAACAAGCGCGTATTAACGACCTTGTTAATTCAGCTGACGACGCCCAAGGAAAGTTTGAAAACGTATATGCCCAAATGCAAACTAAACGTCAGGCAGCAAAAATTCAGCTAAGTGCCGGGCTTGAACAAAGTAATGCGTTATTTACGAATGACTCGGCAATTACCTATGTCCCACCAGCATATGAAATGAGTATGCTTCATAGCTATAAAGCGCTTAACTACGTTTATAAAAATGATATTGAAGGCGCATTAGTAGAAGTACGCCGTGCAAATAAAGTGCAGGCTGATGAGCTTGCCAGTAATCAGTCAGAAATTGATTCAGAAGAAAACGAAGCACAACAGTACTACCCAAGTATGGATAATGTCACAAGAGACGTTAAAAATGGCTTTCAAAACGCCTACACATTTTACTTATCCGCTTTACTTTATCAAAGTGCAAAACAATTTGACGACGCCTACATAGACTACAAAAAAGCGTTAGCGATACAACCAAATAATAAATACTTACAGCAGGATGTAATTCGCCTAGCTAAAAAACAAGGGTTTCAGCAAGAGTTTGACGAATTTAAACAACGCTTTGGCGAACCCACCACTTTAAAGTCTTCCCATGGTGAAGTAGTTGTATTACTCGAGCAAGGTTTGGTACCTAAACAAACCGAATTTAAATTAAGACTACCGATTGATACAAGTCGAGGTGATGTTCGTTTTTATAGTCTTGCAATGCCGGTATATAAAGATAGTGCTTACATTAGCGCGATACAAAATGTGAGTATTGCTGGGCAAAACGTCGCATTATCACCGTTAGTGTATTTAGAAGCCCTTGCTGCCAAAACGCTTGAACAAGAAATACCAGGCAAAATTACACGCCAAGTATTACGGCTTATAACGAAAGAAAAAGTCCGCGCTGAGCTTGCGCGTAGTGCTGGTGATGTAGGAAATATATTAGCTAATATATACAATTTAGCGTCAGAGCAAGCCGACACCCGAAGTTGGCTTACATTACCAAATCAAATTGCTGTGGCACGTAAAAGTCTTACAGCAGGTGAACATTCATTAAATATTGGCAATCAACCGCCAATTAATTTTACCGTTAGTAAGCAAGGGTTAACCTTAATTTACCTAACCTCTATTAACAACTATTTTAACTACCATGTAGTTCAACTCTAGGAGTTACCATGAAATACATAGTGCCAATGTGTGCCGTATTACTGCTAAGTGCTTGTGCAACACAGCCTGTAACATCAGGTATATCGGTTGAACAAACTAAAGGAAATTTTAATGATCAACTTAGAGTGGATAACCCTGACTTAGGTGAAAAACTTGCCATTACCGACGTTAAAACGCGTCAAACAAATCAGTTAACTGATGTGGTGGTTACCCTGTCGAGCCAATATAAAAAATCACAATATTTACAGTATCAATTTAAATGGTTTGATAAAGACGGATTTGTAATTAAAGGAAATCATTCACCCTGGCAACCATTAACTTTATTTGGTTTTGCTAAAACACAATTACCTGGCCTAGCGCCAAGCTCTGATGCAGTGACATTTTCACTAGCAGTCAGAAAAGTATCAACTCAGTCTCAAGAATTTAAAGATTAAGATTAAAGGAAAGTACTATGAACACCACATTTAAAACAGCATCCACCTACGCATTAGTCGGGCTCAGCGCATTGATATTAAGCGGCTGTGCAAACAAAGCTGTAGTCAGTTATGGTGACGCTCAAGCAGTTGAAACAACAGATATTAATTTTGGTTCTACTGATTTACAAAAAGTTGCCAGCCAAATGACCGACTCACTACTCAGTTCGCCAGTGGTAGGAAGCATGACCCAAAACAACCGTCCGGTTGTATTTGTTGAGCGCATAAAAAACAAAACCAGTGAACATATTGATACAGAATCAATCACTGATTCTATTTCAACACAAATGCTACGCAGCGGTAAATTCCGTTTTGTTGACATGACACGCGTAGAAGCTGTTCGTGAACAGCTTACCTTTCAAAATGAAGATGCATTAGTTAATCCTGCAACAGCGGTCGCTTTTGGACAACAAATTGGTGCGCAGTACATGTTGTATGGCAACCTATCAAGCATAGTAAAAACAAATGCTGATAAATCAGATGTATATTATAAATTTACAATGCGTCTAATGGATATGAAAAGTGGCCTAATCGAGTGGGCAGACGAAACTGAGATTCGTAAAACTAAAGAAAAATCAACGTTTGGGTGGTAAGCCGACAGGAGTAAGTTATGAAAGCAATTGCTGTAATTATGTGCGTTTTACTTATATTAAGCACACCCTCTTTTGCTAAGTACGAGCGAAATAAAGCCGTAGCAGTTCAAAAAGTTCTATTTGGTGACATCAAATCAGTACGAAATATCACCGAGCAAGAACTCATACAAGACAAAAAGAATGGCTGGAAAACGTTTGGTGGCGCCCTTGTTGGTGGTGTTATTGGTAATCAGTTTGGTGGTGGCAGCGGGCGTGCTGTAGCCACAATTTTAGGTTCAGTTATTGGTGGAAGCGTTGCTAACAATAGTCAGCAAGGTAGCTATTATATACAAACTCAGTTAGTTGAATTACTCATTCAGGTAGAAAATGGCGAGCAATTTATGGTGGTTCAAGACCTAGACCAAGGTATGCGATTTCACAGAGGTGATAACGTGAGACTCGTTTATTTAGGTGACAATACCGTAAGAGTCGATAAAGCGTACTAATACCACGCGTTTGATATAATAAAAAACGAGCCTAATGGCTCGTTTTTTCGTAAGGCGTTTATAGCTGGCGATAATCTTTAAAGAAACGTTGCATTTTTTGCATTGCGTCAGTTAAGTCATCTTTATTGGGTAAAAAAACCAGCCTAAAATGATCAGGCTCTGGCCAATTAAACGCCCGCCCATGCACTAACAATATTTTTTCGGCTTTTAGCAAATCAAACATCATTTGCTCATCGTTTTTCACATTAAAATGGGCAGTATCTACTTTAGCAAAAGCATATAAAGCCCCTTTTGGCTTTTTACAGCTAATGCCTTCAATTGCATTTAAACCACGCCATGCAATGTCACGTTGTTCGTACAACCGCCCGCCCGGGTTAATTAAGTTATCAATTGATTGCACACCACCCAATGCCTGCTGAATAGCATATTGAGCAGGCACGTTGGCACATAAACGCATTGACGAAAGTATATCTAGCCCTTTACTTAAATCGTCCATGGCTGAAGTTTTGCCACTTAAAACCATCCAGCCCATTCTTAACCCAGCAGCACGATAAGTTTTAGCTAAACCGTTAAAAGTAATCATTGGCACATCATCACACAATGAAGCAATTGAAGTATGTGTAACGCCATCGTATAAAATCTTTTCGTAAATTTCGTCACTTAACAATAGTAACTTATGCTCTCGCGCAATATCTATTAATTGCTTAAGCAGGTCATCACTGTATACCGCACCGGTCGGATTGTTAGGGTTAATTAACACCAAGGCTTTAGTTTTAGAAGTGATTTTACTTTTTATGTCATCTATATCAGGAAACCAATCTTGCTCTTCATCACACAAATAATGAACAGGGTTGCCACCCGCTAACTTAACAGACGCAGTCCACAACGGGTAATCAGGCGCAGGGATAAGCACTTCATCATCGTTATTAAGTAAGGCTTGGGTGATCATTTGAATTAGCTCACTCACTCCATTACCAATGTAAATGTTGTCTACATCTAAATTGTTCAATCCACGTTGTTGATAATGCTGATAGATAGCCACTCGGGCTGAGTAAAGTCCTTTAGAGTCACAGTAACCTTGGGCTGAATACAAGTTACGGATGATATCGCGATGCATATCTTCGGGCATATCAAAGCCAAAAGCAGCAGGATTACCAATGTTTAATTTTAAGACTTTTTGACCATCGTCTTCCATTTTCTTAGCTTGAGCTAAAACAGGACCACGAATGTCATAACACACGCCTTCTAATTTATGACTCTTTTTTATATCTGACATTTTACCTCTACCCGCTGGCGCCTGATGACCTTTGTAAGTTGAATTGTTATTAGCAAGGTCTAATTTATCTTAATGATAAAAGCCCCCGGTAACCTGTTAGACTAACCGAGTAAATATAAAACACCAGTAAATTTAACAGCTTAAAACTGAAATTAATTCACGTTTGTTATTGAGCATTTAGCCACTGTTTAAATTCAGATTGAGAACCCTCTACCTGCGGCATTAAGCTTGCACATGCATCCATTGCTTTGTCTAAATCGTCATCAACTAAACTTAGCTCAATAGTGCGAGAAACCTCAGCAAGACTCGATGCTCCAAACTGTGCTGCATTTGATTTTAAACTATGAGAATGACGAATCGCGGCTTCTTTATCTTTGCCAATTGTTGCCACAACTTCTGAACCTAAACGCTCAAACTCTGCACAGCAAAAGTCGAGCGTATCAGCAAACTGCTCTCCGAGTAACGATTTCATGTTTTCTAATGCTGATGTGTCTATGGTAATGTCTGCCATAATTTAAGTCCTCAAACTGTCCATAAGTATTCTGATTGTAATTACTACTTTATATTGATAAACAAAAAAAACCAACTTAATTGCCCGTACAAATGTATAATTAATGGGTTAATAACGTTATGAAAGTTTTCAAAATGGCACGCACTCTTTGTAATCACTGTAATTTTGCTCTCAACACCTGCGTATGCAGCGCTGTCAAAATCATACCCAATAAAGTTAAAGTTGTTATTCTACAACACCCTAGCGAAGAAAAAATAGCCAAAAACACCGCAAAACTACTTAACTTAAGTTTAACAAATTGCTTAATAATAAAAGGTGAAAACAGCCGTGACTTTAAGGCTTTAAATAACCTGCCAAAAGAATCAACAGGTCTGCTTTACCCTAACGATGACGCCACCTACTTAGATGAGCCCAACTTCAAAACTAACAACTTTATTACCCATTTAATTGTTATTGATGGTACATGGAATAAAGCTTATAAAATTTTGCAGCTCACTCCCATACTTAACCAATTTAAAACCATCAGTTTTAAACAAGTACCTAAAAATCGTTACACTATTCGTAAAGCGCCTCGTGCTGACAGCCTTTCGACGCTTGAAGCCGTTGCACATAGCTTAACCCTCATTGAGCAGTTAAACCCAGAGCCTTTATTTGCACTACTAGAAGAATTAATAAATAAACAGACCCAACACATGCCCGAGCACGTAAAAGCACGTTACTTAACTTAAATTTAGCTTTTCATAGAACAGATGCGACATTACCCAAATAGATTAAAACGAGGATTTACTCGCCAAGGCCCTGATTATCGCTTTGATGACCAAGTTGATTTTAGCGATATAAGAACCACATTTGGGTTCAGATCAATGGTGGTTGGTAAATGGGTCACTAAAGAAGAGCACTTTATCAGTGCTAATTTAATTTATGATGCCCTAGCCGACCTTGCGCAAATACTGCACCTACCACCTAAAGCGATTGGCCTGCGCGGTAAGTTAAACTTTGCATTTGGCCACGGAGGCCAAAAAGGAGTTCAAGCTCATTATAATGCTGGCAGTCAAACACTGGCGCTTGCAAAAAATGCCGGTGGCGGAGCATTGGCCCATGAGTGGTTTCACGCGTTTGATCATCACATTAGTGAGCATTTATTTAAAGCAAAGCCACGCTATGGCTTTGCATCAAAACTTTGGCTTTCTAACACGCCAAATTTATCGCACCCACTTAATGACGCGCTGAACAGTTTTTATAAAGAAGTATTTTTAGATGAAAATGGCGAAAATGCCAATGAATTTGTGCAAGCATGTATTAAACACGACCAGGCACATAATATGAATTATATGAGTATGCCTGAAGAAATTGCCGCTCGATGTTTTGAAGCCTGTATATCTGCAAACCCCCACATAAAAAATAGTTTTTTAGTGGGCGGCTTACAAACAAGTAATTTAATATACCCACCAACGCAGCTCATCGCCAAAGCGGGTAAGGCGCTTAACCATTATTTTGAACTATTAGGTTATGCGCTTCATAATACACACGATTAAATTTAGCTGTTATCGTCGCTTATGCGACTCGCTACTGCACTACTTTGATCTTTGTATTTAGCATCTTTACGAATATTGTAAGGGTTTTCACAAGGCCCTGAGAGCATTTCGAAACTCATGGCACCAATTTTCATCATTGGGCGCAATGCTAAAGGTAGTTTTCCTGAGTTGTAAAACTCTAATACAATATTACCACTCCAGCCGGGATCAATTCGGTGAGCTGTTACATGCACCATTAAACCCAAACGAGCAAGCGATGAACGCCCATCTAACCAACCTACGATGTCAGCAGGTAAGGTTACTTTTTCATGAGTAATGGCCAATGCAAGTTCGCCCGGGTGTAAAAAAAAGGCTTCTCCATCAGCAAGCTCAATCTCTTCACTCATAATTGATTCCATGGCCTTATTTAACTGATCCTTTGGGCCACTCAAATCTACATAAGCCGCATTGTGGGCATTAAACGTTCTAAACTTATTACCAAGGCGCAAATCAGCTGTCACACCCGATATCATCTCACTGCTTGGAGCAGGCTCTATTACAATACGGCCATCTTGTAGGTGTTCTTTTATATGTGTGTCTGAAAGTCTCATGCTTTTTTAATCTTCCGAAATCACAATTTCAATACTATTGTGATGCTGTTGATAATATAGCGTGCTGGCTATTAGCCTAGCTGCTGCGCTGTATGTTTTACTTATTGCCGCATTGTTATCGTTAGCAATAAGTTTTCCCTGCTCAGAGTACTCTCTTATATCTATAGCTAGGGGAATGTGGCTCAAAACGGGAACGCCATGCTTATGCGCCAATTTTTGTGCGCCTTCTTTGCCAAATACATGGTTTGCCTCACCGCAATGGCTACAAATGTAATGGCTCATGTTTTCTATTAAACCAAGTACGGATACGTTCACTTTATTAAACATAGCAATACCCTTTTGAGCATCTGCTAGCGCTAAATCTTGGGGTGTAGTCACAATTACAGTCCCACTAGCAGGCACTTTTTGGCTCATAGTAAGTTGTATATCACCTGTACCAGGAGGCATATCTACAATTAAATAATCAAGCTCTCCCCAGTCAGTTTCGTTCAGTAATTGGCTGAGTGCACCGGATGCCATTGGACCTCGCCATACTGTTGCATCATCGCTTGGCACTAAAAAGCCAATAGATTGGGCTTTAATGCCATTGGCATCAAACGGTTGTAATTGTTTGTTATCTTTTGTTTTTGGCTCAGCACCAACAAGACCCAATAACATAGGTATAGAAGGACCATAAATATCAGCATCTAAAATACCTACTTTTGCTCCCTCAGCTTTTAATGCACCCGCTAAATTAACAGCTGTAGTCGATTTACCTACCCCACCTTTACCTGAAGCAATAAGTACAATGTGTTTAATCCCTTTAAACTTTGCAGGCTCTTTAATATCGACCTTTGACTTTATCGATACTGCAATATTGAGTGCATCACTCATATGTAGTTCAACAAGGGGCATTTCTGATTGCGCGGCAAAAGGCAAGCTAAGAGTGATTTGTAGTGATTTATCGTCGTTTTCAGAAATTGAGTCAATAAATTTTTCGTCAATTCCTACGGCAAAAGCCGCACTACGATAAGCCGCTAAAGCGGCAATAATCGGTTGTTTTTGCACCGATTTAGAAGAGAAAAGTTTTGACAGTCCAAACATAGCAATTAAATAGCGTTTCTTTGATGAAAAGTGCCTCGGAATTATGTAACATTCAGGTCATTAACACCAGTCAATTAATAAAAATCCATAAGCTGTGCGCACTCTTGTCCTATAGCTTGTAGATAAATTACTGATAATCTCCATTTTTACTATTTAAATGATGAGTTATCCTCAATTCGGAATGATTATGACGCAGCGAAAGATCCTGATTACCAGCGCATTACCTTATGCTAATGGCCCTACTCACTTAGGCCATTTATTGGAATACATTCAAACTGATATTTGGTCACGTTTTCAAAAGCTACAAGGCCATGAAGCATATTATGTTTGTGCCGACGATGCTCACGGCACGCCAATTATGCTAAATGCGCAAAAGCAAGGGATCACGCCTGAAGAAATGGTTAAAAATGTAAGCATTGAACGCCAGCGCGACTTTGCCGACTTCAACATTAAGTTTGATAACTACCACAGCACGCACAGCCAAGAAAACAAAGAATTTAGCGAACTTATTTATAACCGCCTAAACGATGCCGGTCATATTAAAAAGCACACTATTTCGCAATTGTTCGACCCTGAAAAAGGCATATTTTTACCCGATCGCTTTGTAACCGGCACTTGCCCAACGTGTAAGTCTGAAAACCAAAATGGCGACAGCTGTGATTCGTGTGGGGCAACTTACAGCCCAACCGAATTAATAAACCCACGCTCTGTTATGTCGGGTGCTGAGCCTATTTTAAAAGATTCAGAGCATTACTTTTTTGACCTACCCGCATTTGAAGGCATGTTAAAAGAGTGGTTACACTCGGGTACTATTCAACAAGAAATGGCTAACAAGCTAGACGAATGGTTCACTGATGGCCTGCAGCAGTGGGATATTAGCCGTGATGCGCCTTACTTTGGTTTTGAAATTCCAAATGCACCAGGCAAGTACTTCTACGTATGGCTAGACGCGCCTATTGGATACATGGCCAGTTTTAAAAACCTGTGTGATAAAAAAGGTATTGATTTTGACGCATTTTGGGCTGAAGGCTCAGACACTGAGCTTTACCACTTTATTGGTAAAGATATTATTTATTTCCACAGTTTATTTTGGCCAGCAATGCTAGAAGGCGCTAACTTTAGAAAGCCGACCAACGTATTTGCACACGGTTTTGTTACTGTAAATGGCGAAAAAATGTCTAAGTCTAAGGGTACGTTTATTAAAGCACGTACTTACCTAGATAACCTAAACCCAGAGTATCTTCGTTATTACTACGCAGCTAAGTTAAACAGCGGCATTATTGATCTTGATTTAAACCTAGAAGATTTTGCACAACGTGTAAATTCAGACCTAGTTGGTAAAGTAGTAAACATAGCGAGTCGCTGTGCTGGCTTTATTACTAAAAAGTTTGATGGCAAGCTAAGTAGCACTATTATGCAGCCAGAGTTACTTGAAGAGTTTCAAGCAGCGGCTCCAAGCATTACTGCTCATTATGAAAACCGTGAATACAGCCGTGCTATTCGTGAAATTATGGCTTTGGCTGACAAAGCGAACCAATTTATTGATGGCGCAGCACCTTGGGTACTCATTAAAGACGAAACTAAGCAACAAGAAGCGCATGATGTATGTTCGCTTGGCCTTAACTTGTTCCGTGTTTTAATTACCTACTTAAAACCAGTACTACCAGCCATGGCCGAAAACGTAGAAGCGTTTTTAAACGATGACTTAGCGTGGAATGCAGTGCAAACACCACTAGTAAACCACTCTATTAATAAATTTAAACCGTTAATGCAACGCGTAGAAATGGACAAAGTAAACAAAATGGTTGAAGAATCAAAAGAAAGCCTAGCGCCACAAACTACAATTGATCCAAATAGTCCACTTGCAAAAGAGCCTATTAGCGAAGAGATTGAGTTTGATGACTTTGCAAAAGTAGACTTACGCGTAGCTAAAATTGCAAAGGCAGAGCACGTTGAAGGCGCAGATAAACTACTTAAGCTAACACTCGATTTAGGCGGCGAAACGCGCCAAGTGTTTGCTGGTATTAAATCAGCTTATGCACCTGAAGATATCGAAGGTAAACTAACTGTTATGGTAGCAAACCTTAAGCCTCGTAAAATGCGCTTTGGTATGTCTGAAGGCATGGTATTAGCAGCAGGACCCGGCGGCAAAGAAATCTATATTCTTAACCCTGACGACGGCTCAGAGCCAGGTATGCGTGTAATGTAAACTTACACTTATGAATAAAAAACCGCTGTTTTACAGCGGTTTTTTTGTATTAGTTGAAGTATTCTTTGTACTCAGCAAAAACAGCTTGAGATTTTTCTTCTTTCTTTAGATCAAAGAAAAACTGTGAAATCGTGTCCTTTAAAAATAACTCCTCAGTTGGTGTTGCTTTTTTATCCTTATACGAAGAAGTCCAAATATTATTTACATCTGTCGAATCCATCATATATTCAAATTGAGCAATTGATTTTCCCTGAACAAAAATATCGTATCTCACTTTGAATTCTTTATTTGAGACAACAGGTATAATACCTAGCGTAGAAGCAGACAACATCATCGTAGTGAACTGAGTACCGTCTTGTTTAGTTCTATAGCCTTTAAGTACTCTTACGCCAATTGGTAAGCCGACTGCTTTTTCATCAAGCTCTTCAAACGAACTGAAAGCTTCAATAGCCGATTTAAAAGAACTATCAGTAATATTAGTTACAAAAAATACAGGGGGGTAAATATCACCAGTATGCTTATATTCAGTCAGCAAAGTATCCTGTTTCGCAAACGTCAAGTTTGAAAGAAAAAACATAAATACACTTAGCGATATAGAAAATATCTTCATTATAAAACGCCCTTATTTATAACATAAAATTTGATTTGAATATTCGACAGCATTCGCTGATGAACTTTCAAAATTAGATGATGATGTTCTTTCTTCGAAGTCAATATTATGCTTTGACAAAAATTGTTTTAAAAGTTGTGTACTCACGCCAAAGTTAACATTTTGTGATGTCGTTCCAGATTGTTTAAGCATCATACTTTGATTTAAAGAACTCGATACGATTCCCATTAAGTTTCCTTTATAATCCGAAATCGCACCACCGCTATTTCCCGGTTGAATTGGTGCAGAAAACTGAAAGTAACCTTTAGCTCCTTTCAAACCACCTCGTGAACTAATATTACCTACCGTTAAAGACGGATATTCAGCAAGAATACCTGATAACGGGTACCCAGTTACAAAAACCTGCTTTCCTAGTTGAATCGAAGGTTGAGACTCAATAGCAATACTTTTCGCATTGGCGTAATCAATTTTTATAACTGCAAGGTCTAATAGCTGGCTTGATGCAATGATATCAGCGTCATAAGTATTTCCTTTGTGGTTTACTTCAACAAAAATGCATTCGTTTACTACATGATCCGCCGTTACACTCATCCCATTGTTATCAATGAAAAACCCACTTCCCGAATTAGTGGCTTCTAAATCAGTAAATAAGTCTTTTATAGATTTTGAACCTACTAACTCAATACCATTTTTATAGTTATTCTGAGCTAACAAAATTTTATCTATATTTATATTTATGAACTCAATCATTGCATCTTTAAGAGCTGAAGCAAACGCGTTGTAAACGGCATTAAAATCGTAAAGACCACCTGATGCAGCTGCTTTTTTTTGTATTGTTTTGCTCATTAGTTTATTACCGGCTCTGTCTAGTATATTTATTTCAATATCAGACTCCCAGCCGCCCCAAACATAATCCCAATCACTTGTAGAATTTAATTGAATTAGGTATGTAAATTCCGATTCACTTGTCAAATTCTCTGATGAAACAAACATTTCCGATGTAATTAATTCAGCTGCTTCTTCCATTTTGCCAAAAAAGTTTACCTTATCACTGGGTACTTTTTTACCTACGTAATATGCTACTGGCAGTTGAATAGGACTAGTAGCTCGCTCATCTAGCTTTAATTTAGTTTTAATCATTGCAGCATTATTAACAGGTGTTGCTTCACAACCAATTAATAAAAAAATTGCTACAATTAAAGTGTAAATACGCATGTCTTTCCTTGCTTTATAATATTTGTCTGAGGGTATAAAGGTGAGGTGGAATATTCTCAAAATATGTAGGCTACTCTTGATATTGTTAGCTGAAAAAACGTTTAAATTTACTAACTACCAACCTTACAATTTTGGAAAAACACTCTTCGAATATAAACCTGTTAATTTATTGTCACATACATGTTACTTGTACTCTAAAAATAAATCTATTGCCCGCAATATCTTTTTTGATTAAAAAAGTAATGATGTGTTTGTATTTAACCACCTCACATAAAATAACATTTAAACTTTTATACACACTGCTATGTTATTGCGACTGTTCTAAATTTTTAATACCATCAACCCATTAATTTAAAATAAAAAAGTTCCTAAAATGTTTACTCCATACAGAGCTACCGTATGCTGTCAAATAATAGAGCAAAAAATAGTCGCTATTATCCGCTTAAAACAGCAAGCCGATGTGGCCCCACTTTTAGACTCCTTAGTTGAAGCGGGCATAACGGTGCTTGAAATAACCTCAAATACACCGGGGTTTGAGCAAGAAATAAAGAGTGCGCGTGCGCGTCACCAACATATTTTGGTGGGTGCAGGCACTATTACAAATATTGAACTTGCCAAAAAAGCAATTAATGCCGGCGCACAGTTTATAGTCACCCCAAATACCAATAAGCGTATAGTGTTACTTGCCCATCAACATAATTTGCCCGTTTTAATGGGGGCTTTAACGCCCACAGATATTGCAAATGCGATTGAATATAACGCTGATATTATTAAGGTATTTCCAGCAGGCAGTATGGGAATTGGCTATTTTAAGGCATTAAAAGGGCCATTTGATAGCGCCAATTTAATGCCTGTTGGTGGTATAAATTTAGATAACGTTGATCAGTGGTTTAATGCAGGCGCTTGCGCCGTAGCCATCAGTAGTGACTTTTCAAAAGTAATTAAAAACCAAGACGATAAGCACGCTCTTATACAATTAGTTCATGACTATTTAGCTAACATCCCCACTGGGTAAAGGGCTTTGATTCAGCCGTAATTACGCGGTATGGTTTAAACTTATGTTAAAGCAGACACTTAATACTGTGCAAAACAAAGTTAAAATGCATTTAGTTTAAGGAGAGCAGTACACGATCTTTCCTTGGTAAATAATAATTATCGTAATCAAGCGACACAATGACCTTATTTGCTTTCCCGAGTAATTCACCACGAGGGATTAAACCAATTACGCGCGAATCTGCGCTATTGTCACGGTTATCCCCCATTGCCAAATAGTAATCATCTGGAATGGTGATCATTTTAAAATCAGCTAATTGGGATGGTATATTTGCCACCCTAATAGTGTGCTTCTTAGCGTTTAACATCTCTATTTTATCAACCGAATCGATATTATTTTGTGCATGTTCGTAATTAAGTTTTTTGCCATTAATAATTAATTCGTTATTTACCAAAGAAACGGTATCACCGGGTACACCTATCACACGTTTAATTAATCGGTTTCCTGCCGCTTTTGAGTCGAATACAATGATGTCCCCGGTTTGTGGTTCGTTTAATTTAAGAAGAGAAATATGTGTAAAAGGCACTCGTAAGTCGTATGCCATTTTGTCGGTTAAAATTCTATCTCCTTGCGCAATTGTAGGTTTCATCGAGCTCGTAGGTACTTCATACCAATCGGCTACAGCGCTTCTAAACACACTCATTAAGGCAATAAATACAATGAGTGAACGATTATTTTTCCAAAATTTATAAAGCACCTTCATAACTGTTCCATTTAATTGATCGAGTAACGTTATGACCTAACACCGCTTTAGCAGTTCAAAAAAGGATGTAACAAAAAATGTTTGACCAACAAGTGTTTTCTGATCGATTAAATTTACAACAGCGTAGCATCTTAGGAATTTATAAAATATTAACGTAAAGGAAACTAACATGTTTAAGAAGATAACCACCGCAGTTTTAATCACCGTCGCAAGCATGGGTTTTTCATTTACCGCGCAGGCCAATCATCATGGTATGAAGAAAGACGTGGTTGATGTAGCAGTTGAAAATGGCTCTTTCACAACGCTTGTTGCAGCAGTCAAAGCAGCCGGATTAGTTGATACCCTCAAAGGCAAAGGACCATTCACTATTTTTGCTCCCACCGATGCCGCTTTTTCAAAATTACCTGACGGCACCGTTGAAATGCTACTAAAGCCAGAGAACAAAGACAAACTAACCGCAGTGCTAACCTACCATGTCGTCGCTGGTAAAGTGATGGCAAAAGATGTGATTAAACTAGACAGTGCTAAAACATTGCAAGGCCAGTCAGTAATGGTCAAAACAGACATGGGTGTGATGATAAACAACGCACACGTTGTTATGCCAGATGTTAAAGCAAGTAATGGCATCATTCATGTCATTGACACAGTACTTCTTCCAAAAGAATAAGCACTAAAGCTTAAATAAAAAAGAAGCATCAGCAGGTGCTGGTGCTTCTTTAACTAAAAAAATCAGACACTTATTGTTGATTGAGCTTATCTTTTGCTTCTTTCACTTTTTCAAAGTCTAAACCTAATTCTTCAGTCGCTTCTTTAATTAAATGGGGCTGGGTCATAACAACAGCCATCAATTGCTGAAGTTTTTCAGGTGGAATACCTAGCTCTTGTACAAGTGCCATAGCCATCATTGGGTTTTGTGTAAACGCCTCGAATAACGCTTTCACTTTCTCATCGCTTACATTGTGTTCTTTTAAGATTGCAATTATTGGATTCATTTTTAACCTTGGTTTTATAATAACGTGTCTATGATTAAATTATATGGGCATAACGTGTAAAATAAAGCGCTATTCTACAAGCAATACTACTTTTCCAGCATTTTCGTTGCGTTCTAATATTGCGTGGGCCTCTTGAGCCTGTGTCCATGGCAACGTTTTGTACACATTAAAGTCATAGTTTTTAGATGCTATGTCGTTGTAAAAGCGTGCAACTAGGTCATCTCTTAGTTGGCGTTTAAAATCAATACTGCGGTTACGAAGGGTTGATGCATGAAACGAAATCCTTTTGCGCAAAAGTGCTGCAAAATCAACTTCGGCAAAACGCCCATCTAAAAAGGCAAGCATAATTATTTGACAGTCCATGGCTGCAATTGAAGCATTTTTGTTTAAATAACGCCCTGCAACGGGGTCAACAATTACATTAGCGGTTAAATTATGGCTTTGCATGTAATCTACAAAGTCAGTGGTTTTGTAGTTAATTGTATAATCGGCTCCTAGTGCTTTGGCGTGCTGGCATTTTTCATCTGAACCTGCGGTTATAACAACCGTAGCACCTGCGCTTTTAGCCATTTGAATTGCTGCACCGCCTACGCCACTAGCCCCTGCATGTATTAGCGCTGTTTGGCCTTTTTGTAATTTCCCGAGTTCAAACATGGCACCAAAAGCAGTTAAATACACTTCGCTTATGGCTGCACCTTCAACCATAGTAAGGTCTTCAGGTAGCTCCATTAATTGCTTGGCATCTACGGCAACATATTCGCTATAAGCGCCACCTGCGCACAGTGTAAAAATGCGTTTATTTAACCATATTTTATCCACTTTGCTACCAACCTCAACAACAGTGCCTGCGCACTCTAACCCTAAAATTGGGCTATCACCGTTTGGGGCTGGGTATTTACCTTGGCGTTGCATGCAATCAGCACGATTCACACCAATTGCAGCCACTTTAACAAGTACTTCATGATTTTTTAGCTGCGGTTTACGGGTATCACTAAAGGCAAGGTATCCACCTTCATGGGAAATATATTTCATTACCACTCCTGTGCTTTAACTAAGTCATACTCTAAATATGGGGGTAATTATTCCGGTTTAAACCGCCAGCTTTGCTTATACGGGTAAACATCAGGTAAAAAGCCGTTTTGTATTTGCTGTTGACACTGTTCCCAAAAAGCAGTTGTGAATAAATCATTGTGGTGGGTGTTAAAGTACTCAAACGCATGGGTATTTGCGCTAAAAAAAACCTTAAATTGGCTTGGAAATATATCGTTTTCGTCAATATCAAAATAAGAATGACTGCTAAGCTCTTCTAGTGCATTTTGTGATTGAGGGACATCTCTAAAATTACACTGAGTTAATGGGCAAATCTCATCAAAGTCGTAAAATACAACGCGTCCCCAACGCGTAACACCGAAATTTTTCATCAGCATGTCGCCTGGAAATATATTCGCCCCGGCTAAATCTTTAATCGCTTTTCCATAATCGAGCATCACTTGCTCTAATGCCGTTTTATCGCAGTGGTTAATATATAAATTAAGAGGGGTCATTTTTCGTTCAACATACACATGCTTTAAAATAAGTGCCTTGCCCGATATAACTAAACTACTGCCGATGTGTGTTTTCATCTGCGTTAATAGTTCTTTGCTAAAACGGCTTAAATCAAACGCCAAATACCTAAATTCGTGGGTGTCTACCAATCGGCCTACCCGGTCGGCTTGTTTAACAAAGTTATACTTTTCTTTTACTTGTGCCTTAGTTGCGGTTTTGGGTGCGCTAAATTTATCTTTTATTACTTTATAGACGTAATCTGAGCCTTCAATGGTAAATACCAGCATAACCATGCCAGGCGTACCGGGTGCATTGACATATTTAAAACTTGTGGGGCTATTTTTGGTAGTATCCACCTTATAGCGGTAAAACTCAGTTTTGGCGTGCTTAATAAAACCAATCGCATTAAATAATTCAAACCGTTTTTTATGTGGCATAAGTACACTGAGGTAATCAACATAACGCGCAGGTTGGTCGGTATCTACCATAAAATAAGTACGGGCAAAGCCAAATAATAAACTTAGTTGATCGGCCCCCATCATTACCGCATCTATTTTTAGGCCTTTTTCGGTGTTTAAAATGGCAATAGCAAACGGCATGTTATCGCCATTTTTCGCTATACAACGGCCAATTAAATAACACGCTTTGTTTCTAAAAAATAACGAGTTTGCGTATTCAATAAACCCGTCGTTTAAATTTATAAGTTCATATACCTGCTTACATTGATGCCTAGCACCTTGCATTAGGGTTTGCTGCAAACGCCCTAAATCTGCATTTAATTGGCTAAATGGAACTCTAAACATTTGCTTAGTAATAAGCTGTGAAATTGCAGTATCAAACCCATTTTTAAGCGAGATTCTACTCACTAAACTTTCAAATGAACGAGGCTCACTGCGGTATTTGGCTTTTAATACAAATAAATGCACTGTACGAATTTTTTTATCGTCCCAAATAGCACCGAATGTAGAATTAAAAAATGTATGCGCAATGGGTTTATTCTCATGGCACTCGACCATATCTCCGTAAATATTTTTAGCTAATTGCCATGTTTGCGGGCAGTCTAGTTCTTGATAAGCAATCACTTTAACCGCTTCGCTCACGTTTTTTACCTGGCGCTCGTAAACTTGTAACCGATCACGCATTGCACGTTGTACATCATGGTACTGGCGTTGCTCAAACCGACTTTGTGCGCCAAGTGTAATATTTAAAAACTCAGCAAACATAGCATCAAACCCTGCAAATACAGCACGAGCTAGCTTAGTTGCAATCACCTTTTGAAGAGCATTATTTGAATCATCGATTAATGTATTTGGCATGCTGAAAACACTTATATTTTTACCCGTTATGGCGGTTATTTTTTATTAATGGTTTACACCTTAGCAAGCAGGCTTTAATTTAGATAATTAATACAGCAAATAAATAAGATTGATCTAATGAATATACGTAACGTCGATCTCAACCTTCTCGTCTATTTAAACGTGTTAATAGATGAAAAAAGTGTGTCTAAAGCCGCCAATAAATTAGCGTTAACACAACCTGCCATGAGTAATGCACTAAAACGATTGCGTGATTTATTTGAAGATCCGCTCCTTGTTCGCGCCGCCGGCTCGATGACTCCAACAGCTAAAGCACTTTTACTAAAACCTGAAATAGAAGCCCTATTAAAAATGGCTGAGGCAATCACTCAACCAAGTGAGCAATTCAACCCCGCAACGGCTGAAATAACCTTTAGAATAATGGCAAACGACTATTTAGAATCAACGTTAATAGCGCCATTTATTACTGCTCAATTAAATAAAAATCCGGGTATTAATTTTGACGTTTTAAGCCCAAGCGATGTCAACCTGCAAGATATGGAAAAAGGCACTATAGATCTTGCTATTAACCGCTTTAATGGATTACCCCGGTCATTTCACCAAGCTACTGTATGGCGCGATAACTACTGCTGTTTAACACATCCCAAGAATACTTTTCTACAAAACGCCACACTCGATGATTACCTTCAAAAAGAGCATATTTGGGTAAATCGTGCTGGCTGGGGGCCCGAAGCTGCTGTAACTAACAAGTCAGGTAAACAAAAATTAGGTTGGGTAGATGAAGCGCTCTGGCAGTTAGAGCAAACACGTAAAATTAGGGTATTTACCCGCCACTATATGATTGCCAGCTTACTTTGCCAATCAGAACAACTGATGGCTACATTACCGCGTAGGCAAGCTAAGTTATTAACAACACATACTAACTTGGTAATAAGTCCGCCTCCGTTTCAAATAGTGCCTATTGAGGTAAAAATGATATGGAGCCCACTGCTTCACCATGCGCCAGCGCATCAATGGTTACGCCGCGAAATGCTTGAGTTCGCTAAGACAGTAGCAGATAGGTAAATTTTAAAATATCTGTAACGTGCTTCGGATAATACTGAAAAAATCTAAAAGCACACATTCAATTTACTAGTAAATACATACTTAAGATAACGGGCTCGGTGAGAGGTAAGAAAAACACAACGTTTAAAAACTAATTTTTCAATAAATAAAACATCGAGACACTCACTTTAATAAAGTGAGTGTCTCGATGTTTTGCTTTGGAGTCGTATAAGTCTTAGCAAGGGGAGTAACCTTACTCATTAATAATTTGCAAAGCCGATACCATGTTTTTTATTTTAAATTAATTCAATAACTTAACAAACAACCCTATACTCCTTCTTCTGAAATTTGTACCACTTTTGTGCATTTATTTATTTTTTGCACCAAATTAAATAAAAAAAGAAGCCGATAAATTTAGCGTAAATTAAATGAATAAAACTTAATATTGATCTAATCAATATCAGTTATTGAAAACAACAATTTCATTAATAATACAGTTAGCGCTAGAGTGAAGTTAAGCCAACAAACTAAGAGTATTTATTATGACAACAGCTTCTTTCACACGCCAAGACGGGTTATTCATCGACGCTAACTTACATCAGTTCATTGAAGAGCAGTTATGTTCTAAAGCAACATTACAAACAACAGATGTTTACCAAACACTGGCGACATTAGTTGATGAGTTTGGGTGTACTTGTCGTAAAACTAAGCACCAACCAAACGATGTACTTGAAGTACAAACATTGCTAAACGCGTACCAACTGCAAAACCATCCGCACTGTCATGTGGATGCGCAAACAACTGAAGCGGTACTTGATGAATATTGCTGCCAGGTTCCTGCAATCATTGTTGTTGCTTTAATGGATACGCTTAGTGGTACACAATGCGATGAACCCAATGCACACGACATCTACCATCGTGCCGCACAGTTAACTAATCGCCCTTGCGTACATACAGTTAAAACTGCGTCAGCAGCTTAATAATGAATGTGTTTAAAAGTGCTCGATAACCTTATTTGCAAAGTCTGTGCAGCTTAAGGTTGTCGAGTTATGGATTGTTGATGTATCACTGCCCTGCTGGGCTAGATCAAAAGTAACATGCCCGCTTGCTAACGTTTTTTCTAAGGCATTTTCAATAGTTAACGCCGCTTCATCCCACTTCATAAATTTAAGCATAAGTACTGCACTCAAAATACTACTACTTGGATTCGCTTTATTTTGCCCTGCAATGCGTTCAAATGTGCCATGAGTAGGCTCAAAAAAAGCCACATCATTATTCATATTTGCCGCTGGCATAATACCCACACCGCCCACTTGAGCACTGAGCATATCAGCTAAAAAATCCCCATTTTGATTTGTTGTTGCCACAACATCAAACTGCTCAGGGTTCATTAAACATTGTTGTAACATGTTATCGGCAATGACTTCTTTAATTATTAAGGGTGCTTGACCATCACGATCAATTTTTAGCCATCGGCCATTTTCGTGCTCAATAGCATTAAATTCTTTTTTGGCAAGCGCAAAGCCCCAGCGTTTAAATGCACCATCTGTAAACTTAAGAACATTGCCTTTATGAACAAAAGTTAAAGAGTCTCGATTGTTATTAAGGGCAAAATTAAGAGCAAAACGTGTTAATCGTTCAGAGCCCTCTTTGGATATATTTTTTATACCTATCCCGCAGTCTTGTGAAAATCTAAGACGTGTAACCCCCATTTCTTCACATAAAAAGTCGAGCATTTTTTCACTTTCAATGCTGCCAGCTTGCCACTCAATGCCAGAATATACATCTTCGCTACTGTCACGAAGCACGGTAATATTAGTTGAAAAGGGATTTTTTAATGGAGAAGGCAAAGCACTCAGTCCTTTGATGGTACGCATGTTTACAAATAAATCCATTTCTTGGCGCAAGGCAACATTTAAAGACCTAAACCCTCCGCCTAAGGGGGTTGTTAACGGACCTTTTATTGCTATTTTACATACTCTTACCGCTTGTATTGTTTCTTGTGGAAACCAATCACCATCGTAAAGCTTGGCTGCCTGCTCACCATTAAAAACTTGCATCCAATGTATTTTTCGTTTGTTTTGGTAACAGTGTGTAATAGCACAATCTACAATATTTCTCATAACAGGCATGACATCTTGCCCTACACCATCTCCATTAATATAGGCAATAACAGGCTCTGAAGGAATAACCCACTGCCCTTGCTCATCTACCGTTATATGTTGCCCTTGTTCTGGCATTTTTATATGTTGGTATTGCATTACTAAAGCCTATAAATCAATGTATAAGTACGATTAAAACATGTTAATTGGGATGTGTCTTTAATTGCCTTTTTATAGTTGGTATCAGTTTAAAAAATAACAAATACGGTGTGCTAATGTAGACGAAACGGTGGTCTTATAGCATGTACGGTTCGTATAAGTTTTTAAATATAATGAGGGGTTTTAATGAAGTTATTTTGGACGTGGTTATTTATAAGCTCTTTAAGCACCTATGCCCTTGAGGTTGATATACACCAGCTTAACTCGCTATCTAAAAATGGCCAACAAGTTGTCTCTACTTGGATTGAGCAAAGCGTAAAAAAAGCTGAAAATACGCTTGGGCCTTTAAAGCAAACTACCTTGCCTATTTATTTAAAGCCGCAATATTTTGCATTTGAGCCTGTACCATGGGCAATAGTCAAGCGAAGCAACCCGGATGGACTTGAACTACACATAGACAGGTATGCTAGTCTAAATGCATTGACTAAAGACTGGACCCTATATCACGAGCTATCGCATTTATATTTGCCGCTTTTCCCCTACTCTGCTTTTTGGTTAAGTGAAGGGTTTGCCAGTTACATGCAAAACGTAATTATGCGTGACAGCGGTGTAATAACCCAAGCGCAATTTGTCCAACGATTAAATGCTGGTTTTGATAGAGCTAGACTACAAAGTAAAACCAAATCGCAGCCTTTAAGTGAACTCTCTGCTGATATGTGGAATCAAGGTGCTCAACAACGTGTGTATTGGACAGGCGCTGCGTTTTTTGTTGAAGCCGATTTAGCACTTCAACAGCAAGGTCAAACCCTCGCGGAAGTAATAAAAGCCTATCAACTATGCTGTAGAACAGCACGTTCAAACGCTAAAACGTTTATCAGAGATCTTGATAAACTCTCACGGAGTAGTATTTTTGCTTCTTTATACACAGAATATAAAAACCGTTCTGACTTTCCAAACATAACAAAAGAATTAACTAATACACTTTAAAATGTTTTACTTTTTAAATTGAAACATACCTCACCCAGGATTATGAGAACTCATTAGACTTCAAATAGTCGCAAAAGTGTTGGTAAGCCTGCTCGTCATAATTTAAAGAACGCTTGTTCATAAATCCATGACAATAATCTGTTGGTTGGCAAATTACGTTTTGCTTTTTATTAAGCTCATTAATAACAGCTGTAACATCAAAGTGTGTTTCATGGTAAGGAAAAATAAATTCACATGGCACATTGGCTTTTAAATTTAAGTAGTTTCGTATTTGCGATGGATAAAAGCCAACCACTTTTTTAAGATGTGAATTGCCTGTTAATAACTGAGCTCGCCACGCAGCGCTAGCCCCAGCACTAAAGGCGATACAAACTGTAGGTGCTGTGAGTCTATCAAATTTTTTATGCAACATTGTTGTATACGCGTTATGACCACACGCCTGTATAAAATTTTTATAGTTATTTTCTTCACTTTCAATAGCTTGCTCTTTTCCGCCATAGGGTTCAACAAGGGTAAACTTCGTCTTTAATGCTTTACAAAAGTCCTGTAAAGCAGGCGTTTTGCCGTAAATATCACTGACTATTATGCAATGCATACTATTCCTTTTAGTCGTAAATCAACGTATTTAACCAGTTAATAAAATCTATGTTTTATATATTTATACAAATAACTTGCGCGTAATTATTATTTAGGTTAAATTCCCCATCTGGTTTAAGAAACCACCGCGGTTAACCTATTTACCCTGATCCAGTAAGCCCCGCACAACGTATATTTGAAAGCTAAGTTATTGTACGGCGAGTACCCCTTAAATAATACCGAGATGAATTTTACTATCATCGTAAAAGTGTCATAAAGATCGTCAACACTGTAATGAAGCTAAACACAACATCGTTAATTTATTGACTGCAATCTGCTATAAAAATAGCGCAGAATAAATTACAAGAATAAAGTGAGTTTTATTATGTCTTATAAATATAACGGATCTATGATCCAAATTGCACATCCTGTGCAATCAATTTCAGTTAATAAACATCGTGTTATCTTTAGTGATACGCAAGGTTTAAAAAATGCATTATTTCAAAAAGCAAGTGATGCACGTCAGTTTGTGAAATGGTTAAAAGCCAGCTAAACACAGTTTTCATCGTGGATTGACGAGATTATTGATAATACTATGCCAGCCTTGTTGCTGGCATTTTACTTTTTAATACTTAGGTGTTAAAACACTAACTCAATTACATTCGTTGGTTGCTGTAATGTTACGTGTATTTTTAACTCTTTTACCTTATTTTTTTCTAACTTCATTGTGCCATGCTCAAACAATTAACTGGTTAACCAACGATTTTGCGCCCTACTATATTTTAAATGGTAAATATCAGGGCCAAGGCCGCGACGAAACAATCATTAAATTACTCGAAGACCAACTACCTCATGTTGAATTTAACCGTGTTGTAGTGCCTGCTAGCAAGTTAATTCAAACACTCTCAGATAAAACTAATGACGCGTGTGTGCTCTCTCTTTACAAAAACGAAAACAGAAAGCAGCAAATGGTGTTTACTCAAGAGAGTTCTACAGTGGGTTTGTCTCCCTCTGTTGCACTTCATAAAAAACTAGCGAGTGCGCTATCGCTTAAAAACGACACTGAGGTCTCTTTGTATGATTTACTGCAAGAGAAAAAGCTAACATTAGGCGTTTCTTTAAGTCGCTCTTATGGGGAAGCTATTGATCGTATAGTTAATTCAACGCCCGATGTTGATATTGTTATTCGCCCTACCCGAGATAGCTTAGCTAGTCTTACCTATATGCTTAATTTAAAACGCATTGATATTTTACTTGGCTACCCAAGTGAACATTTTTATTTAGCTAAATCAATGAACTTTCAAAATAACTTAACCCAAAGGCCGTTAACTGAAGCACCTGCGTTAAGTTATGGCTATATTGGTTGCACTAAAACCGAACAAGGTATTAAAAATATTGCTTTGCTAAACAAACATCTTAAGGTAATAAAACAAACAGATGAATACATTCATGCACTATCAAAGTGGTTGCCCGAGCATTTAAAGCCATTGCTAAAAACAAGAATGAATTAAACCAAAAAGCGCCGCTTAATGCGGCGCTTTAAAGGTTAATTATTTAGTGACAGCCCAGCTTATTTACGAATACCTTCAATAAATAATCCTATATCAACATGAGTTGACGCAGGCCCTAAATTATAATTAATACCATAGTCACTTAATTTAAGGCTTGTTTCGCCTTCAAAGCCTACACGGTAACCACCCCATGGGTCTTGGCCTTCACCGATTTTGTCTATTTCAAAGGTGATACTTTTTGTTACACCATGCAATGTAAAATCACCAGTTACTTTGCCTGAATTAGCATCATTAAACGTGATTTTAGTACTTTTAAACGTAGCAGTTGGGTATTTATCAACATTTAAAAAATCTTTACCACGTAAGTGTTTATCACGCTCTGCATGATTAGAGTCAAGGCTCGTTGTGTCTATATTTACCATTATTTGTGACGCATTAGGTTTTTCTGCATCGTAATTAAATTCACCGTCAAACGTATTAAATCGCCCGTGTAACCAGCTGTATCCCAAATGCTTTATTTTAAAGTTCACAAAAGCGTGTGCCCCTTTTGTATCAATAATATATTCAGCAGCATTTGCAGCCGATGCTGATAAAACGAGAGCCGCAGATACGGCCGTATTTATTAGTAATTTTTTCATATTAATCTTCCTTCAATGGGGTAATCATTCTTGTTAACGTTTTATCTTTATCTATAAAATGGTGCTTTAACGCACCCAGCGCATGTAAAATAACAAACCCAATTAATATACATGCACCGTAGTAATGAACTTTTCCTGCAATATCAGCTTGATCATCAAAAACAAAATCAAGGGCGGATACATTAAACAGCATAAATACCTCAATCGGTCGTCCGTCTGCAGTTGAAATTAAGTACCCCGCTACCACAATAACAGCCAATAATATGTACATAACTACATGAGCCGTGTGTGCCAGTTGGTTTATTTTAGAGTTTGTTCCTAAAGGTTTTGGATTAACAGATAAAACGCGCCATAAAATCCTAAAAACCAAAACGGCTGCAAGCGTAATACCTATACTTTTATGTAAATCTAGGGAGCCTTTATACCAGCTGTCATAATAGGTAAGTTCGACCATGTATAAACCCAAGCCAAATAAGCCTATAACAGTAAGGGCCATTAACCAGTGCAAAGTAATGGCGACGAATCCATAAGATAGCGGCGTATTTTTAACCATAATTAATATCCTGTGTTGTAATACACACAAGATATAGAAGATTGTCATTTAGTAAAATAGCGTTAACAAACAGCTTCTGTGCATATATGCACAAAAGTGGTTGGCGAAAATTAAATTAAGGAAATTAAAGTGTTTATTCGCAGCGGCTATTCACTAAGACTGACGTAAATTAAACTTTCTGCGTTAACTTGCAGACAAGTAATTAGTCCTTCTTTTATTAGCTCAAGCATAGCTATAAAGCTTACAACAACCCCGCTGCGACCTTCTGATACTTTAAAAAGTTCATTAAATACTATTGCGCTATTTGCCTTGGAGAGTTGGTGTAATATTTGGCTCATGCGCTCACGGGTTGACAAAACTTCTGCTGTTATTTGATGATGTTCAAAGGTTTTAGCTCTTGCCATTACTTCACTCAGGGCAAGCATTAAATCTTTAAGCTCTATTTCGGGTAGGTTTTGGTTTGTATCGTCGTTAATAGGCATGACGGCACGGGCAACAAAAATATCACGCCCAACACGAGGAATGTCATCTAGGTTTTCAGCTGCTTTTTTAAATTGCTCGTATTCTTGTAAGCGTTTAATAAGTTCGGCACGCGGATCTTCCTCTTCTTCGAGCTCTTCATGGACAGGAAGTAGCAGGCGTGATTTTATTTGTGCTAATAATGCCGCCATGACTAAATATTCACCGGCGAGCTCTAATTGAAACTCGCTCATCATTTCAACATAACTAACATATTGCTCTGTAATACTGAATATTGAGAGCTCAAGTACATCAAGCTTATGTTTTTTTATTAAATAAAGAAGTAAATCAAGCGGCCCCTCAAAGGTTTCTAAAATAACTTCGAGTGCGTCAGGTGGAATATATAAGTCTTCAGGTTTATCAACAACGGCTTTTCCATGCAAAAAAGCCAGTGGCAGATTTTGCTGCACTGGCTCATCAATTACTGGTGGGTATTTAGTTGTTGATGTCACGTTTATTTACTCAAACGGGCTCACATCACCACAGCCAACACGCAGTATTTTTACATCGTCTTCAGACAAATCAATTACCGTTGTTGCTTGCTCTGGTAGGTATCCGCCGTGAATAATAAGATCGACGTGTTTATCAAGCCTATCTAAAATTTCGTCAGGATCCGATTCTGTAAATTCTTGCCCTGGTAAAATAAGCGAACACGACATGAGTGGCTCGCCTAACTCAGCTAAAAGAGCACATGCTATTGGGTGCTCAATAACACGTATACCAATCGTTTTTTTCTTATCGTTTAATAAACGCTTAGGAACTTCCTTTGTGCCTTTGAAAATAAAGGTGTAAGGGCCCGGCGTATTATTTTTAATTAGCCTAAATAGTTGATTATCAACACGTGCATAAGTTGATAACTCTGATAAATCACGGCATACAAGCGTAAAATTGTCGTTCTTATCAATTCCACGAATACGCTCTATACGCTCTTTAGCTTGCTTATTACCAATATTACAGCCAATCGCATAGCCCGAATCTGTAGGATAAACAACAACGCCTCCTTGCTTTATTATATCAACAGCCTGAGTTATTAGTCTTGCTTGTGGGTTATCTGGGTGAATATGAAATATTTGACTCATGTTAATGCCCCTTTTGGTCCTTCCCAAACTTGCCAGACACCTTGGCAATCTTTGGGTAAGTATAAATTTTTACCAAGCTCTAAATAGCTTGTTGGAAAATGAAAATCAGAGCCTTGCGAACATAATAGTTTGTACTCTCGGCTAAGTTCGCCCAAAAACTGGCGCTCGCTGGGTGCTTGCTGAGGTTGTGCTACCTCCATTGCATCGCCACCTGCGTTTTTAAATTCAATTAACAGTTTACGCAACCACTTATTAGACATTCGATAGCTACTCGGGTGGGCAAGCACTGCAACGCCCCCTGCTGCATGTATTGCATTAACAGCAGTTTGCATATCACACCAACAACTTGGTACGTATCCTGTTTTACCTCGCCCTAAGTACTTTTTAAATACCCCAGGGAAATTTTTAGCTACTCCACGCTGCATTAATGCACGTGCAAAATGAGCGCGTGTAATTTGTCCATTTACAGCAAGCTCTTTAGCTTGGTCATAAATGCCTTCAAAGCCATTTTTTTCTAAACGAAAGCCTATTTGTGTTGCCCGCTCTTCGCGCTTTTGTTGCTGTGCTGATAATAAAGCATTGAGCTCTTCGTTATCGACATTTATGTTTAAGCCTACAATATGAATCTCAAAACTTTCCCATTTTGTCGATATCTCTGTGCCTGTAATTAATGACAGCGGAAGATTCTCTGACTTAATAAATGATTGAGCCGGCTTAATAGCTGCCACAGTGTCATGATCGGTAATAGCAAACACATCAATGTTTTTATCTACCGCACGGTTTAATAATTCTTCAACCGTTAAATGCCCGTCTGAATGTGTGGTGTGACTATGTAAATCATATTTTATCAAAAGAAAACTGCTTAAAATTAAGGTTTAAAGGTGTTTATGCAAGTATAACAAGTTTTTTCACTAAATTGTTTTTAATAAACACTTGACACAAAAGCACAAGATACGTTTTACTGTAGCCACTTTAAGACACATCAAGAATTAAATACTATGAACAATTCAAACCTAAACACAATCTGGTGGTGGCACTCGTAATTATCGGGTGATGAATTGTCGTGTCTGACAAAATTTCAAAACCCGCAAACATGCGGGTTTTTTTATAACTAAATTTTAATAAATACATAATAAATTTGAGGCAGAAAAACATGAATAACGGTCTTACTCTTACACATCATTGGTGGTGGCGCCTGGTATAGCGGGACGGTAATGATCTGTTTGTAATTTAGATACGTTATTCAAACCCCGCATTGCACAGCATTGCGGGGTTTAATTTTTTGAGGGAATGAGGTTTGATTTTTAGTCATATAACAACTACACCGGGTGAAGTAACCAGTATTACGCAAACACGCGATTACATTAGTAGCCCACTTGCATTATACGCAGCGCTTGATAAACCCAACTCACTGCTACTTGAATCAGCTGAAATTGATTCTAAAGACAGTGTAAAAAGTTTAATTTTAGTCGATTGTGCATTACGCATCGTTTGCCAAGGCAAAACAGTCATAATTACAGCCCAATCAAACAATGGGCAGCAGCTGTTAAGTTACTTACAAGCTAATGTTAAAAACTGTAAAGCCGAGCTAAACGATACAAGCCTAACCCTAAATTACTTAAGTACACATAACGACATTGATGAAGCCAGTAAATTAGTAGCGGATAACGCATTTAGTGCCCTACGAACCTGTATAAAATCAATCAAAAGCACCACTAACAATCCATTCTCTTTATTTTTAGGCGGTGTATTTGCCTACGACATGGTTGCAAACTTTGAACAGTTAAGTGATGTGCCTGATGGCGAAAACAGCTGCCCTGACTATGTATTTTATTTAGCTGAAACACTCGTTGTAATTGATCATCAAAAACAAACCACAGAACTGATTGGTAATGTGTTTAACGGCCCAGACGTACACGCAAACTGTTTTGAAGTAGGTAAGCAACTGGAGCGATTAAACAGTCTTTGCGATAACGCAGCCCAGTACAGCGCCCCATTAAACAAAGGGGAATGCGACGTTAATGTAGACATAAGTGACGAAACTTACTGCGAACAAGTTGTAAAACTAAAAAAGAACATCGTTGACGGTGATATTTTTCAGGTTGTTCCCTCTCGAACTTTTTCTCTGCCTTGCCCTAACGCTTTACATGCGTACAGCCAATTAAAACAACAAAATCCAAGCCCTTACATGTTTTACATGCGCGACGAAGAGTTTGCTTTATTTGGTGCATCGCCCGAATCGGCACTTAAATATGATGTTAATAACCAACAGGTAGAAGTATATCCAATTGCAGGGACTCGCCCTCGTGGTAAGTTTGCTAATGGGCAAATAAATCCTGACTTGGATAGTCGTATTGAGCTTGAACTTAGAAACGATCAAAAAGAACGGGCAGAACACCTAATGCTTGTTGACTTAGCCCGTAACGATGTAGCGCGTATTAGTGTTGCAGGGACTCGTCATGCAAAAGAGCTCTTAAAAGTAGACCGTTATTCGCAGGTTATGCATTTGGTTTCACGTGTTGTTGGCACACTAAAACCAGAACTAGATGCACTGCATGCTTACCAGGCGTGTATGAACATGGGTACATTGGTAGGCGCACCCAAAGTACGTGCCGCAGAACTTGTTCGCCAAACAGAGGGAAAACGACGTGGCAGTTACGGAGGCGCAGTGGGTTATTTAACCGGTGATGGCGCAATGGACAGCTGTATTGTTATTCGCTCTGCTTTTGTTAAAAACAACATGGCCTTTGTTCAAGCTGGGGCTGGGGTTGTATTTGATTCAGACCCGCAATCTGAAGCTAACGAAACACGTGCCAAAGCGCAAGCGGTCATTACCGCCATAAAATCAACTTACGAGGTGGTATAACATGAGTGCATCACAGCCAATCAAAATTTACTTTTTAGATAACTTTGACTCGTTTAGTTACAACCTAGTAGACGAGCTAACCATGTTAGGCGGTGAACTTGTTGTATACAGAAATAACATAAGTGCCGACATTATCTTTAATAAAATGAGTCAAGAGCAAGGCCAAGTATTACTTGTGCTTTCACCAGGTCCAGGCACACCCAGCGATGCAGGCTGCTTGATGGATCTTATTCAGCTGTGTAAAGGCCATTTTCCAGTGCTCGGTATTTGCTTAGGGCAACAAGCTTTAACACAAAGTTATGGCGGAGTAATCGGTCACGCAGGTGAAACCGTACATGGTAAGTCGTCAATTATTGAATTAAACGCACATCCTGTTTTTGAAAATATGGGCGAAACAATGCCGGTAGCACGTTACCATTCATTAATGGCCACGAAGGTGCCCGATAGCATAAACGTAATAGCACAATATCAAGACATTCCAATGGCTATTTATCACCATGGTGACAGTGCGTTGGGTTACCAGTTTCACCCTGAATCAATACTAACGCCTAATGGTGCCTTGTTGCTGCAACAAAGTGTTGCCTACTTAACAACTAATAAATAAAGAGGACATTATGAGTACACAATTACCCACTTTCCTTAATGTTCAAAGCGCTATTGAACAGTTAATTACAAAGCAATCACTCAACTACAGCCAATCAAAAGCGCTATTTGATGAAATTATGCAAGGTAATATGAGCGATATCGAGCTAACAGCATTACTAATCAGTCTTAAAATGAAAGGTGAAGTTAGTGATGAAATAGCCGGAGCTGCAGCATCCATGCGTGAAAACGCAGTCGCGTTTAATACCACCTGTACACAACTTGCAGATAGCTGCGGCACCGGTGGCGATGGGTCAAACACAATTAATATCAGTACCACCGCCGCTATTGTTGCAGCTGCAGCAGGTATCAACGTGGTAAAACACGGCAACCGCAGTGTGTCGAGTAACTCAGGCTCTGCCGACTTACTCAAAGCGCTCGGTATTAATATAGATATGAGCCCAGAACAAGCAGCAAAATGCCTTGAGCAAACACACTTTACGTTTTTGTTTGCGCCTCATTATCACAGCGGTGTTCGTCATGCGATGGGCGTACGTACTACACTCAAAACACGTACAATTTTTAATATTTTAGGCCCTCTTGCTAACCCAGCGGCACCTGATGTGCAATTACTAGGTGTGTACGACGAGTCGCTATGTATGCCTATGGCACAAACGCTTAATACATTAGGCACTAAACGCGCAATGGTCGTGCATGGTTCAGGCACTGACGAAATTGCTCTTCACGGGTCAACGCATGTTGTTGAATTAAACAACGGTGAAATAACCCAGTACACGCTCAACCCAAGCGACTTTGACCTTGCAAACTATTCACTTGAACAACTAGCAGGTGGAGGCCCACAATATAACGCTGATGCAAGTGTTGCTATTTTACAAGGCAAAGGCACTGACGCTCATAATGCCGCTATTGTGGTCAATGTTGCTGCACTTTTATACCTAACAGGAAAAGCCGATTCGCTTAAAGCTGGCGCTCAGGCAGTACACTCACTTTTAAGTTCAGGCAAAGCCATGGACACATTAAATGCAATTATTGAGGTAAGTCATGGCTAATGTATTAGACAAAATTGTTGCTGATAAAAAACTAGAATTAATCGAACGAAAAGCCGCACGTCCGCTTGAAAGCTTCAAAGATCAGGCTGTGCCTACCAGTCGCGATTTTTATAGCGCATTGGCTGCACCGGGGATTCAATTTATTTTAGAGTGTAAAAAAGCATCCCCTTCAAAAGGGTTAATAAGAGAACCTTTTGATTTAACCGAAATCACTGCAGCATACAAAAAATATGCAAGTTGCATGAGCGTGCTCACCGACACTAAATATTTTCAAGGTAGCTTTGATTACCTTGAGTTTGTACGCAGCCAAGTTGAGCAGCCTCTTATTTGTAAAGACTTTTTTATAGATGAGTATCAGGTTTACATGGCCCGCATTTATGGTGGCGATGCAATTTTACTTATGCTTTCTGTACTTAATGATGAAGAATATACAGCACTTCACACAGTGGCTGATTCACTCAATATGGCGGTGCTTACAGAAGTAAGTAATGAAGAAGAAGTACACCGAGCACTTGCCCTGAATGCTAAAATTATTGGTATTAATAATCGTGATTTACGTGATTTAAGTACCGATTTAGCAACTACCGAGAGACTGCGTAAATTAATACCTGAAGATAAAGTCGTTATCTCTGAATCAGGTATCTATACCCATCAAGACGTTAAACGCTTAGCTCCGCTGTGCGATGGCTTTTTAATTGGTAGCTCGCTGATGGCCGAAGCTGATTTAGAGCAAGCATGTCGCCGTGTTATTTTGGGTGAAAATAAAGTGTGTGGGCTTACTCGCAGTCAGGATGCGCAAGCAGCGTATAATGCTGGCGCCATATATGGCGGTTTAATTTTTCACCCTAAATCTCCACGCTGTGTTGATTTAGATTGCGCCCAAGCCATAACGCAATCAGCACCACTAAAATTTGTCGGTGTTTTTGTTGATGAGCCAACAGAGAAGGTTGCTCACGCTGCAAGTGTGTTAAAGTTAGCGGCAGTTCAATTACATGGCAAAGAAAGTGACGATTATATTAAAGCGTTGCGTACACAGTTACCAAACAACTGTGAAATTTGGAAAGCACAAGCAATTAAAGATGCGCTACCAACTCCTGTCAATGGCGTTGACCGACACTTGTACGACACTCACAGCGATACACAAGCTGGTGGCACAGGTAAGGTATTTGATTGGTCAGTACTTCGCGATGCAACAACGCCATTTATGCTTGCTGGTGGCTTAAATCCAGACAATATAAAAGATGCGCTTTTTCAAGGCGCTTTAGGCCTTGATTTAAATTCTGGAGTTGAAGACGCTCCAGGTAAAAAGTGCCCAAACAAATTACATCATGCTTTTACAAGTATCAGAAATTATTGAGGTTAAAATGCAAAATCCAGCTTATTTTGGCGAGTTTGGCGGTATGTTTGTACCCGAGTTACTTGTCCCTGCGCTTAAGCAGTTAGAAAACGAATTTAACAAAGCGCAAAAAGATCCTGAGTTCCAAGCAGAACTTAGTAAATTATTAAATGAGTATGCAGGTCGCCCTACTCCTCTTACTTTAACGCGTAATTTAGTTAAAAATCCAAAGGTTAAACTTTACTTAAAGCGTGAAGATTTACTTCATGGCGGTGCTCATAAAACAAACCAAGTACTCGGCCAAGCATTACTAACAAAACGCATGGGTAAAAAAGAAGTCATTGCTGAAACCGGCGCAGGTCAACATGGTGTTGCTACCGCTTTAGCGTGTGCACTGCTAGGTTTAAAGTGCCGTATTTACATGGGTGCAAAAGACGTTGAACGTCAACAACCTAATGTATTTAGAATGAAATTAATGGGCGCAGAAGTCATTCCTGTTACAGCGGGTTCTGGCACATTAAAAGATGCCGTTAACGAGGCATTACGTGACTGGTCAGCTAACTACCAAGAAGCGCATTACCTATTAGGAACTGCTGCAGGCCCTCACCCATTCCCAACAATTGTACGCGAATACCAAAAAATAATTGGTGAAGAAGCCAAGCAACAAGTGCTTGAAGCTGAAGGTCGCCTACCAGACGCAGTTATAGCCTGCGTTGGTGGTGGCTCAAACGCTATTGGTATGTTTACCGACTTTATCGACGAGCCAAGTGTAAAGCTTATTGGTGTTGAACCTGCGGGTAAAGGCCTAGACACTCATGAACACGGTGCCACTATTTGTAAAGGCACTAAAGGTATACTGCACGGTACATACACCTACATTATGCAAAATGATGATGGCCAAATTGAAGAGTCATACTCTGTATCAGCCGGTCTTGATTACCCAGCGGTAGGCCCACAACATGCATTTTTACATGAAACTGGCCGTGCACAATATGTAGGTATTAGTGATACCGAAGCACTTGATGCATTTCAATCATTAGCTAAAAATGAAGGTATTATTCCGGCGCTTGAATCAAGCCATGCACTAGCCTACGCGCTCAAGTATGCAGAAGAGCAAACACAAGACAGTGTTATTGTTATTAATTTAAGTGGCCGTGGCGATAAAGATTTAGCACACGTACACAAAGTATTATCTGAAGGAGGCCAGCTATGAGCCAAATTAAGACGGACCGTTATGGCGCTATGTTTTCTGCATTGAATGAAAAAAAACAAGGGGCGTTTGTTCCTTTCGTCACTATTGGCGACCCAGGTAAAGAGCAGAGTATTGCTATCATTAAAAGCTTAATTGATGGTGGTGCTGATGGACTAGAACTAGGTATCCCTTTTTCAGATCCAATAGCTGATGGCCCTGTTATTCAAGCCGCTAATATTCGTGCGCTTGATGTGAATATTAACACCCAAGACTGCTTTGATATTATTAAAGAAATTCGTGAATACAACGCCGATATTCCAATAGGCCTGTTACTTTATTCTAACCTAGTGTTTAAGCGTGGCTTAGAAGCGTTTTACAAAGATGCAAAAGCCGTAGGGGTAGACTCTATTTTAGTCGCTGATGTCCCTTTGCATGAGTCTAAAATGTTTAGAAAGGCTGCAATGGACAATGGCGTAGACCCAATATTTATTGCCACGCCTAATGCAAACGACGACACGCTTCGCCAGTGTGCTTCATATGGACGCGGTTATACTTATTTGCTTTCACGTGCAGGCGTAACAGGTACTGATACCAAAGCACAAATGCCCGCTGGTAATATTGTAAATAAATTAAAAGAGTATCATGCAGCTCCTGCACTACTAGGCTTTGGTATTTCAACGCCAGAAGATGTTAAATCAGCATTAAATGCAGGTGCAGCTGGCGCTATTTCTGGTTCAGCGGTAGTAAAAATTATTGAAGCAAACCTTAATGATTTAAACGCAATGACTGCGCAGTTAAAAGCATTTGTCAGCGAAATGAAAGCCGCAACCGCATTATAATAAGTTTAAATTTACGCATTAAAAAAGGGCATTAAAAATGCCCTTTTTTATTTTAAACTCATACTTAGAAAGCTTAATGAGCTTGGTGTTTACCTTCGAGAACTTCTTCAATAAATTTAGCATTAAAAGCATCTAAATCTTCGGGGCTGCGGCTGGTAACCAACCCTCTATCTACGCACACTTCTTCATCTACCCAATTGGCACCTGCATTCATTAAGTCGCTTTTAATACTTGGAAATGAGGTTACCGTGCGGTCACGTAACTTATTTATTTCTGCCAATAGCCACGGAGCATGACAAATTGCGGCAACCGGTTTGTTTTTTTCGGCACCAAAAAAACCATCTATGAAGGCTTTTGCATGTTTATCTTGGCGAAGGCTATCGGGGTTAAATAACCCACCGGGTAACATTAACGCATCGTAATCAGCAGAGTTAGTATTTGTCACGAGTTTATCTACTGAGACTTTTTCGCCCCACTTGTCTTCATTCCACCCAGTAATTTGACCCTCTTTAATAGAGACTATCTCTATTTTGGCTCCAGCATTCAATAATGCATCACGCGGAGAAAACAGCTCACTTTGTTCAAAGCCATCAGTGGCTAGAATTGCAATTTTTTTACCTTCAAGTGGCGTGCGCGATTGTAATTTATTCATTAGGCTCTCCTTATTAAATAATTAAGTGTTTAGCTCACTTTGTTGTAAGCACATCGGATGCCAGCTTTAACTTACTGAAAATTATTAAAAATTTTAATTTATGATATAGAGCCATGTAAATTATTTATAATAAATGAATAATCTACATGGCGTTTTAAATGGAGCTTTGTGTAAATGGCAAAATAAAAGATAGGTAAACGTGAGGTATTAAAGGCGATCTTTAAGTGCTTTTGCTGGTTTAAAAACGGCCTTGTTAGCCCCTTCGATTTCAATTGTTTCACCTGTTTGCGGATTGCGACCCGTTCGCGCCGGGTAATAGCTAAGTGCAAAGGTACCAAATCCATTAATTTGCACCTGATCGCCTTCAGAGAGCGATTTAGTAATCACTTTTTGGATGCTTGAAAGAGCAGCTTTTGTATCTTTTTTAGTGAGTTCACTGTGTTTTGCCATTTCGACGATAAGTTGAGTTTTGTTCATTTAAGGCTCCTGAATACACGTAAACAATGAATGCGTTTAGCGTGGGAATATAATGATGAATAAATAAAGCCACGCAGGCTAAGGCTTACAGGGCTTTAAGTCAACCTTGTAGTTACCAAGTGTTATGTGGTAAAAACGCTTTAATATATATTTGTATAATTTAGGTAGTATATGCACGCATTAATTGAATACATTCCACTCATACTGTTTTTTGCAGTGTTTAAGCTTGTAGATATATACTGGGCAACGGCTTTATTAATTGCAACGTCTCTTATTCAAGTCATATTTAGCTATTACAAACATGGGAAAGTACCGACCCGCCAGTGGATATTTTTTTCTATTGCCGCCGTATTTGGCACCTTAACGCTGGTTTTCCACGATGAGCAATTTGTAAAATGGAAAGCCACTATCATATACGCTGGTTTTAGCATTATGCTGCTTGTAAGTCGTTATATTTTAAATAAAAACTTAGTAAAAAAAGCCCTAAGTGCCATTTTAGAAAACGCCAACGACACGAATAAAAAAATAACTGTACCCGAACCATTGTGGGATAAATTAAACTTAATGTGGGTCGCTATTACCGCCGGTATTGCTGCGCTAAATATTTATATAGCGTATAACTTTTCACTCGATTTTTGGGTGAATTTTAAAGTATTTGGCTTAATGGCCATTACTTTCGTTAGTATTTTTGCCACAATTATTACGCTTTATAAATACCTTCCTGATGATGACGAAGCCGTAAAATAGTTCTCGTCATAAAAGTGTCGTCTTAGCTTGTTAGTTTGTAAAAAAAACAACCTGAGACGACCTTGAACGCTAATCAATACCGTTGGCTTGAATTTACCCTTATATTTATCCTACTGCCAATACTAGGCTTTAGCTTACGTCATCATTTAGCCAATTGGCTTTTCCCTTCCCTTATTATTTTAATGAGCGTGTGCGGTATGCTTTTATTAAGCGATCCTCACTTTAAGCGTTTTAGGCTTACCAGCCTTGGGCAGTTCTCTGCTGTAAAAAAGCGTCTGTTTAGCTTCTTTTTTTTAGGCGCCCTTTTCTCAGGTATGTTTTACGGGATCATCCATCAAGAAAACTGGTTTTCCCTACCTCGTAACTCTTTTAATGATTGGCTACTTTTATTACTGCTATACCCTGTATTATCGGTTATTCCTCAAGAGCTAATATTTAGAACCTACTTTTTTCATCGTTATAAACACATTATGCCTAACAAAAGTGTGCGTATAATTGTCAGTGCCACCGTGTTTGCATTAGCACATATTGTTTATGCTAACTTGATTGCAGTAGGCTTAGCTTTTTTAGGTGGATTGTTATTTTCGTATACATATGCACAAAGCCGCTCAACGTTTGTGTGTGTTATTGAGCATAGCCTATGGGGAATTTGGATGTTTACTCTGGGTGTTGGGAGTTATCTAGACTCGGGTGCTTTAAGCTAAATGTTAGGCAAAAAAAAGCCGCGACAAACGCGGCTAATTTTTGTACTTTACATTTTAAAAGCCAAATAACTTTAAACCAAAGAATTTAGTCGCAACCGTGTTTATAAATATCACGGCTAAAATAAACGGAATAAACGTTGAAAGAGAAAAATTAACGTATTTCTCCATCATGCTACCTTCGTAGCTAGGTGAGCCTAGGCTAAGTTCCTGAGTTAAACGCGCCTTTTTCCAGCGGTACATTACAAACAAACACACCATTAAGCCATTTAAAGGTAATATAGTGTCGTAAAATACATCAATTACAATATCAAAAAAGCTCTTACTGGCACCGCCATAGCTGGTAAACGACGTTAAACTATCAACCATACCAAACGACATTGTGCATATAATTGTTAACACGCCTGTGCTGAGTGTTAAAATACCCAATGCCTTCTTACGGCTTATACCTTTACGATCACTTAATGATGCAGTAGGCACCTCTACAATAGAAACCAATGAAGTGATTGCTGCAAAAAATACTAACAAAAAGAATGCAAACGCTACAGCCGATGCCCCTACATAACCAATATCATTTTGTAATGCTAATAATATTTTAGGTAGGAAAACAAAAATCATTGATACCGACGAGTCTGATAAAGATTCTGGATTTGTGTTTGGGTCAAAACTAAATATAGCGGGTAAAACCATAAGGCCTGCAACAAACGCAACCAATGAGTCTGTTATTGCCACCATTTTTGCACTGCTTACAATATCGTCTTTCTTCGAGATATAAGACGCATAAGTCATTAAAATACCCATACCTAGCGATAACGAGAAAAACGCTTGGCTCAATGCGCCATTGAGTACACTTGCACTCATTTTTGAAAAGTCAGGAATAACGTAATACTCAACACCTGCCAATGCGTTATCAAGCGTTAAAACGTATGCAACCAACGCAAGTAACATGACTAAAAGTGCAGGCATTAATACTTTGGCTGCTTTCTCTATGCCTTGTTTAACGCCACCTAGTAAAATTAGGTTAACAATAACAACCACTACTGCCATATAAGCGAATACGGTGTAGCTATTTATAAACGTGCCAAAGTGGCTTGGGTCAGCTAATGCATCTAAGTTACCCATACCTGCTTGTATTAGGTATCCAAAAATCCAAACTGTAATTACCATATAAAAAACGGCAATCATAAATGGAGTTAACACGGCTAAAAAGCCTGCAAACTTCCATTTTTTATCGTTATTTGCTAGTAACGTGTATGAGCCAAGTGGATCTTTTTGAGCGTTACGGCCCATGGCCATTTCAGCCATCATAACCGGTAAACAAATAAAAACGACAAATAGAGCATAAATTAATAAAAATGCGCCGCCACCATTTTTAGTCGCAGAAACTGGAAAACCCACTAAATTACCAATACCAACAGCTGAACCAGCAGCTGCCAGTATAAATCCGAGACGGGAGCTAAATCGCTCTCTATTATCGCTCATGTATAAAACCTTTTTATTATTTTGAGTATCTGAGCGACTCTACCAGTGTTACACAGCGGTTTTCAAGCAAATAACGTTAAAAATAAAATCCAACTGTAAACCTAAGTGTATACGCTTTTGATTCGCCAATTTTCGACGCTGTGGTAGTATTTACATAATAAAATTTAACAACTTTTACGAGAATCCATTATGTTGTACATGATTTATTCAACTGACGTTGAAAACAGTCTTGAATTAAGAAAAGCAGCTCGCCCAGCGCACTTAGAACGTCTGAAAGAGCTTGATGCACAAAACCGACTACTTACTGCAGGCCCTTTCCCCGCTATTGATAATGAAGACCCTCAGGATGCTGGTTTTACAGGCTCAGTTATTATTGCAGAATTTGATTCGTTAGAAGCTGCACGCGAATGGGCAACTGATGATCCTTATGTTTCAGGGGGCGTATACGTCAATACAATTGTTAAACCATTTAAAAAAGTGTTTCCAGCATAAATAACAGCGTGCTGTTACACGCTAACCTGTAATTCAGGATTTGTTCACACGTTTTTAATTAAAATTACCAATGTAATTACGGATTTAACGTTTTTACTTGAATTTTAGTAACTTAGTTAATTAAACTAGGGTTATCTGGTCTAGGAGTTTCTGTTATGCGCGTATTATTAAGCCTCATTTTTATTGCTTGTGTTAGCTTTGCTGCCAGCAGTCAAGCTTCGGCTACGCCCACTAAAAAGGTTGACCAACCGGTGGATAAAAAGAAAGCAGTAATACTTGCAAAAGAAACCATAGGCGGTAAAACGCTAAAAATAACTGAAAAACCAGAGTCTTATACCGTGCGAATACTCAAATCTGACGGCCACGTCGTTGATTTACATATAAATAAAAAAACCGGCGAAGTGAAAAAGGATTAAAAATGCGAATCTTAGTTATTGAAGACGATCTACATTTAGCAGACAACTTACGTAATGCACTAGAAAAAGAGCGTTACAGCGTAGACTTATGCCACGATGGTGAAGCGGGTTTATTTCATATCACTGAATACCCTTTAGATATGGCTGTTGTTGATTTAGGCTTACCCAAAATAGACGGTATCGAGTTAATTAATAAAGCCCGTGCGCAAGGTGTAACAATTCCAATTTTAATTTTAACAGCACGCGACCGTTGGCAAGATAAAGTTGAAGGCCTAGACGCCGGTGCAGACGACTATCTAACAAAGCCTTTTCATGTTGAAGAATTAATTGCGCGTTGTAATGCACTCATTCGTCGCAGTGCCGGTAAAGCCAATCCAGAAATGACAGCAGGCCCTATAAAAATTCATACGCGTTCGCAACAAGTATGGGTAGACGACAAAGAGCTAAGCTTAACGGCATACGAGTACAAAGTACTTGAATACCTTATGGTTAACCCACAAAAAGTGATTTCTAAGTCTGAACTTACCGAGCATATTTACGATCAAGATTTCGATCTTGACTCAAACGTAATTGAAGTATTTGTATTACGTCTGCGTAAAAAGTTAGACCCAGAGGGTGTATTAAACCCAGTTGAAACGTTGCGTGGCCGTGGTTACAGGCTTAAAAGCCAGTGGTAGGACCGCAAGTATCACTAAAAATAAGGCAAGGATTTATCCTTGTCTTTGTTTTATTGGTGGCACTACCAATTTTATTTTACTCAATTGGTAAAGCGTATTACGCATCCCTCGTCGAGGCCACAGAAAAAACGCTAGAAGCACAACTCTACTCTCTCATCTCTGAAGTAGACTTCACTGAGCATGGCATAATTATGCCAAGCACCATATTAGCTCCCGAGCTTAACAGACTAAACTCTGATACTTACGCGATGATTTACCGAGATGATGAGTCAATTTGGCATTCAGAGTCAGCGGTTAATGTAGACTTTGTCCCCCAGCAAATAGAAACAAAAGCGGGTGCCGCCGATTTTAGGCGTGTTGAATATAAAAATACTGTTTATTGGCAGCTAAGCTTAACGGTTATTTTAAATAATATTGACCAATCTGAACAAGCTCGCTTTATTTTAGTAAAACGCAACGACGCTCTACTTCGTTTAATGGACGGTTTTAAACAAACCTTAGTTGAGTGGATGTTTGTAATGGGTATAGCCATTACAGCTTTAATGGCGGTTGGTTTTATTTGGAGTGCACGCCCACTTCAGCGCTTAGATAAAGAAATAAAAGCCATTGAGTCTGGCGATATTCAAGAAATCAAAGGGCTTTACCCAATAGAATTACAAACTATAAAAGCCGATTTAAACCTGTTACTTGAATCCCAGCAACGACAAAAAGAACGCTACAGAACATCGCTCAGCGATTTAGCGCATGCTCTTAAAACGCCGCTTGCCGTGCTTAAATCAAGCCCGCTTGCAAATGATGCAGACGCCCAAGAACAGTTAGACCGTATAAATGTGATGATCGAACATCAATTAAAACGAGCCGCCACTGGCGCGTCAGACACATGGAAGAAACAAACACCCATAAAACCTGTTATTGACTCAATACTTAGTGCAATGGCTAAAGTTTATCGCGACAAAGACATTATTTTTGATTGTATAGTCTCTGATAAAGACTACTTTTTAGGTGACCAAACTGATTTAATGGAGCTGTTAGGCAATTTAATCGACAATGCTTGTAAAGCCTGTCGTTCGCAAGTGACCGTGCAAGTAGTGCAAAGTAAAACGTTATGTATAGGTATAAGCGATGATGGCCCAGGTGTTCCAGAGGATAAGCGTGAATCATTACTTAAACGCGGCACACGCCTGGATACTTATCAAAATGGGCATGGCGTTGGAATGGCCATCGTGTCAGATTTAGTCACTTCGTATCATGGTACTTTGACCATAACCGAAGCTGATAAATTAGGCGGAGCACAATTTATATTAGAGTTTAATTACAATGACAAAAAATAGTACCCATACAACTTTATTTGCTCTTTTGATACTTTTAATAAGTGTCAATGTGAATGCTAACGATGCTTGCCAATTACCCGACAAGCCAACGATGAATGAGTCCAAGCGCTACATCCAATGTCTTGATACCCAATTAGATAAAGCCAAACAAGAACAAGGAACCTGGGTACAAAAGCGTAAATATGAACTAGTACAATCTGAAGAAGCCACAGGCAATACGCAGGTACTCCAACTATTTATGCGTAGTATAAAAAACAACGAAAAGTACATTGAAAGCGCCTGCCAATGGCGATACATCTTACAACTTCCTAACGCAAAAGCAGCCGCTATAAGTTACAAACACTGTGAAATTCAGTTAGTTAACCAATTTACTGAATCATTAAAGCAACCTCTTTAACGCAAATTTACTTAACAACGAAGTTATAATTACACGCTTGACATTATTTAAGCTACAAAACAAACTACCTACCAGTAGATTGATTTAATTAATGAGTAGCTTATGACTAAACCTATACTAATTATTGGAGGCGGGCTTGCAGGGCTTTACGCCGCCACTAAATTGCATCAACGTAATATTGCGTTTTTATTAGTTGAAGCCAAAGCCCAGTTGGGTGGCCGGATTTATTGCGAAGGCTCACTGAGCGCTAGCAATACGGGATTTGACCTTGGCCCTACCTGGATTTTCCCTCATCAACCTAAAATTCAGTCATTAGCTAAATCACTCAATTTAACACTGTATGAACAGTACAACCAAGGCGACGTGCTATACCAAGCACCAAATCAAACTGCTCAACAAATTCCAGGCGCTGGGGATATGCAACTGTTTAGGCTGAAATACGGCATGACCACGCTAATAAATAAACTTTACAAGCAATTACCTGCAAAATCAGTGTTATTAAATCACTCAGTCACTGAACTCACAAAAACACATAAAGGCTGGCATTTAACAATAAATAATAATGGCCAAACAGTGCACTACGACGCAAATACTGTGATCATTGCCCTGCCTCCACGCATGATCACTCAACATTTAACGCCCGAGCTCTGGGCAAGTCAAAGGCTCATTAATCGTTTGAATACCACACCTACTTGGATGGCGGGACAGGCTAAATTTGTAGCCACTTTTGATCACGCTTTTTGGCGAGAACGCAATCTATCTGGGCAATGTTTTAGCCGAGTAGGACCTATGGTTGAAATCCATGATGCGAGTGCAGATAACAACAAGCATGCTGCTTTATTTGGCTTTATCGGCGTACCTTATTCAACTCGCAGTAAAGTTACCAAAACACAATTAGTAGAAGCCTGTATTAGCCAACTAACCTATTTTTACGGCGAAGCCGCTAAAAGCCCTACACAGTGTTTTATAAAAGATTGGGCTGAGGATGAATTTGTTGCCAATAGCGACGATAAAACACAACCTTCGCAACACCCAGAGTTTAATTTTAGTGAATTAACACCTGAGCTAAAAGAGTTAAATATTCATTTAGTCGGAAGTGAATTTGCAAACAAAGAAGCCGGTTATTTAGAGGGAGCACTTAACGCTGTTGATGACGCATTAAGTGCTATATAGAATTTTAAATGGGGCATAGAGTTAATAAATGCTAGAAGTTAACGCATCGCGCTATCTTCACCACTGCCTAATAATGTAGCAACCCATTTACCTTCTATGCTTGTTTCAAGGCCTATTTTAACAATCATTGTTAATGGAACAGATAAAAGCATACCCACTGTACCAAGTAGCCACCCCCAAAATATTAAAGATAAAAATACAACAAGGGTTGATAGGCCAAGCCCTTTACCTAAAAACTTAGGCTCTACAATGTTGCCCATCACAGTGTTTATTGTTAAGTAACCCGCAGCTACCATACCTGCAATTAGAGGGCCTTGAGTTATTAAGGCAAGTAACACGGCAGGCACAGCTGCAATAATCGACCCAATATTCGGAATGTAATTAAACATAAATGCTAAAACACCCCATAATATAAAGTAGTCAACATTTAGGACCCACAAGTAAACAGACACAATAATACCGGTAGCTAAACTCACGAGTGTTTTTATAGCCAAGTAAGAATTAATTGATTCTAAAAAACGGTCAATTTGCTTCATTTTACTGTCGGGATCTTCAAGAGCCATGTGTATTTTATTACTTAGCAGTGGGCCTTCAAACAGCATAAAAATAACCGTTAAGATTATTAAAAACATGTTTGCCATTACGCCACCAAGCCCTGTCAGCATGTTAGTTGCTACATCAACCATTTTGCCTGGGTCAAACATCGAAATGAGTTGTTCTTTATTAATTAAAATATTGTACTGGGAGGCGAGGTCTACAAGCCAAATAAACTCTTCTTTGAGTTGGGCTTTATATTCAGGAAGCTGCTGAGAAAAATCATTAATGGACTGGCCAACTAAGCCACCTAAGCTGACTCCAAGCCCAACAATAATTAGCACCACAAGCATCACTGCAATGCCTTTAGGAATTTTATAACGTGCAAAAAATTTAATTAGTGGATTACAAATAATGGCAATAAATGCCGCTAATATGAAAGGAATAACAATGACACTTGCTGATTTGATCCCTGCCAATACCACTACTAAAGCAGCAAAAACAATTAAGCTTTTATTTACACCCGTTAAACCTGCCACTTTATTCATCCTTTTATTTGTAATAAGGCCACAGTGTAAGGCAAAACCTAATGAAATGAAATAATTACGAAGTGATCATAACCCTTAGTCGTTCGTATAAAGTTCAAAAGCTAAGTGCTAGTGAGTATAAATTTAAAACACTTGCTACAATTATAATTTAAGGATTCAACATGCATATTTTTGTTACAGGTGCCACTGGGCTAATTGGCCAACATTTATGCCCTTTTTTAGAGCACCACAACACGGTTACCGTGCTTAGCCGCAATACCACAAAAGCACATGTTTTATTGGGTCATAAAATAAAGGCTGTCACTAACATAAGCGATGTTGATTTTAATACCGTTGATGTTGTTATTAATTTAGCAGGTGAGCCCATAGTTAATAAACGTTGGAGCGATAAACAAAAACAAATCATACGCGATAGCCGCATTAATTTAACGCAGCAAATTAGCCATGCTATTGCAACAAGTACCACTCCACCTCATACGTTCATATCAGGCAGCGCTATTGGCTATTACGGCAGACAAAGCAATAAGCGTATTGATGAAACCTTTACTGATCCCCACGACGAATTTAGCCACCAACTGTGTAATGATTGGGAAAACGTCGCATTAAAAGCACAGTCTGAAAAAACACGAGTGTGCCTATTACGAACCGGCATTGTGTTAGCTAAAAAAGGCGGTGCGTTGAGTAAAATGCTTCCTGCATTTAAATTGTGTTTAGGCGGACCAATAGGTGATGGCGAGCAAGGCATGTCGTGGATTCATATAGACGACATGACACAACTTATTTTATACATAATGAAACACCCTGAAATTTCGGGTCCAATTAATGCCGTTGCACCAAACCCAGTTAGCAATGCAGAATTTAGTAAACGCTTGGGTAATGCGTTATCTCGCCCTGCTTTTATGCCCATGCCTGCATTTGTTTTAAAGGTATTAATGGGCGAAATGTCTGATTTACTTACTACGGGGCAATTTGTCCTACCCACTAAAGCGCAAAAACATAACTATCGTTTTCATTATGAAACCGTTAAATCGGCCTTAGATAATTTGGTTTAGCTGGTGTTAATTATCCTCAACGTATACTCTGTCCAATAACAACATGGGTAACTAGTACTATTTACCCATATTGACCTTTCATGATTAATACATAATACTTAAGTTAGTCAGACACAATTACCTAATAAAAGCGAAAATGAATGCTACACCTGCCTACTGTGATTGGTCTCTCTTTTACACTTAACCTACTAATAGGGTTGTTTTTTTTATCTGTTCATAATTACAAAAAACAATCTGCTTTTTTAATTTTTGGTTTAGCGTGCATTGCATTTTCATTTGCTGAACTACTCGCATGTTTAAAACTAATACTTAATTTTCCTTTTATTACGAGTTATTTAGCGAATATTTTTATAATACTCAGCCCATTTTTAATTATTCTGGGACTACATAAATACAAATACAGCAAACCTTTAAACTTACGCCCTATTTACTATTTGCTACTTTTTACCGCTGTAATTTTATTATCTGTGTATCCTTACTCCGCGGCACAAATGGTAACGAGCTTTATTATTGCAGGGTTATACTTATTTTCTGCTTACATCATTAGCACTATGAGCTTTGTTGCAACCTTACAAAAAAAGGCATTAATTACCTGCTTTTTAATCCATAGCTTGCTTATGTTTATTCAAACAGTGCTGCTTGCTTTACCTATTTTAAGCCTAAGCGATACAACCTATTTAGAACCATTAGAGCTTATTTTAAGTAGTCATTTAATTTTAGCCACTTGCAGTGCATTATTACTCCCTTATTTATTAGCATCTAATACAGAACATACGCTTGCCAGCATTGCTAATACCGACGTGTTAAGTCAGCTATTTAACCGCCGTGGTTTTTTTACAAAAGGAAAAAACGCGTTAAGTTTGCCACTTTACCAAAACAAAAGCGTGTCACTTATTTTGCTCGATATTGATTTTTTCAAACGCGTTAACGACACCTATGGGCACGAAGCTGGCGATCAGGCAATAAAGTGGATAGCGCAGCATGTGAAATCACAATTTTTGAATGAAGAAATATCAGCCCGAATCGGTGGCGAAGAGTTTGCCATACTGTTACCAGACTGCTCATTAAGTGATGCCAGAAATAATGCCGAAGAACTACGCGAAAGCATAAGCTGTTATCCATTTTATTACGAGGGACACGATATAAATTTATCGGTGAGTGCAGGCGTAAGTAGCGCCATAAACGGTGAGCTGACTATAAAAGAATTATTAGCCAACGCCGATAAACGACTGTACCTTGCTAAAGAAACAGGCCGCGACAAAGTAGTTACCTACGATGAAAAAAGCCTACTTTTACAAGCTTAATTACCAATAGAAGCATATTTATTGGTGTATTTGAATCATAAAAAAGCCCTTCAATGAAGGGCTTTACTACACACAACAATTTATTTCTAATTAATTTGGCACACTCTTATTCACACTTAAGCGTTGCTTCATCTACTTTGTTTGGTACAAATTGAATATCTGATACCGATACTGACGCTTCACCGGAACTGTGCAAACTAAATGGACTTGTTAAGCTTGCAAAGTTTACGCCTTTATCAGCAAAGCATTTAAGGTCAATCGATACTGACTGCCATTTGCTTAGTAAACTAGTATCTACCACGTTAGAGAGGTTAATACTTTCACCACATTCACCCGAACACATTGCAAGTGAAAGTTCATTGCCAAGCGGTTGATTAAGCTTTATATCAAAACTAATAACACCATTTGCTTCAACATAAGTAATGGTATCTTCAGCAAAGCTCGTTACTATTTCAGCACTCGCTTTTTCGCTTCCGTCAAAGTTAAACTGGCGCGCATCTTCTTGTACAACCTTATCTTCTGTTCGGTATTTTATAGCGCCAAATTCATGGGTGCTGCTCGACACATCTAATAGTTCATCACCTGATTTGAGCAATAAACGCCATGGTGCTACCGGTGCTCCCACTAAAATATCCATACTCGTTAGTGATAAATTATCTAATTGCGAGTTTTCATCTAAATTATCGGCTAGTACATTTTTATCGCCATAGGTTAAACCAAAGCCATACGGTAATAACGGCGAGTAATCTTTATCTCCCTTATTAACAGTTGTTTGAACTGCCGTTTTAGGCCATGAAAAAGACAGCTTGCCTTTAAAGTTGTGTTTAATACTGCCGTCGGCTCCTTTTAGTAGTACATCAGCAACACCGCCGCCTTCAGTACCAGGTAACCATGCGGCGACAAACGCATCAGATGCATTAAGTTCACTATTTACCCACATTGGGCGACCAGAAATAAACACAGAAACAACTTTTATTCCTTGTGCTTTTAATGATTTTAACAACGCTAATGATTTTTTATTGCCGCGCTCAAATTCAAGGTTATCTCTGTCACCATGGCCTTCCGCGTAAGGCTCTTCACCAAATACAACAATGGCTACATCTGGGCGCTGCTCAAACGCGCCATCATCACTGAGAGTTACTTTACCACCAGCTGCCGTAACTTGCGCTTCTAAGCCTTTATAAATTGATGTAGCTCCCGGGAAATCAGCATTTTTATTGTTAGTCCCCTGCCAAGTAATACTCCACCCACCAGACTGTTTACCGATATTATCGGCACCGTCGCCGGTGATCAGTACATGTTGATTTGGCGCAAGCGGCAATAAGTCATTTTTATTTTTAAGTAATACCAGTGACTCACGAACTGCTTGTCGTGCTACTTCACGGTGTTGTTGTGCGCCAATTAATTCTGTTTTTCCTGAATATAAGCGGTTAGCTGGGCTTGGTTTGTCAAATAAGCCCGCACGCAGCTTAACGCGCAGTACACGTGCTACAGCGTCGTCAATACGTGCCATGCTAATCTCACCAGAGTTCACTTGAGCAATGGTATTTTCGTATAGTGGTTTCCAAGCGCCCGTTGGCACCATAAATATATCTAGCCCTGCATTAATAGCTTGTGGGCAGCTTTCGTTGGTACAGCCCTTTATTTGTCCATGTCCATTCCAGTCACCAACAACAAACCCGTCAAAACCCATGCGTGTTTTTAATACATCGGTCAGTAAATATTTATTACCGTGATTTTTAACACCGTTCCAACTGTTAAACGACGCCATTACAGACTGACTACCAGCCGATAATCCACCCACATAACCTTGTGCATGAATATCAAATAACGATTGCTCACTATCGATATTGTTACCTTGATCATCGCCATCAACAGTGCCGCCATCACCTAAAAAGTGCTTAACAGTACTAATTACTCGTTTATCACTTAAAAAGTCTTCATCGGCTTTACCTTGTAAGCCATTTACAATAGCTGCTGAATACTCACGCACTATTGCAGGGTCTTCAGAATATCCCTCATAGGTTCTACCCCAGCGATCGTCACGCACAACTGCAACGGTTGGCGCAAAAACCCAATCAATACCTGTAGCCATAACTTCTACCGCGGTAACAGCTGCAATTTGTTCAATTAGGTCAGGATTATTAGCCGCACCCAAACCAATATTATGTGGAAATAATGTAGCACCAATCACGTTATTATGACCATGTACTGCATCTGTTCCCCACATAGTAGGAATTTTACTACCGTCTATTGAATCATCAATGGACGCTTGATACATTTTTTCAGCAAGGGCAACCCAATCTTGTGGAGTGGCATGTTTATCCCCATTAGGAAACGCCCCTCCACCATTTAAGTAAGAACCAAAACCGTATTTACGCATGTCCTCTACGGTAATATCACGTATTTCAGGCTGAATCATTTGCGCTACTTTTTGCTCAAGCGTCATTGAGTTTAGATAGCTGGCTATTTGCGATTCAATCTCAGCCTCTTTTTTTACAGCTATATTAAGCTTTGGCCATATTTGTTCAGCACTAGCGTACGCTTTAGCACTATCAGCTTGATTAGTATTGTCGTTTGAACAAGCAGTTAATGTGGTCACTGAAGCAACCAATGTTGCTAATGCAATTTTATTAAGCGTAAAACGTGTGTTCATTATAAAGTCTCCTTAGCTTGAACGGGTTTGCTGCCACTTAAGCCGTAAAATACGATGAATAGATAACATAAAATTGGTAAAGCATACGAAAGTTGAACCCCAACACTATCAGCAAGTGCACCTTGTAAAAGCGGCACAATTGCACCGCCTACAATTGCCAAACACAAAATGCCCGAACCTTGCGCTGTGTGCTTGCCTAAGCCATTTAGTGCAAGGCTAAAAATAGTAGGAAACATAATGGAGTTAAATAATCCAACTAATAATATTGACCACATGGCTAATTGTCCCGATGTGCTCATGGCAATAACCACTAGAATAATAGCCATGGTTGCATTAAAACCAAGCACTTTACCGGCGGGAAGTTTTTGCATTACAGCCGCGCCAATAAAACGCCCAACCATTGCACCGCCAAAGTAATAGGTAATGTAATGAGCCGCGACATGTTCTTTTAATCCAGCAATATTTTCTTGCGCTAAAAAGCTAACTAAAAAACTACCAATAGCAACTTCCGCACCCACATACATAAATATGCCTACCGCACCCAAAACAAGGTGGCGATACTGCCATGCGCTCCCTTCAATAGTGTCTGATTTCTCGGCAGCTTCTTTTTGCTCGCTCATAATGTCTGGTAGTTTGAGCCATGCAAAAATACCCGCTAACGCAATTAACATTGCAGCAAGAATTAAATAAGGAAGTTGAACCGACTCTGCATTTTGCGCAGGTGTTAAAAAAGCATCTGAGGCAGAGCCTAGTATAAGTAACGCCCCAAATGTTGGCGCAACGGTAGTACCAAGCGCATTAAATGCTTGCGTTAATGTTAGACGAGAAGACGCTGTTTTTTCAGGTCCCAACAAGCTTACATACGGATTGGCAGATACTTGCAATAACGTGATTCCGCTTGCTAGCACAAATAGCGCAAATAAAAATACAGGATAATTGTGCATTTGAGCCGCTGGGTAGAATAATACACAACCTACTGCGGCGATAAGCAAGCCAACAACAATACCCTGCTTGTAACCTAGCTTTTTAACTATGTGACCGCTGGGTATAGACATTAAAAAGTAAGCACCAAAAAAACAAAATTGCACAAGCATAGCCTGCACGTATGTTAAATCGAATACCGCTTTTAAATGCGGGATTAATATATCATTTAGGCAGGTAATAAAACCCCACATAAAAAATAGCGTTGTTAACGATGTAAGTGCAAAACCATAATTATTACCGCCTGTGTTTTGCGATTGTGTGTGTGATGTCAGTGGTGCTGAACTAGCCATGTGCTCTCCGCAATTTATTATTATCGTTAACCTTCTATGGATTATTAATAAGTTGGCGGCTAAGCCATGCTATTAAAGAGTTGACCTGAAGGTTAATTAACATTAATCTTAAAAATGTAAGCGCTTTCACAGCTAATTAAATACGAACATGTAACATAATTCAACAATTTTTATTTTTTTATCAAGTCCAGAGTCAGCTACGAGACAGTCAATATCGGCGCTAAAAGTGCAATTTAGGTTTTAAAAGGTTTGTAACTAATGACTAAAATATCTTTACCAACTTGTTCACCTCTATTAACAAAAGAGTTTATTTACGGTGTAGCAACAGCGTCTTTCCAAATAGAAGGAGGGTCAACACACCGACTGCCATGTATCTGGGATACCTTTTGTGATACGCCAGGTAAAATAGCTGATAACTCAAATGGGCATGTTGCATGTGATCATTACAATAATTGGAAACAAGACATTGATTTAATCGAGTCATTAGGAGTCGATGCTTACAGACTTTCTATCTCTTGGCCTCGTGTTATTACAAAAAATGGTGAGCTTAATCCTGAAGGCGTAAAATTTTACACCGACATATTAGACGAACTAAAAAAGCGCAATATCAAAGCGTTTGTCACGTTATACCACTGGGATTTACCTCAACACCTTGAAGATGAAGGGGGTTGGTTAAATCGAGAAACAGCTTATGCGTTTGCTCACTATGTTGATTTAATTACCTTTGCATTCGGTGACCGGGTGCATTCATACGCTACCTTAAACGAACCCTTTTGCAGTGCTTTTTTAGGGTACGAAATTGGCATTCATGCTCCCGGTAAAGTGGGTAAACAATACGGACGCAAAGCCGCTCATCATTTATTGCTGGCTCATGGCCTTGCAATGACCGTGTTAAAACAAAATTCACCGACGACTTTAAACGGTATCGTCCTTAATTTTACACCCTGTTACAGCATCTCTGAAAGCGCTGATGACATTGCGGCAACAGCGTTTGCAGATGACTACCTAAACCAGTGGTACATGAAGCCCATTATAAATGGTGCATACCCTGCCATTATTGAACAACTACCTTGTGAACATCTGCCAGATATTCACGATGGTGACATGGCAATTATTTCACAATCTATTGATTATTTAGGTATTAACTTTTATACCCGCCAATTCTATAAAGCCCATCCAACTGAAATTTATGAGCCAATAGAACCCACGGGGCCGCTAACCGATATGGGCTGGGAGATTTACCCTGAGTCGTTCACCGAGTTATTAGTCACGCTCAATAATACCTATGCCCTACCGCCTATTTTTATTACTGAAAATGGCGCAGCGATGCCCGACAGTTATAATAATGGTGAAATCAATGATGTAGATCGATTAGACTACTACAACAGTCACTTAAACGCTGTTCACAATGCAACAGAACAAGGTGTAAGAATTGACGGCTATTTTGCCTGGAGTCTAATGGATAATTTTGAATGGGCGGAAGGCTACTTAAAAAGATTTGGCATTGTTTACGTAGATTACAGCACACAGCAACGTACTATAAAAAATAGTGGCCTAGCCTATAAAGCATTAATCTCAAATAGATAATAAAACGTATTTATTAACGCAATTAAAAAAACATAAAGCGAGATAAAGCAACCATGGTTAGTGTAAAAGAAAAAATAGCCTACGGATTAGGCGACACCGCCAGTAATATTATTTTCCAAACGGTAATGATGTTCTTAATGCTTTACTATACCGACGTGGTGGGCTTATCCCCCGCCGTTGTTGGTACTATGTTTTTAGCTGTTCGCATTTTTGACGCCGTAACCGACCCCCTAATGGGCAACCTAGCTGATAAAACACATACTCGATGGGGGCATTTTCGCCCTTATCTACTATGGCTTGCGCTCCCTTTTGCCATGATTAGTATTTTAGCGTTTACTACACCCGACTTAGAAGGCACTGACAAAATAATCTATGCCTTTAGCACCTATACCTTACTGATGGTTGCTTACACTGCCATTAATATACCTTATTGCGCACTCGGTGGCGTGTTAACCGCAGACGCAAAAGAACGTGTCACTATTCAATCGTACCGTTTTGTATTTGGAATGCTCGGGGGTGTAATTGTTGCTGGGTGCACCATGCCAATGGTTGAATACTTTGGCCAGGGCGATAACGCTAAAGGTTACCAGCTAACCATGACCGCCATGAGTATTTTAGGCCTTGTGCTGTTTTTACTTTGCTTTTTAGGCACCAAAGAACGTATTCAGCAACCCAAGGAACAAAACATTCCTTTTGCTAAAAGCATTCAAGCGCTCATAAAAAACGATCAATGGCGTACCTTGTGCATCGCTGCATTTTTCTTACTAACTGGTCAAGTGCTTAGGCTAACTTTGGCGGTTTATTACGTAAAATACTACCTAGGCAGGGAAGATTTAATAACCCTATTCATGACCCTAGGTGTGGTTGCCAGTATGGTAGGTTGCGCTGTTGCACAGCCATTAGCGGCGCGTTTTTGTAAAATAAAAGCCTACATAAGTTTACAGCTTATCGCTGCAACTATTTGTGGATTTAGCTATTTTATTAGTAGCGATCAACTCGTTTTGGCGTTTGCTGCTTTTATTTTGTGGAAATTCTTTTTAGATATGGCGACCCCACTCCTATGGGCAAAAATGGCTGACACCATTGATTATGGCCACAAGGTAACGGGTTTACGAATTACAGGCCTAGTCTACTCGGGTGTTATATTTTTTATTAAGATGGGTGTAGCTGTTGGTGGGGCTATTGCTGGTTGGCTATTATCATTTTACAGTTACCAGGCTGATGTCACGCAAACAATAAGTACTCAGCAAGGAATTTTACTGTCGTTTACTGTGCTACCAGCCCTAGGATCCCTTTTTGTAGCATACACAATGAAAAAATATACATTAACTAACCAGGTTGTTGAAAATATTCAATCAAAGCTAACTACAGTTAACAACACTAAGGTATGATTTAGCTGAATAAGTTAAGGGTGAAAGCGAGTCAATAAGTAACATGGCAACAATTTATCAAGTATCAGAGCTTGCAGGTGTATCGTTAGCTACCGTTTCTCGGGTAATGAACAAAAATACAAAAGTAAGCGATAAAACAACTAAAAAAGTACTCGATGCAATGCAAACATTGGGTTACAAACCTAATTCAATAGCCCAATCCTTAGCATCAAATTGTACTAACAGTGTGGGTATTTTAGTATCTGAATTACATGGTCCTTTCTTCGCTCAAATGATGGCGGGGATTGAGTCTGAGCTAAGAGCTGCAGGTAAACACGTTATTATCACAACCGGCCACAGTGAAGAAGACAAAGAAAAAGAAGGCATCGACTTTTTAATTAGCAGGCGCTGCGACGCCATAATTTTACATGTTGAAGCAGTGACTGATGACTACTTAATATCGCTCAGTAAAGGCACAACTCCGGTTTATTTAATGAGCCGCTACGTGCAAGAACTCAAAGACAACTGCATTAGCTTAGATAACAAGTTAGGCGGATATTTAGCAACTAAATCAGTACTAGAACAAGGCCATACCAAAATTGCTTATATTGCAGGTCCTCAGTTTAAAGCCGATGCTGCAAATCGTTTGGCAGGTCATAAACAAGCCCTTGAAGAAGCTAATATAACCTTTGACCCATCGCTCTATTTTGAAGGTGATTTTAACGAAACCGGGGGAAGTTCAGCGCTTGAGCATCTGATGAATAAAAACCTAAGCTTTACCGCCTTAGTATGTGCCAACGATGAGATGGCGTCGGGTGCGATGAAATATGCCCGTGAACACGGCTACCATTTGCCTAACGATTTATCAATTGTTGGTTTTGATAATGTAATATTTGCAAACTACCTCTACCCTACACTAACAACAATCGATAACCCGGTTGCTAAAATGGGTGAAATGGCTGCAAAGCTTGTTCTAAAAGATGTATACCAAACCAAAAATATCGAAATAAACCGTTTTTTTGAGCCTACGCTAATGCAGCGCGACTCCTCTGCTCCTCTTAAAATTTAAAAAAGCGGCTAATGCCGCTTTTTTTAATAGTTCATTGCAACGTTTACTGTTACTTTGCAATCCATGGGGTTACTTTTAGTACATTACTAATATCACCAAACGACTGCTCATCCTCTTCCCAATTATCGTCAACATCAAAGTAACAAATCGATTCCTCACACGTCACGTTTTCATCATTAATGTTTATTGGATTTTTAAAGGTAACAGCCACGCCCTTTTGTTCAGGTAATAAAAACCACATTAATTTACTAACAAAAAAACCAGACAAATCAGTTAGCAATTCATCCAACTCATCATTAATGGTATATAACGCATGTTTTGAAAAGGCTAAATCGTCAAACTCGTTAGCTTCTATTTGTAGCTTTAACTGACAATCATGTTCAGGGTTTTGTGGCTCTATCACAATAACGGCTTTATCTGAATCAAGTTGTTTATCAAAAGGTAGCAACAGCTGCGCACTGTCCGTAAAGTTAAGTGGGTACTCGTTATTTTCTGTTAAAATGGTTCCGTTTTTTATTGCACATGCCTCGTTAGTTGCAATATCGCTTATATAAAAGTTAACGCGAGCATATTGAAAATCCCCTTTATTAACTACTTTTAAACGGTCATAAAAACCATCGTACGACATTACAAACTCTCTGGCATTGGCGCTAAATGCACTAGAGCCCAACAAAAAAAGTAAACTCGCGTAAAAACAACCTGTCATGTATTTATTCATCAAAGTAAGCTCTGTTTTGTCTGATCATCGTATTTAATTCTTCTATATATGCCTCACCTCGCTCAGAGTAAGACATTAAACCATGGGTTAACTTGGTTGCTAATACTGGTTTTTGTTCACGGCGCAGGTTTTCACGTATGCCTCGTAACTCTTTGTAAGCGCCGTGGGTATTTATATTTCTGAAATAAGAGCTTACTGCAGCACGCACCGATTGAAATGCAGCGACTTCGTGTGCTGCGCCAGTGTTACGACGCTTTGGCACCATGCCGCAACCTTTTGAGTAACACCACTGACCGAAAAAATTCAGACCAATTCGCGCAAACCGAGAGGTCCCCCAAGCTGACTCATTTGCAGCTTGCATTAATGCCATTTCTTTAGGAATAATATCAACACGGCGCAAAGCCTGAGTTAGCACAAGTGTGTTAACCGTTTCAGGTAAGCCATATTGTTTAAGGATTTTTACAATATCTTTGTTTTGTTTCTCTTCAAGCGATAGGTTGTTTTCAAGCATCATACGGGCTATTTCTAGCTTGGCACGTTGTTGTAATATTTTTTTATTTTCAGCCTCAACATGAGGGCGAATAAAATCAAAAAATGCACGTTTTTTCTCTTTTACATCGGTAAATTCAGAAAATTTAGGCAACGTGACATTGTGTAACGGCTTTTCTTTTTTCTTCACTTTTTTAGCTTGTTCACTGGTGATTTGATCTACGCTATCGGTTTCATCACTTTGTACAAACGGATACGCAAGCGCCCATATAAAAAGGATGGCTAACAAAAACTGAAAGATAATCTTAAGCATGTATTGTCTCATTCAAACAACTATTTATGTATGGTAACTACACACACATACGAACCTTCATTATACCTAAGCCACTATATAAACGCGAATTACAAAAATATGTTCATTCGCAATTTATAAGTGCATGGGTATACTAAGCACTAAACAGGTTAAATAGTGGTTTAGCAGTATGGACAAAGTTTGGCAAAGTAGAATAATAGAGCAATATAAACACAGACCTAACGACAACCGTTCACCTTGGCAGGTTGACCGCTCAAGAATCATTCATGCCGCTGCGTTTAGGCGCTTACAAGCTAAAACACAAATTATGGGGATTGGCCTAAACGATTTTTATCGTACCCGCCTTACCCATTCGTTAGAGGTGTCACAAATTGGCACAGGTATTTTAAGGCATTTAAAAGCACAGCACAGTGATTTTAGCCATTTCCCATCAACCGGTTTACTCGAAACACTTTGCCTAGCTCACGATATTGGCCACCCACCCTTTGGCCATGGGGGTGAAATTGCCCTCAATTATATGATGCGAAACCATGGTGGCTTTGAGGGAAATGCACAAACCTTACGCATCGTTGCCAAGCTAGAGCCATACAGTAATGGCTATGGTATGAACCTTACACGCCGAACATTACTGGGGTTTATTAAATACCCAGCGTTTATAAACGAGTTGTGGCACACCATACCCGACACTCATAACACAAGTGCGTTTATTAAAGCCGATGATTGGCGCCCAGCAAAAGGGTTATACCAAGACGACGCACACATATTTAACTGGATTGTTGAACCATTAAGCCAAAACGACAAAACACTATTAAACACCCACGCAACAATAGATAAGCACCGTGCCAAAACGCTATATAAATCACTCGACAGCGCCATAATGGAACATGCCGACGATATAGCTTACGCCGTGCACGATTTAGAAGACGCCATTGCAACTCATGTTTTAACATTAGATGACTGGCAAACACATGCATTACCTCACTTGCAAGCGCTTAATTTTGACTGGCTGAATACCTTGCTTGAAACGTTAACATCTCGACTTTTTTCAAAAAATGATTTTGAACGAAAAGACGCCATAGGTGAGCTGGTGAACACCTTCATCATTCATATTCATTTAGACATACAACACGAGGCATTTGAATGCCCTATTTTAAAATACACTGCCAAGCTCCACCCAGAGTATGAAAACGTGCTACAAATACTCAAGCACTTTGTATTTCAACGCTTAATTCGCGACCCTGAAATGCAACAAATTGAGTTTAAAGGGCAAAACTTACTCATTGAATTGTTTACCGCGTTTGCAAGCGATCCGCTTCGTTTATTACCCGAAACCACGCAAGCACAGTATATTGAAGCGCAAAAGCACAACCAAGGTATGCGCATTATTTGTGACTACTTAAGTGGCATGAGTGATGAATACGCATATAAAACCTATCAGCGATTATTTTTGCCAGCGCAGTAGTCAAGCATTAGGTTTTTGGAGAGTCAGACATAAAAAATAAGCCGAGTAAATTTACTCGGCTTATTTATTTTTAAACGTATGCGCGTTTTATAACTCTTTAACCCCCATGTTGTATAACGTAAAGCCAAACATATCTGCGTATAAATCTATAACCTTGCTGGTTGGTGTACCTGCACCATGGCCTGCATTAGTTTCAATGCGGATCAGCGTAGGGTTGTCACCAGCCTGCTTAGCTTGTAATTCAGCGGCAAATTTAAATGAGTGTGATGGCACCACACGATCATCATGATCACCGGTTGTTACCATAGTGGCTGGATATTCAACGCCTGCTTTAACATTGTGAAGTGGCGAGTAAGCTTTAATATATTCAAACATTTCTTTACTTTGCTCACTAGTACCGTAATCGTATGCCCAACCAGCGCCCGCTGTAAATGTATGGTAACGAAGCATATCAAGTACACCTACGGCCGGTAATGCAACTTGAAATAAGTCAGGGCGCTGTGTCATAACCGCACCGACTAATAAACCACCATTTGAACCACCGCGCAGTGCTAAACGCTTTTTAGAAGTGTACTTTTTATCTTTTAAGTACTCTGCCGCGGCAATAAAGTCGTCAAACACGTTTTGTTTTTGCATTTTTGTACCAGCGTTATGCCAGTCTTTACCGTATTCACCACCACCACGAATATTAGCAACGGCATACACCCCACCTTGCTCAAGCCAAAGCGCATTAATAGGGCTAAAACTTGGTGTTAAACTTGCGTTAAAACCACCGTAACCGTATAAGATGGTTGGGTTTGAACCGTCTAATTTTATACCCGTTTTATAAGTAATGATCATCGGCACTTTTGTACCGTCTTTAGAGGTATAAAAAACTTGCTCAGAGGTGTAATCAATACTGTTGAAATCGATTGCCGATTCACGATAAACCTTTGACTCGCCTGAACTTACATCAAACGAAAAAGTAGTCCCTGGAGTTTTATAGTTAGTAAACGAGTAATAAAGCGTTGATTGATCTTTTTTACCACGAAAACCACGTGCACTCCCTACGCCGGGTAAGTTAATTTCACGTATTAACTCACCTTGCTTATTATATTGTTTAACATGCGAAATGGCATCAACCATGTAATTAGCAAAAAAAGTATCTCCGCCTTTACTTAGGCTAAGAACGTTATCGGTTTCTGATATAAAGTCGACCCAATTTTCAGGCGCTGGGTTATTTGCATTTACCGTGACCACTTTTTTATTGGGTGCGTTTAAATTTGTAACTAAGTAAAGCTTTTCGCCGTCGTTATCAATTACAGAAGTATCTGAATCTGAGTTACCAACAACAGTAACAAAATCACTATTTTCTTTACTTAAGTCTTTTATAAACAGTTTGTTTCCAGACGTTGAAACACTGGCAGAAATTAGCAAGTATTTGCCATCATGTGTCAGATCGGCGCCAACGTAACGATGCTTTTGCGCCTCGCTGTCGCCAAATACAACACGATCGTCATCCTGCGATGTACCCAAAGCATGATAATACACTTTATGTTGATCTGTTTTAGCCGATAGTTCACTGCCTTTTGGTTTATCGTAGCTTGAGTAATAAAACCCTTCGTTACCTAACCAATCAATACCACTAAATTTCACATCAACTAAAGCTTGCTCTACTTGCTCTTTAGTGTGTGTATCAATAACAATAATTTCACGCCAATCACTGCCCCCTTCAGAAACTTGATACGCTAATAAACTACCATCTTTAGAAAAAGATAAACCCGACATAGACGTTGTACCGTCGTCGCTAAATTTATTAGGATCTAAAAATACCTCTGGCGCTTCATCGCCTTTGCTGCGATATAAAACATATTGATTTTGTAAGCCATCGTTTTTGTAAAAGTAGGTGTAGCCGCCCTCCTCAAATGGCGCACCTATTTTTTCGTAATTCATCAGCTTTTTAAGGCGCTCTTTTAGCTTGTTTCTGTAAGGGATTTGTTCTAAGTATGAAAAAGTAGCCGTATTTTGCGCTTTTACCCAATCAGCAGTCTCTGCACTCATATCGTCTTCTAACCAACGATAAGGATCTGCAACGTTTTCTCCAAAATAGGTATCAACTACATCACCTTTTTTGGTTTCGGGATACACGACTGAGTTAACTTGATTCATAGATGATTTTACTTCTTTTTGATCTGACGTATTGGTTGGCTCTGAACAGCCACTGAGTGCCAATAATACAGCACATGCAAGAGTACGTTTGAGTAACATAATTTGTGTTCTTTTTATTGATTAAGTAGTAGGAATAACTTATGAGTTTTTTAAGCTCATGTCTATTAAGATGCGTTAAGTGCCATTTATCGCTGTAAACAAGTGTAAACTTACGCTTTAATAGTAAAAACATACAATAAAAATAAAGCGTGATTTATGGAAAAACAAGAACCCACTTTCAACAGTTTTAAAGCTTTTTACCCTTATTATTTAAAGGAGCATCGCAACGTAACCTGCAGGCGTTTGCATTTTATAGGAAGCCTATTAGTACTTATGGTCATTATTACCGCATTATTAAGTAAAAAATATGCGCTATTGTGGCTGCTACCCGTTATTGGCTATGGCTTTGCGTGGGTTGGGCATTTCTTTTTTGAAAAAAACCGACCAGCTACGTTTAAACACCCATTTTATAGTTTGTGGGGAGACTGGGTTATGTTTAAAGATATACTAACCGGAAAAATAAAATTTTAATAAATTAATAAAGTTACTCGCACCAAAAAGCCACCTTAATTAGGTGGCTTTTTGGTGCGAGTAACGTGGGTATTTAACGCTATACCACTTTAGTTAACCATCCATGCTTGTCTTCGCTTTTACCCCATTGAATGTCGTTCAATGCTTGGCGCAAACGTGCCGTTGTTGGCCCAGGCTCTCCAGTGCCTACTTTATATTCTTTATCGTTATGAATAAACGTTCCCACTGCCGTTAAGACCGCAGCAGTACCTGAAAGCGCAGCTTCTGTGCCTGGTTTTGCAGCACGCTCTAAAAGTTCAGTCACTGTAAAATTACGTTCGCTTACAGTCATGCCTAAATCTTTAGCAATCGTTAAAATACTATTACGCGTTACGCCGTGTAAAAAGGTGGAGTCGAGCGCTTTGGTTATAATTTCGTTGCCATCAATCAAAATAAAGTTTGCAGCACCGGTTTCTTGTACATCACCACCTGGGCAAAATAATATTTGATCTGCTTGATACTGTTTACGTGCAGCGCTAATTGGGCCAAGAGCACTGGCGTAGTTACCGCCGCTTTTAACCATGCCCATATGCGGTGCACAGCGCATACCATCTTCTTCAAGTAACACACGTAATGCCGTAGCACCACCAGCAAAATAATCACCTACTGGCGAAAGTAAAGTGTACAACAATGAGCTCATTGAAGGAGCTGCCGCCTTACCAATTGCCGCTTCTGTGCCTATATGTGTTGGGCGAATATACATAGAGCCAGGCGGTAATGGGGTTTCATCGGCATATTGGCGCACAATATCAATAATCATCGTTTTAAGCATATCGCCATCAAAACTTGGCAAGCTTAAAAGTGCAGAGCTTTGCTGCATACGTGCTATGTTTGCATCCATTCTAAAAATATAAACAGACCCATCTTCATGACGAAATGCTTTTAAGCCCTCAAAACAGGTGCTTGAATAATGAAGAACGTGTGCACCAGCATGAAACTCAAGCTTATCGCATGGAACAACTGAGGTTTCGCCCCATTGATTATCTGAAAAACGAGCTTGAATCATCTGTGGCATAAACACAGTACCAAATGCGGCCATTTTAATCTCTCTTGTGTGGTCTATTTTTCTCCATTGTATGACAATCACGCCTCAATTAACCATAGCTAAAGTAACGGATTTTTAATTAACAATAAGAAAAAACCACACGTACTGTATGTTTATTAAACACAACTGCAAAAAACCGGCATATGCGCTTACACATGCCGGTTTATGTTTTAGCTTTTAAGGCGCTTAATGCACCCTATCACTATTTAAATGAGTATCTAATAATTCGCTTTAACACCGAGCCGTATTGTTTAAAAAATCCGCCAGTGTGATAATCAATACCGTGCTTTTGCATAACTGCCTGTACCTGGGGTGCTAGCTCTTGATATCGCGACGACGGCATATCAGGAAATAAGTGGTGCTCAATCTGGCAACTCAAATGGCCCGTTAAAATATGAAACCAGTTTGCCCCTTTAATATTAGACGAGCCCAATACTTGACGATAATACCACTGGCCTTGGGTTTCGTTTACGCAGTCTTGTTCTTTAAATGTTTCGGTTTCTTCGGTAAAGTGACCACAAAATATAATTGTCGATGTCCATAAATTACGAAGCAAATTTGCTACTAAATTACCCGCTAACACCCATAAAAACAGTGGCCCTGCAAGTAATGGGAAGATCACATAATCTTTAATTAACTGGCGAGCGCCTTTACTAAAAAAACGCTGCTTTAAAGTAGCATGCGATACACCCCCTTCACGATTTTCTTTCTTTTTACCTATAAAAACACGCTCTGCTGCCAGCTCATGGTATGACACACCCCACTGAAACAAGACACTTAAATTTATGTAAGTAAAAAACTGCCACACATTTTTAAAACGCCACTTAAAATCATCACTCAAACGTAACAACCCGTAGCCAAAATCACGGTCTTTTCCAATAATGTTAGTGTATGTGTGGTGCTCAAAATTGTGAACCCGATGCCAGCTTTGGCCATCGCAGGCTATGTCCCATTCGTATTGCTGAGAATTAAGCTGTTTGTCGTTCATCCAATCGTATTGACCATGCATAACATTGTGGCCAATTTCCATGTTATCGAGAATTTTAGCCAAAGCCAGTAACAAAACACCGGCAACCCAAAGTAAAGGCTGAATAAATCCAAGCATTAATAGTATTCGCCCACTCCACTCACATAGTCTTTGCTTTCGAACGACAGAGCGAATGTAGTCAGCATCTTTTTGCCCTACTTTAGCAAGCGTATTCATTTTTATAGTATCTAAATCGCTTGCAAGCTGATCAAAGTTTATGTTTTTCATAATTGTAACTCCAAATCACTCACCGGTTGGCTTATACAAAGTTGGATTAATTGCTCACCGTTGTCTGACATTTCACCTGTTTTTAAATTACGTACTATTCCCGACTTTTTAATACATTGGCACTGATGACAAATACCAATTCCGCAGCCACGCTTTACCGGTAATTTTTTAACTTCAAACTGGCTAAGAAGTACATCATTTCCTTCAACTATATGAGCTTGGCTGTTCACATTTACAGTAAACTGATCTTCATTGTTTACTTTGGGTAACGCTAAACCAAATGCCTCTTGGTAATAATTAAGATCATGTTTTTGAGCAAACGCTTGTACCGTTTGCATAAACCCTAGCGGCCCACAGCAATATATATCTGGATTCTCCCAATGTTGAATATTGCTAGTAATGTCGCTCGACTGCTCACGAGTTAATAATAAAAATGAAAAATGACTAAATTGTGTGGCTAATTCACGCAACTCATCAACACATTGATGTTCGCCCGATTTTGCGTAATACACTAAATTTATTGCTTTAGTTGTTTGCGCTAAATAATCGTCAAGCATTGCTAGCATCGGCGTTATACCAGATCCACCAGCTATTAATGTGGCAGGAGTATGTGTATTTTTAAATACAAACTCACCCGTTGCAGCAGATATGTTGCACCATGTTCCCGCTTTTGCTTTGTTCTTTAATAAACCGGTAAATCGTCCTTGTTCGCTAGTTTTAATTAACAAACGTATAAATCCCGTTTCGTTAAAATATTTAACGCTTGAAGCAACTGTAAAAACGCGCGTTAATAATCGTCCATTCATTTCAATGGTCAAACTAACATGCTGCCCTGCGGTATGTGCGGGCCATTGTTTGCTTGGTTTTAGCTGCAAACTCAAAAATTCACCATTTAATGATTCTGAACTCATTAGTTGCGCTCTAAATTGCCCTGCACGCCAAGCAGGTTTAAACACTTGCATTATTGGCTCTATGTAGCCTGCAAACGTTTGATGGTGTAAAAACCACGTTGAAAATTGGTTTAATGCCTGCGTAAACATTGTAATAAAATCTCCATATTGGTTTATTGCTCAATGGTTTGCACGAACTGGGTGTTAGCACAAATCAGAACCCTAACTATTTGAGCATACAAGTGTACGCTCAAACTTCAGCGCACAAGTGTACGCTGAAAATTCAAGTTTTCAACCCTAATAGAGTGTTTATTCCATTATTTTTGTTAAAAACTACGAACAAAAAACAAACTAAACTCAATTTATAAACGTATTTCAAAACTAAATAAAATATAAAAAATACTTTACTGAGTGAGCTAACTATTTCTAATACTGTGTGAGTGATATATGTAACTAGCTAAAATTAAAGAATTTTCACTTATCGCAACGCTTAGCAAATTTTTACAGCTCGTGCTAACGTAAACCTAATTTGATTAATTTTGGAAAATAACATGCTCAATATAAAATCAAAAAAATATACACATTCTTTTAAGGGTGCCGTGCTAACAGCCGCTTTATTGACGCTGCCTACAATGTCAGTAAATGCAGTTGATTTTAAAAAGCTGCCGAGTTTGCCGCTTAATGTAAAAGCAGTAGACGTTGCAGAAGGTGTAAGTATTCCTTGGGCAATCGAAGCACTATCAAATGGTGATTTATTAATTACAGAGCGAAGTGGAAAACTATTTTTATTACGTAAAAACACCTCAACGCTTATTCAGGTGAAGGGGCTACCTGATATAGATGCTAACGGTCAAGGCGGCTTACTTGATTTAGCACTGCATACCGATAATAAAAATAGTCAATGGCTTTACCTTACTTACTCAAGCGCTGAAGGCAAAGGCAATGGTAGTAACACTGCATTAATGCGCGCAAAATTAAGTGATGATCATACTCAGCTATTAGAGCCGCACGTTTTATACAAAGGTGAGCATAACAGCACAAAAGGTCAGCACTACGGCAGTCGCATTGTGTTTGATAAACAAGGTTATGTTTATTTTTCGATCGGGGATCGTGGTTCGCGCGACCTAAACCCGCAAGATCTTAGCCGTGATGGGGGCAAAATTTATCGTCTTCATTTAGATGGTCGTATTCCAACAGATAATCCCTTTGTTAAACAAACCGACGCTAAACACGCTGTTTGGTCATACGGACATCGAAACCCGCAAGGTATGTGGTTTGACGCTGAAAATAACCGTCTTTGGGCACATGAGCATGGTCCCCGAGGTGGCGACGAACTTAATTTAATAAAATCAGGATTAAACTACGGATGGCCAGTAGTTAGCTATGGCGTAAATTATAGCGGCACTTCGTTTACAGACCTGCAAACAAAAGACGGTATGCAATCGCCAACATCACAATGGACGCCATCTATAGCACCATCAGATATGCTATTCGTCACCAGCGACAAATACCCTAAATTAAAAGGTAAAGTGCTGTTATCGTCTATGAAGTTTTCGTTTTTAAGCGCACTTACGCTTGAAAACGATACGCTAAAAAGCCAAGAAAAAATATTAGAAGGCATTGGCCGCGTAAGAAGTTTAGCGCAAGGGAATGATGGTTACATTTACTTAGGCTTAGATGGCCAAGGTATTAAGCGCCTAGAGCCTGAGCTATAAAACCGTTAAGTAACCGCAGCATAGTAAATAATTCGCTTACCTTGTTTTAATTTACCAAGGTAAGCGCCTTACTGCAAAAAGAACTTTTTAGCTATTTGTAGCGTATGGTAGTGCTATCACTTTTATAAAATTAAGCGAGTCCCATGTTTTCGATATTCAAATCAGACCCTACAAAAAAGTTACGCAAAGAGTACGACGCCAAATTAGAGCAAGGCATGCAAGCTCAGCGTAAAGGCGACATTAAAAGCTACGCCATGTTAAGCGAAGAAGCCGAAAAAATCTGGAGTGAGATAGAAGCGCTTGAGGCTAAAAAAGCCAAGTAAATTCGTATTAAACGTGTTTGCCCGTTTCAAAAGCAGGTAGGCGCGTTTAGCAATTATTCATCACCTCCTTTTTACAGCTCCCTCCCGCAAAAAACCTACCTTTATAATAGTCTTACACAAACAATAGTATTTAAAGTAGTTACTTATATTACCGTTGCCATTTTTTAGAGCTGGTAAAATGGTTTAAAAAAGCTTTTGGTTTTTATTTTAAAACTTTAATTACTGCATTTACTAAAGCGATGGCGTTTTTCCTCCTAAGTCAGAAAGTGAGGACACTTTCCCCTTTTCTGCCTGTTGTTAATTAACAGCCCGACTTAAAGTTTAATACTCGCAATGTGTTACAGGATTTGTTATTAATATTAAAAATAAATAAGAGGACATACATTGCTCATAAAAAGAGGAAAGTGTCCTCTGATAAAGTTATTAGTTTTTCAAGGAGGATTTAGGTTTGAATAATCTTTTAGCCTACACGGGGATCGTTGCTTCGATATGGATTGTATTAGGTATTTATATTGCCTCTCGCTTTTATCCAAACTACAGCCATTCAAAACAGTTCTGTAGTGAACTCGGCGCTTTTGGTAGCCCTATTCAAAAATTGTCGCCTGCAATAAACAACTACCCTTTAGGTGCTCTGTTCGTTCTTTTTGGGTATTACTTAATTATTTCACACCAATCCCATCTACCAACCGAAGTTATCGGCGTTATGGTAATCATTCATGGTATATGTACTTGGATTTGCGGCTACTTCCCGATGGATGCCGACGCATACACAAAGTCACCTTCCCGAAGTTGCAAGATACACACGTGGTCAGGTTTAATTATGCTCCTTTCATTCATCGTTGCGCCACTGATAGTTACTTTTTCTAGTTTTTATCCTTTACCACTTCGGTATCTTTCCGCCTTTTGTATTTTGGGCTGCTTTTATTTTTCATTTAAATTAGCAAAAGCACTCGAACTTAAAAGTGTCCCTGGCCTTCACCAGCGGCTTAGTTATGGCTTTCAAATTCTGTGGTTGTTCATTTATTCAATCTTCGTGGTAGCATAATAACTAACAAACGCATTAACACTCGCTGCGCTCGCTAGGGACAAAAACACGTAGGCTCCCTGCGCTTCGCTTGGTATTGTAGCCTACGTATTTTTGCCCGTTATGCGGGTGTTATAAGGCATAGTTGAAAAATGTTGAAAACGGAAAGATTGCTGCTTCGTCAGTGGGCAGAAGACGACTTTCTTCCTTTCGCAGAAATGTGCAGCGACAAGGATGTTATGGAGTTTTTCCCAAAGCTTCAGACGCAATCAGAAAGTTATGAAATGGCAAAAAAGATTCAGGCCTTGATCGAAGGTCGGGGTTGGGGATTGTGGGCGCTGGAAATTCCAAATCAACATAGGTTTATTGGGTTTGTCGGCTTGCATATCCCCAAAGACAATATGCCGTTTTCGCCATGCGTAGAAATTGGGTGGCGGTTATCAAAACAATATTGGGGTAAAGGGTACGCAACAGAAGCTGCTGAAAAAGCACTCGAATATGCTTTTAACAAATTAAATTTAAGTGAGGTTGTCTCGTTTACTACTGTGGCCAATGTACGTTCTATGGCAGTCATGCAAAAAATTGGTATGTGTAACAGCGGTCAAAATTTCATGCATCCAAATATTGAAGCTTCGCATCCACAGTGTGAGCATGTACTATATAAAATAAGTAAGTCAGAGTGGCATCAAAGTGTCTTATAACAAGCACATTAAAAGGTGCGGGGTAATAAATACATCTGCCAAGTAGGCAAAAGTAGCGTTGTCGGTAACTACCCGTGCAAAACCAACTTGCTCGTTGTTAGGGCTATACACGCCAAAGCACATTGAATTATCAATCGCTTTTTGCATCACACTTTTAGGTATGCCTTTTGCCCAGTAGCTATTAGCAATAAAGTTATAAATAACGTTAAAGTTAAGCTTAGACTTGTCTGTACTAATTGAGTAGTTGTGAGGTTGTTGAGTCATTTTTAACTATCCAGTGAAGTATTTAATAGTTTTTTACATACTTTAACTGTGTATCGTGTAGTTTTGAAAGCAGCAGTAACGAGCAAATAGCACCAAATAACGCTAATGCCATATCAGACTGTGTATCCCACACATACCCTTGCGTACCTAAAAAAGCCTCAGCGTTTTCACCGGTCAGTACTGCCACCCACCACTCTATTAATTCGTAAAACGCACTAAACGCCAAACTGACAGATATAACAAATAAAGTTAACCAACCTCGGCCATTCACAACTTGCTTTCGTAGCAGTATTTCGCGCGCAAGCAAAGCAGGTACAAATCCCTGAAAAAAGTGCCCTACTTTGTCATAGTTATTGCGTTCGCTGCCAAATAAATTATCAAATAAAGGCACTTCTGCGTAGGTATAATGACCACCCACCATCAGCACAATACAATGCACTAAAATAAAAAAGTACAATAAAGAGGTTAATTTAAAGTATTTGTACGTGCTTGCTATAAGTGCTAAACCAATCATTGCGGGAATAACTTCAAGTAACCAAGTAAATTGATCTTTAGGGTTAATACCAGACCAAATTAACACACCAAAAAAAAGGCTTAGCCATGCAAATTTCACGAGTATCCTTACCTTATTTATTTAATTTTAATACAGTCTACCTTTTCAATATTAATAAAACCACCGCCTATTATTTAGCTTAATTAATAGTAAAAGTGCAATTATCTGTAGTTAGTTTTAGCAGTTAATCGATTAAATAAATTAGGAAAAAATCGTTTTATCGTTGGTGCCCAACCACTTAATCCTTGCCCAACAATAACTTCGTCTTTTTTGTTAGCAATCGCTTTAATCATTTTTTCAGCCGCACTGGATACTGCCATGCCGTTTTCAATTGATTCTTCGGGTTTATTTTGTGCGACGCCCTGCTCGTTTAACGAGTTATGTGCAATCGCTGTTTTAATCGAACCTGGGCAAATCGTTAAGCAATGAATATTGTGCTCTGCTACTTCTGCTCGTAGGCAATCCATAAAGCCCACTACCGCATATTTTGAGCCTGAATAACCCGTTCTAAACTTTGAGCCAACTTTTCCTGCCACACTGCTAATAGCCACGATTGAACCGCTTTTTCTTGCAACCATTGAAGGTAATATCGCTTTTGTCAGTGCTATTAAACCAAAATAGTTAACCTCCATAAGCTGGCGGTATACGTTAAAGTCGTTTTCTAAAAATAAACTGCGCTGCGACACACCGCCGTTATTAATTAAAATATCGATAGAAGGTAAAGTGTGCAGTAAATCAGTAACCTGAGTCAAAACAGCCTCAGGCGCTGACAAATCAAGCGGTATAATTAAATGCCCATCACCTTCAAGCGTTGCTTTTACTTCGGTGAGCTTTTCAACATTGCGGGCAGATAAAATGACGCGTGCGCCTTGCTTTGCAAATTGAACCGCAAGCTCCTTGCCAATGCCTGACGATGCACCTGTGATCCACACTGTTTTATTATTAAAATTCATAGGCACCTCTTTGCTCAATGAAGCTTTTGATTTAAGTAAGTGAATTTACGCCTTTGTTGGCCCTGCAATATTGTTCACTTCAATTTCGAGCTGTTTGTAAAAGCCCATTAAAAATAGTAATTCTACAGTTACATACAATGGGCCAATAATTAAGCCAATTAAATCATCAACAAACGCGGGCTTTTTGCCTTCATAATAATGTCCAATAAATTGCAACACCCAACCAAACACAAATACGCCCACGCCAATACTTAACCAAGGCCAAAATGTCATAGCTGCTATAGGCTCAGCAGCAAACAGCAATGCAGTAAACAATATAGCCATAATTAAACCCAGCGATAGACTTAACATGAAGTAATAAATTACCGAAGCTAAAACAAATATTTGGGCAGCATTAATAACAACGCCACCAAGGGGTATTTCAATGCGAGCAAGTAAACATAAAACGGCAAATACAATAAGTGGGATACCAAAAAAATGAGTAAGCACATTGCGCTTAGAGCGGTGATATAAACCATATTTTCCCAGTTGTTGTTGAAGTGTTTGCATTGTGTATTCCTCAATAAATATTTAGCTAAGCACTAAACATAACAAATAAACGCGTAACAACAATGTCACCTACCCGACATTTGCTAATTTAAGCTAACGCCGAAATAATACTTCCCTTTTCTCGTTCTGGTTGAGTATCCATTCGTTCACGTCCATTTTGATACTCCTGTTCGAGCATTTTTTGTAGTTCGTCCATTTTTTTGTTAATTGAATCACTGTCAGCGCCTTGCTTTTGTAACTGCTCTGATAACTCTTCTATTAATGCTTTTATCTCTGCTATTTTGTCTTTATCGATACCTAAACGTTGGTATACCAATGCCTCTTGAGCATTTTGTAAAAAATTATTAGCAACCTTTGGCTCATTAAACTCTTTCGGTTGTTGGGTGGTTTGTTGGATGGGGACATCTGTTGCCGCACTCTTATTTATTAATGCCGCATTAGTGTCACTTACATAGCTACTATATTGATTTATGTAAGAAGTTATCATCATTAGCTTAAATCCATTGCTGCAAAGTATTATCTGTAGCAATTTTGGTTCCAAAAAATGGTGAAAATAAACTAAGTTAAAGCTAGGCAACCAAAAATCTAGTTAAACAATTGAGGGTTTGTTTTTATTTTGCCAAAAATTTAAATTTTAACTGAAGGTTTATTGTGCAGCGCTTGAGTTAACTAGCAAGCGCCTGCAATTTACTTACATCCAGCACTGTAATGCACTGATACCCCAAACTAATGGCATTTTTTTTAACCAGTTTTTGTAGTATTTGATTTATGGTTTGCCGTGTTAAATAGGTCATATCCGCTAATTGTTGCTGAGACAATGCCAATGGCGCTGAAAAATTGGTTTGCTCACTCAGCATTAACAATCTGTTACATACCTTTTGCTCAGCACTGTGCAATGCATGATCTTCCATTGAAGAAAACATAAGCCGTAATTTTTGTGCCAATAATAAACCAAACTCCTGCCAATACTCAGGGTGTTTACTTAATAGTTGCTCTAATGAACGTTGTGGTACATAAAATAACTGAGCGTCAGTTTGTGCGTAAACGTCATGGGTTCTTAAGCCTTTATCAAATAACGTTACTTCACCAAACCATAACGACGCATCGATGAAACTCAAAACGGCCTCTTTACCATTACTATTTACGCCACTAATTCGCATAACGCCACTTAAAACAACGTATATTCCATCATGCGCATCGCCACGTAAAAATAGCGCTTGTTGGGCTTTTAAAGTGAGTATTTTACCGTGAGCTAATAAAAACATTTTTAGCTTGGGGCTACGATTTTTAAACCATTGCCCTTGCTCTATTACCGCTTGCTGATGCGCCTTCATGGTACCTCTTTAACAATCGTACTCACTTTTTGGAACCCAACGATATTTGCTAATTTCAAATAATTCATTAAATTTGATTGCTCCGTTTTTAACTGTATTTCAACTTAACATTATTTGTTAATTTACTTGCACAATAACTCGAATTTATGACAATCCACTCAGATATATCAAGGGTCTAATCATTACATGTTGCGAGATTCAATTACTAGCACCACTTTTAAAGCATATTAATTTGGCATAATTTTAATGCAGTTTAACCAATCCCTTCACTCACAGTATAAATTACATTTTTCGAACAAATATATTTCATTTTATTAAAACATTAGTTGATCCTTCTATGAAATTGGTCTAGCATTTCTGGAAGCGCTTCCACATAGGCGATTTTTAATTTTCGTTTCTGGAAGCGCTTCCACACATTTGACAATGTTAACATTTACACAATAACAGCCTCATACAAGCTGTTAATAATAATGATAAAAGTACGAGGGAAACCGAATGGCTAACCATATTGTAAGAAAAACAAAGATAGCAACCAGCCTATCTTTGATTTTAAGCGCATCTGTATCTTTACCGTTGCTTGCACAAGAAGAAGCAAATCAAGACGTTGAAGTAATTCAGGTCACTGGCTTTAAAAGTAGCATTAAAGAATCAACTCGATTAAAACGTGATGCCGCAGGTGTGGTAGACGCCATTTCTGCTGAAGATATTGGTAAATTTCCCGATACCAATTTAGCCGAATCGCTACAGCGTATTACCGGTGTGTCGATTGATCGCTCAAACGGTGAAGGTTCTAAAGTGACCGTTCGTGGTTTTGGCCCCGATTACAATATGGTAACCCTAAATGGTCGCACAATGCCTGCTGCATCTCTTCCTGCAGGTGGCGGCACTCCCAATTCTCGTGCATTTGATTTTGCTAATTTGGCATCTGATAGCGTTAAATCAGTTGAAGTTTATAAAACAGGTAAAGCAAGTATTGCCTCTGGTGGTATTGGTGCAACTATTAACATTAACACTGCCCGGCCACTCGACAACCCTGGATTTATTTCAAGTATTGGTGTTAAAGCACTTCACGATACAACTAATCGCGTAGGCGATGACATTACACCTGAGCTTTCGGGTATTATTAGCTGGACCGACAGCGACGCTAAATTTGGCGCATCGTTAACGGCAAGCATGCAACAGCGCGATAGCTCATCAACAGGTGCATTTGTAAATCAGTGGAATACATCGGCTTTTGACGGCACTATTCCTCAAGCAGCTGACGATATTGTTTTAACTAACGCACCAGAGATTGGCCAGCTTTATTCAATGCCATCAGATTTACGTTATACCATAGCCGACAGAGAGCGTACGCGTACAAATGCGCAATTAACATTTCAGTACAGCCCAATTGATGATTTAACAGCCACACTTGATTACACATACTCTAAACAAGATTTATTTGAAGCACGTGCTGAGCAGTCTCTTTGGATGGACAATTACAAAAGTGCGCTAACCTTTGATGACAACACCGTTAAAACACCTGTCTATTACCGTGAAGAGCGCCGCGATCTGCAAACGCGTGATTTAGGTTTAGCATTTCAAGAGTTAAATCAAGTAAATAAAAACGATTCAATCGGCTTAAATGTAGAGTATTACTTTAACTCTGAGTTGAGCTTTATGTTTGATGCGCACAATTCAAAAGCCACCAGTAAACCTGATGCACCATACGGCAGCTGGGTTAATGCAGGCCTTGGTGCAAATGTTATTAATGCACAAGAAGTAGACTTTAGCCGCGAACTTCCTTCCATGAGTATAGATTTTAACGACTGTCGACGCGCTAACTTAAACTGTAACAATACGCTCGACCCTGCAGATGTAGGTACCTCGATATTAGACTCTAATTTTGCAAGCCAAGAATCTGAAGTGAACGAATTTAGGCTTCATGGTAAATATGAGCTGGAAAACGGTGTAATTGACTTTGGCGTAGAATCTCGCTCTATGGAAAGCCATTCACTTCAGTCACTTACTCGTAACACGATGGGAAATTGGGGAGTTGAAAACCCTGGTGAATTACCTGACGGTTATTTAAATCCTACCAACTTTTTAGCTGAGTTTGACGATTACGATACGTCTGGTTCATTTAATCAAGGCTATACGGGCAGCGCTTCACAAATAGGTTATTGGGCAGGCGAGCAATATGGATTTAACTTCGCAGCCGATGGCGCTTTTGCTACAAACCGCACCATAGAAGAAGATATTACTGCGGCCTTTGTTCAGTTCACTTATACTGGTTATTTTAATGACATGCCTTACAACATCGTTGTTGGCGCACGTCACGAGTCAACTGATATTACTTCAACTGCTAATATCGACCTGCCAAATGCCATTGCTTGGGAAGGCAACAACGATTTTAACGTACGCTTTGGCTCAGATAAGCAAGATTTCACACTAAAATCTAGTTACGATCATTTTTTACCCAGCTTAGACTTTGACATAGAAGTAATCGAAAACGTAAAAGCGCGCTTTTCTTACAGTACAACAATTGCCCGTCCAACGTATGACAACTTAAGTTCTGCCGCTACTGTCGGTGTACCGGGAGCGCCAACCTTATTGCCTGGTTCGTCACCAGCAACGGCGTCAACAGGTAATCCTGGTTTAGTGCCGCTTGAGTCAGATAACATTGATGTATCGGCAGAATGGTATTTTGCAGAAACAAGCTATGTATCGGTAGGTTACTACACAAAAGATATCGAAAACTTTATTGGTTTAACGCCAATGACACAAAATTACTATGGTTTACGTGATGCAACTGCGGGCCCTCGCGCGCAAGCTGCCATTGCAGAGCTTGAAGCCCGTGGGCTTGCTGTTACAGATTCAAACTTATTCCAAATGGTTGCTGCTACCGAAAATGGGGTAGATTTTGATTCTATGACTTACGAAGAATTTGAAGCGGCGTACGATGTTATTGCTAACAGCGATGACCCACTACTCGATTTTACTGCACAAGTACCAACCAATAATAAAAGCGCCACCATAGATGGTTTTGAAATTGCATTTCAACACTTTTTTGGTGAAAGCGGTTTTGGCGTTCAAGCAAACTACACTACCGTTAATGGCGATATAGACTTTGATGTAAATGCTAGCCCTTCTACAACGCAGTTTGCACTTGTAGGGCTAAGCGATACAGCCAACTTTATTGCCATGTACGAAAACGATGACTTTCAAGCCCGTGTTGCCTATAACTGGCGGGATAAGTTTTTAAATAGTGCTGCGCGTTACGTTAACGAACCTGGTTTTACTGAAGAGTATTATCAAATCGACTTTAACGTTGCGTACAACTACAGCGAACAGCTTTCGTTTTTTGTTGAAGGCATAAATATTACTGAGCAAAACAGCCGCGAACATGGCCGTACATCAGTGCAATTATGGAACTTACAACAACTAGGCGCACGCTACAATATTGGTATGCGTTACAACTTCTAAAGGTAATACCAAGCAAAGCCGTTAGTTTTTACTAGCGGCTTTTTTGTATTTAAAACGATATAGTTCACGTGTTATCAAGTTTAGGGTTTTAACTCATGACCAAACCAATAAAAAAAATAGTCATTTTAGGTGGTGGTACAGCCGGCTGGCTAAGTGCGGGTTTATTAGCTGCTGAGCATCCACATTTGAGTGTCACGTTAATTGAGTCAGCAAACGTACCAATACTAGGTGTAGGCGAAGGCACGTGGCCTTCAATGCGTAATACGTTACAGCGTATTGGCATTAAAGAAATTGATTTTATAACCCAGTGCGATGCCACCTTTAAGCAAGGTTCTAAATTTATAAATTGGCGCAACCTAAATAAGGGAGAAAACTACTACCACCCTTTTATGGACCCTCAAGGCTACGAGCAAACCAATTTACACGCAAGTTGGCAACGTATTGCACCTAACCAAAAGTTTGCTGACGTTGTTAATATGCAAAGTTTTGTATGCCAAGCAGCACTTGCACCAAAACAATTACAAACACCCGAATACGCAGCAGTCACCAACTATGGCTATCATTTAGATGCAGGTAAATTTGCCGAGTTTTTAAAAAACCACGGTGTTAAAAACTTAAATGTTACACATATTACTGACGATGTAACCCACGTTATTAACGACGAGCATGGCTATATTGCCTCATTAAAAACAAATAAAAATGGCGATATAACAGGTGATTTATTTTTAGATTGCTCAGGCTCTCGTGCGCGTTTAATTGGTGAGCATTTTAATAGTGAGTTTATAGCGCAAGATCATATTTTATTTAACAACAGCGCTGTTGCAGCGCAAGTACCTAATGCACACATCAATCAGCCAATTGCCTCTGCAACGCTCTCTACTGCGCAAAGTAACGGCTGGATTTGGGATATAGCCCTACCCACACGCCGTGGCACAGGTTATGTATTTAGTAGTAAATACCAAAGCGATGAAAGCGCAACTGATACTTTAAAAAGCTACATAGCTGAAAGTACTAGCGAGCAACAAGCTGAGCAGCTTAACTACCGTGTATTAAAATTCAGCCCTGGGTACAGACAAAAGTTTTGGATTAAAAACTGTGTTGCCGTGGGTATGTCGGCTGGATTTTTAGAGCCACTTGAAGCCTCTGCACTTGCCATGGTTGAACTTTCAATTAGTATGCTGAGCGAGCAACTACCACAAAACCGCACGCATATGAGCCAACTTGCAAATCGCTTTAACGACCGTTTTAGCACGCGCTGGCAACGTGTTGTCGAATTTTTAAAACTCCATTATGTTTTAAGCGAACGCGACGATACCCCTTACTGGCAAAATATTCGTGATTTAACAACTGCACCAGAGCGCCTACAAAATTTACTTAAACTGTGGCAATTTCAGCCCCCTAGCCGCTTTGACTTTATTGAAAACGAAGAAGTATTTTCATCAAGTAGTTACCAGTATGTTTTATACGGCATGGGCTTTAATACACAAACTGTATCTGCACAAAATGCATTTAACGACCCACGTGCTGGGGATTACTATTATCAGCAAAACCGTGAAAAAATAGCGCAATACTTAAAAGGCTTACCGAGTAACCGCGCGCTTTTAAATGATCTTTTATCTAATAATAGGCAGCCACATAATGACTAAAACAAATGCAGTTAAAAATGTAGTAATAGCGGGAGGCGGCACTGCAGGCTGGATGGCTGCGGCTGCACTTGCAAAATTAATTGGCAAAAATATACACGTTACCCTCGTTGAATCTGACGATATTGGCACTGTAGGCGTTGGCGAGGCAACAATTCCGCCTATTCGTACGTTTCATAAATTGCTAGGTATAAACGAGCAAACTTTTATGAAAGCCACTCAAGCAAGCTTTAAATTAGGTATTAGCTTTGAGAACTGGGGCGATGAAAACACGCGTTATATTCACTCATTTGGCGCAACGGGCAAAGAATGTTGGGCGGGTGAGTTTCATCACTTTTGGCTACAAGGCAAAACTCTAGGAATACACAACCCATTTGGCGATTACTGTTACGAGCTGCAAGCGGCTAAAGCCGGTAAATTTGCGTTTAACCAACAAAACCCTATTAACTACGCCTACCATATGGATGCTACCCGCTACGCGCAGTTTTTACGTGAATTTTCAGAGCCATTAGGTGTAAAGCGTGTTGAAGGTAAAATACAAAAAGTAGTAAAAAATGCTAAAACAGGCCACATAGAATCATTACTTTTAAATAGTGGCGAGCAAATAAACGGCGACTTTTTTATAGATTGCACCGGCTTTAGAGGCTTATTAATAGAGCAAGCACTGCATACGGGCTACGAAGATTGGTCGCACTTATTACCATGCAATAGCGCCATTGCAGTACAAACAAAATCAACCAGCAATACCGTATTGCCACTTACCCGCTCTATTGCCCATAAAAGTGGTTGGCAATGGCGTATACCGCTGCAAAATCGTGTAGGCAATGGGTTAGTGTATTGCAGCCAATATATGGATGACGAACAAGCTAAAGCGTTATTGCTAAATAACATTGAAGGTGAAGCGCTTACAGAACCCCGTGTTATTAAATTTAAAACTGGGCGTCGCTTAAAAGGCTGGAACAAAAACTGCCTTGCGCTTGGTCTTGCAAGCGGTTTTGTTGAACCACTTGAGTCCACCAGCATTCATTTAATTATGTCGGGTATTATTCGCTTTATGCGTTTATTTCCGTTTAATGGCATAACCAATCACGCCATTGATGAATACAACAAACAACTTAAAAGCGAAATTGAAAATATTCGCGATTTTATTGTGCTGCATTACAAAGTAACTAATCGCGATGACAGCGAGTTTTGGCTGCATTGTAGCGCCATGGAAGTGCCAAAAACACTTAAGCATAAAATTGATTTGTTTAAACAAACTGGCCGTGTATTTTTAGACGATGGTGATATTTTTAGAGTCGATTCGTGGGTGCAAGTTATGCTTGGTCAAGGTATTGGGCCCGAACAACACCACTTAATAGCCAGCATGATGAGCGACGAAGAACTCACCCGTTTTTTACACGGTATTAAACAGCAAATAGAACAGCGCGTTAGCCAATTACCGCCGCATCATGAATTTTTAAAACACTATTGCCCTGCATAAATCTCCTCTTTAAAAAAGCCCTGAAAAAAGCCCTTAAAAAAGGGCTTTGAGACAACACACAATAAACTTAACTTATAAACATGCTATTACTCACACTTAACCGTGGCGATATTATCGCTTTGTGGTTTAAAGCTAATATCTGCAACTGAAACGCTAAGCTCTCCTGCCGTTTTAATAATAAACGGGCTGGTTACTCTGGCAAAATCAACGCCCTTTTTAGCAAAACAGGTTAAATCTATACTCATTGTTTGCCATGTATTTAAGGCTGAATTTTTAAGCTCATTGGTAATATTAAGCTCGCCACCACAGCCTTGCTCGCATTTCATACCTAGTTGCACTTGCTCTGTTGGCATTGTATTTATTTTATAGCTAAAACTAAGCGCTGAATTGGCCTCAATATAAGCTACTTTGTCTTCAGTAAAGTTACTGTTAATTTCGATATAGCTTGTGCTAGAGCCTGTAAAATTAAACGCCATCGCATCTTCTTGAATGGTTTTATCTTCAGTATGATAAGTAATGCCGCCAAGCTTTACACTATTACTTGCTACTTGGTGCTGCTCGCTGTTTGAATTTAAAAACAAACGCCACGGTGTTTTAAAGCTGCCATTAAATATAGATAGCGGCGCAAGGTTACTAATATCAACACCTGAGTCTTCATTTAGGTTATTGGCAAGGGTGCTTTTATCTTTATAGGTTAACCCAAATCCATAAGGTAGTAGCGGTGCATAATGTTCATCACCCTTGTTTACAGCCGTTTGTAGTGGCGTTTTAGGCCACGAGAACGATAACCTACCTTTAAAGTCATGTTGTACTTGCCCATTTTCATCCGCTAATAAAACATCAGCAATGCCTTGTCCTTCAGTGCCAGGAAGCCATGCAGCTACAAACGCATCAGATGCATTTAGCTCGCTGTTAACCCACATTGGTCTGCCCGATATAAACACAGATACAACTGGTATATTTTGCTGCTTTAATGTTTTTAATATTTTAAGAGAGCGTTTATTACCTCGTTCAAACTCAAGGTTGTCTTTATCGCCATGCCCCTCTGCGTATGGTTCTTCACCAAATACAACAATGGCTACATCGGGTTTGCTAGTAAATTCACCCGTTGGGCTTAAAATAGCATTACCGCCAGCAGCCTCTATTTGCGTTTTTAGCCCCGCATAAATAGAGGTTGCCCCAGGAAAGTCTACATTTTGATTATTAGTTCCCTGCCACGTAATACTCCAACCGCCCGATTGCTTGCCTATGTTGTCGGCCGCATCGCCCGCTATAAGTATGTTGCTTGATGGGTTAAGCGGTAATAAATGGTTGTTGTTTTTAAGCAGTACTAAAGACTCTTGCACCGCTTGGCGTGCAATATCGCGATGTGCCGGCGCACCTATTAGCGCTAGTTGCCCTGAATATTTTCGATTTGCGGGGCTTGGTTTATCAAATAAACCCGCACGTAATTTAACGCGTAAAATACGTGCCACGGCGTCATTTATTCGCGCCATTGTTATTGTGCCCGCTTTTACTTGTTTAATTGTATTTTCGTAAAGTGGTTTCCAAGCACCTGTAGGCACCATAAAAATATCAAGCCCGGCATTGACCGCTTGTGGGCAGCTTTCGTTAGTACAGCCTGCAACTTGCCCGTGGCCATTCCAATCACCCACTACAAAGCCATCAAAACCCATTTTGGTTTTTAATACATCGGTAAGTAAGTATTTGTTGCCATGATTTTTTTTGCCATGCCAGCTATTAAACGACGCCATAACAGACTGGCTACCTGCCGTTAAGCCACCTACATAACCTTGCGCATGTATGTTGTACAAATCTTTTTCGGTATCAATATTATTACCTTGATCGTCGCCATCCACTGTACCGCCGTCTCCTAAAAAGTGCTTAACAGTGCTAATTACGCGTTTATCACTTAAAAAGTCACCATCGGCTCTACCTTGTAAGCCATTTACAATAGCGGCTGAATACTCGCGAACAATTGCAGGGTCCTCTGAATAGCCTTCGTAGGTTCTGCCCCAGCGATCATCGCGAACAACAGCTACGGTAGGTGCAAACACCCAATCAATACCTGTAGCCATTACTTCTACCGCTGTTGCCGCTGCAATTTGCTCTATAAGCACAGGGTTATTAGCAGCGCCTAAACCAATATTATGCGGAAATAACGTCGCACCAATGACATTATTATGTCCATGTACGGCATCAGTGCCCCACATGGTAGGGATTTTACTGCCATCAAGCGCATCATCAACCGATGCTTGATACATACTCTCTGCAAGCGCTATCCAATCAGCGGGAGTGGCATGTTTATTAGCATTAGGAAACGAGCCTCCCCCATTTAAGTAAGAGCCAAAGCCATATTTGCGCATATCTTCAACGGTTATATCGCGAATTTCTGGTTGGATCATTTGTGCTACTTTTTGCTCAAGCGTCATCGACTTTAAATAATCGGCAATTGTATTTTCGATTTCGGCGCTTTTTTGTACTTTGTTTTTAAGTGTTGGCCAAAGTGTTATATCGCCTTGTTTGTACTCCGAGGCGCTAATATGATTACTACTGACTTGCGTTTGCTGTTTATTACACGATGTTAAAACGCATATTCCTCCCACTAAAATGGGAAGTATTTTTAATGCATTTGTGCTTAAGCTTTTTCTCATTATTATGGCCCTGTGTTATCTGGGTATGTTTTTATAATGTAATTTGGTTATTTAAATATAACTATTGACCTGCTTAACAATAGCCACTAACCTAAATATGGAAGCGCTTCCTGAAATTTATTAAATACTATACCCGGCGGTTAATCAAATTAATTATGGAAGCGCTTCCAACTTTAACTTTATAAAAGCAAATTTACTAAAAATAAAGCAGGGGTTTTCGCTTAATGAAACAATTATCTTTACCTAGTGGCTCACCACTTTTAGCCAAACACTTTACTTACGGTGTGGCCACAGCGTCTTTTCAAATTGAGGGTGGTGCAGCAGATCGCCTCCCCTGCATTTGGGATACCTTTTGTAGTGAAGAAGGTAAAATTGCTGATAATTCAAATGGTGATGTTGCCTGTGAGCATTACACACGTTGGCAAGACGATATAGATTTAATTGAGTCGCTGGGTGTAGACGCTTACAGGCTTTCTATTTCGTGGCCACGTGTAATGACCGAGGCGGGTCACTTAAACCCAACAGGCGTTAAGTTTTATACCGACATTTTAGATGAATTAAAACGCCGTAACATTAGAGCTTTTGTAACGCTGTACCACTGGGATTTACCGCAACATATTGAAGACGAAGGCGGTTGGCTAAACCGAAATACGGCTTACGAATTTGCACATTACGCAGACTTAATTACCAAAGCCTTTGGCGAGCGAGTACATTCTTACGCCACCTTAAACGAGCCTTTTTGCAGCTCTTACTTAGGCTACGAAATTGGGGTACATGCGCCTGGCATTGTAGGGCGAGAGTTTGGTCGAAAAGCTGCGCACCATTTACTACTTGGCCACGGGTTAGCAATGCAAGTGCTTGCTAAAAATAGCCCAAATACGCTAAACGGTATTGTACTTAACTTTACGCCTTGCTACTCAGTTACCCAATGCGAAGAAGATTTAAACGCCACTGCATTTGCTGATGACTACATAAATCAATGGTACATGCAGCCTGTAATGCAAGGTAAATACCCTGATATTATTCAGCAATTACCTAAAGCCCACCGCCCTGATATTTTACAAGGCGATATGGACATTATTTCACAGCCACTTGATTATTTAGGCGTGAATTTTTATACCCGCATGCATTATCAAGCAAGCGAAACAGACTTTTATCATGAGCTGCCACATAAAGCCCCAATGACAGATATTGGCTGGGAAATTTACCCTAAAGCCCTTACAGAATTACTTGTATCGTTAAATGAAAAATACACCCTACCGCCTATTTATATTACCGAAAATGGCGCAGCCATGGCTGACGAATTTAAAGACGGTGAGGTGAAAGATAACGATCGTATTGACTATTACAACGAGCATTTAAATGCCCTACATAATGCAACAGCACAAGGTGTTAAGGTAGATGGGTACTTTGCTTGGAGCCTGATGGATAATTTTGAATGGGCAGAAGGATATTTAAAACGCTTTGGTATAGTACACGTAGACTACAACACACAAAAACGAACTGTTAAAGCCAGTGGTAAAGCGTACACTAAACTCATAACAAGTCGCTAAATTAGCGGCTTATAACAATAAGAACACACACTGTGAACAAACTCCCTTTATACGAAAAAGTCGGTTATGCCATGGGTGACGCGGGTGCTAATTTAGTATGGCGCGGCGCATTGGCCTATTTAGCGGTATTTTATACCGACACCTTTGGCATATCGGCTGCAGCGGCCGCCATGCTGTTTTTAGTGGTTAGATTATCTGATGGTGTAACCGATATAATTATGGGCATGATTGCCGATAGAACGCAGTCACGCTTTGGAAAATTTAGGCCGTGGATACTCTACTCCGCGCCCTTTTTAGGTTTGTTTATGGTGCTGTGCTTTACCACACCAAACTTTAGCGAAACTAATAAACTTATATATGCCTACGTTACTTATATTGGTTTAACACTTGCTTATACAGTCAGTAACGTACCGTACTCTGCACTTATGGGCGTAATGACCCCCGATGACACCGAGCGCACAAAGCTATCAGGATTCAGATTTGCAGGCGCATTTACAGGCGGGTTATTAGTAATGGGCTTTTTACCGGAACTTGTCGCTTTTTTTGGAGGTGGTGATAACGCCAAGGGCTATCAGCTCACTATGTATTTGTTCGCAAGTTTACTTATTGCGCTTATGGTTATTACCGTTTTAAGCACTAAAGAGCGCGTAATCGCGCCAGCTTCAGAGCAAGGGTGTTTGAAATCAGAACTATATGATTTAACTAAAAACCTGCCATTTATAATATTACCTTTGTTATCAACAACACTGTTTTTTTATTATCGCGATTTATACAGCGGGTTATTTTTTGCTTTAGTTATGTCGGCAATGACTGTTGTTATAAAAAAACTACTTAATAAAAATAAACAAAACCTAACCGGTTCGCAGCGCGATATGGTCGATTTACTAACCAATAAACCGTGGTTAGTTTTATTGGGTATTGGCTTTTTAACCATGATGTTTAATGGCATAAAATACGGTGTTATTGCTTATTACTTCAAGTACCACGTTGCTGATGAACTAATGGCAGGGCAATATTTTATTGCCTTATTAATAGTCTCTATTTTTGGTGCACTTGCTACAGGCAAGCTGGCTGAAATTATGGGAAAACGCAATTTATTTATTGCATCGTTGTTGCTAAGCGGCTTATTAACCACTGCATTTTATTGGGTGCCTAGCAATAATATTGTGGCTGTATTTACTTTTGGCTGCGCGGCTGAATTTTTTGCAGCCATGATGCCTACTTTGTTTTTTAGCATGCTAGGAGATTCTGCCGACTACTCCGAGTGGAAAAATAAACGCCGTGCTACCGGGCTTATTTATTCAGCAGGTACCTTTGTGCAAAAAACGGGGGGTGGTTTTGCTGGGGCACTTGTATTAGTGGTACTTGCAGGCTATGGCTATAACGGTATGGATGAGCTTACAATTAACCAAGCCCTGCCCGCTATGCAGTTACTAATGAGCTGGATCCCAGCTGCTTTTGCTTTTTTAGGTGCCGCGTTGATGCTTATTTATCCGCTTACACCTGCAATGACCCAAAAAATAACAGAAGATTTAGCAATTAGGCGCAGTAATGTGTAAATTAACTTTTAATCACAACTTATGTTTTATAAATTTTATTTAAAACAAATGCGTACAATCTAGGATATAAATGGCGACTATTTATCAAGTATCAGAAATGGCAGGTGTGTCTTTATCAACTGTATCTAGGGTGCTTAACGACAACGACTACGTAAGTAAAAAAACGAAAAAAAAGGTGTTAGAGGCGATGAAAGAGCTCGGCTATCAGCCAAGCTCTATTGCACGCTCTTTAGCATCAAGCCGTACTAACAGTGTAGGCATTTTAGTGTCTGAGTTAGACGGCCCGTTTTTTGGACAAATGATGTCGGCCATTGAAGAGCAATTACGCATAGCGGGTAAACACGTAATTATTACCCCCGGCCACAGTGATGAAAAAAAAGAAAAAAACGGTTTTGAATTTTTAATTAGCCGTAATTGCGACGCCATTATTGCTCACGTAGAGGCGGTATCTAACGAGTATTTAATTGAGCTCAGTAAAGGTAAAACCCCTATTTATTTAATGAGTCGTTACGTTAAAGAAATAAAGCAAAACTGCATTAGTCTCGATAATGTTATGGGGGGCTACCTTGCAACAAAAGCTATGATCAACAAAGGGCATAGACGTATTGCTTATATTGCCGGCCCCCAGTTTAAAGAAGATGCCTCAGATCGTTTAAAAGGTCACAAAAAGGCGCTTGCAGAATATAACCTCACCTTTGACGAAAGCTTGTATTATGTGGGCGACTTTAAAGAAACCGGTGGCAGCGATGGCCTACGTCATTTTATTCAACATAAAGCGCAAATTACGGCTCTTGTGTGCGCCAATGACGAAATGGCATCGGGTGCAATGAAATATGCCCGCGAGCATGGCTTTAATTTACCTAAAGATTTAGCAATAATTGGGTTTGATAACGTTATTTTTACCAATTACCTTTACCCTACACTTACCACAATAGATAACCCAGTACCCGAAATGGGGCGTGCGGCAGCCAATTTGGTGCTTAAAGATATTTATAAAAAAAGCGGCATAACGGTTAATCAGGTGTTTGAGCCCAAGCTAATTTTAAGAGACTCAACCCCAGATATAAATTAGTTTAGTTGCAAATTATCTAACTCGTTTCGTACCCACTGCGAATCGAGGTATTGCTCTAAATGCTGCTGTGCAAATTTTAAAAAGTTTCGCGCCGCATGGGATATATGCCTGTCGGTTCGCATAACAAAGTACCAATGGCTTGCTAAATGAGTGTCGGTAACTGTTAATACTTTAAAGTTTGCATCGTCCTTTGCGAGCACATGGCGAGATAAAACAGCGATTCCCATGCCCGACGATACCGCAACTCTAATTGCTTCGTTGCTGGCCATTTGTACCGAATCGCTGAGTACTAAACCACGACTTTGCAGCTCGCTTTCAAATAACATGCGTGTTGCCGAGCCATTTTCGCGTAATAAAAATCGGTATTGCATTAAATCCCTAAGCTTTACTGACTTTTCACTGGCAAGAGGATGATTAACCGGCACAATAAACTCAAGCGGATTATGTAAAAAACGTGCAGCTTGCGCATGTTCAAGCGATGGAGGATGACTGAAAACATAAATATCGTCTTCACCTCGCTCAAATCGGTCAAGCACTTCTGCACGGTTACCAATTTCAAGTGGAAGCTCTACATGCGGGTGTAAATTACTATAGGGCCCTAATAATTTAGGCAAAATGTACTGCGCGGTGTTGACCATGGCTATTTTACACCTGCCGCGCTCTCCGCCATTGAGCTCTGTTAAAAAGTCTTGGTAGTCTTCAAAGTGTCCAAATACTTGCTGGCAGGTTTTAAAAAGCGCTAATCCAGCCTCTGTTACATGAAGTTTTTGCTGTTGCATATGTATTAATGGCTCGCCTATGGTTTCTTGCAAGCGTTTTATTTGCAGCGAAACAGTGGGCTGGGTTAAGTGCAAGCGCCTCGCGGTTTCACTAATTGAGCCTGTTTTTACTACGCTCATAAACACTTCGAGCAATCTAAATGAAATATGTCGTAAATCCACAATCACCACCTATAGATAATTATTTATACCTAACTAGTATTTATTTTATTATTTACTATACAAAGTTTTAAATACAATAGCGCTACTTAATTTCATATTTAAAAGGAAACGTTGTGCCTGATATAGTTGTTATGTTTTTTATTTTAGGATTAGTAGCGGGAATATTACGCTCTGATTTAACCATTCCTAAAGCAACCTACGAAACACTAAGCTTATTACTCATGCTTACTATTGGTTTAAAAGGCGGCATGGTACTTCACGGCAATTTAAGCTGGCAACTGCTACCAGAAATGGGCACAGTGATGCTCTTAGGTGCACTTATTCCGCTAATGCTATACCCCATTTTAAAATACGTTATTAAATTATCGGTGGCTAACAGCGCAAGTATTGCAGCGCATTATGGCTCGGTAAGTGCCGGTACGTTCGCGGTTGCGTTAGCGTATGCCGAATCTGCAAATTTAGCCGTTGGCGCTGAAGTAACGCTCTATTTAGTTATGCTAGAGCTTCCCGCTATTATTGTTGGCTTATTACTTTATCGCAAGCTCGATAAAGACCCAGGCCAAACAAGTTCACTCTCATTAAAAGCGCTCTGGCACGAAACCCTTACCAACAAAAGTGTTATTTTATTAGTGGGTGGTGTAATTATTGGCATGATGTACGGCACATCGCAAGGCAGCCAGGTTACCAGCTTATTAACAAGCAGTTTTAAAGTAGTCCTCGCTTTATTTTTACTAGAAATGGGGTTAGTAGCTGCACAAACACTGCGCCCTTTCCCATGGCAACATTGGAAATTAGCGACTTTTGCTATTATTACCCCACTATGTTTGGGCACAGTAGGTGTTGGCGTAGGTACTTTATTAGGATTAGAACTTGGTTCAGTGGTTATACTCGGTAGCTTAGTAGCCAGTGCCTCTTACATTGCAGCACCTGCAGCAATCAAAGCCGCTATTCCTAAAGCCGATATAGGCCTTGCCATGCTTAGCTCGCTAGGTGTTACTTTTCCGTTCAATGTAATCGTAGGTATTGGCCTTTACCATCAGCTTGCTGTAGCTATTCAATAACCAACATTTAGCGCGGTGACTTGCCACTGACCATTAACGGTTAACCAGTTTTGTGTGTGGGTTGATATAAAACATTCTTTTCCAACCTTGGCTCTCATTTGTTGCAAGCCAAGGTAATGGAAATAAAGACACAATTGAATAATGAACATGAGGCGGCTTACCTACTGCATTTCCTGTGCTACCCAGTAAGCCGATATTTTCATTTAGCTTTACAATGTCACCTTTACTTACAGTGTAGCTATTTAAATGTGCTAAATAATGAATACGCCATTTAGGCCCAAGTATAGCAACCACCTTACCGCCTCTTTTAAGCTCTCCACTAAACACAACAAGCCCGTTAACAGGTGCAACAACATGCGTATTTTTTTTACCAAAAATATCAATACCTTTATGAACCCCCGACTTACCCCATGGCTCATACCAAAAAGTAGCATGATTCCAATCGTTGGGTGTTGCTACTAATACGGGATTAGCTATTTTTTCAGGCAAAGCAAACAAGGCGAGTACTAGGGTTAATATAATAATGACTAAGGTGAGCAGTAATATTTTTATGTGTTTCAAAATGGGGCTTATTTTTGAGTTAAACAATTAAATGTATTATTAACCCGCAATGATGAATAGATAATGAGCACTTTAAAAAACAGTAAACACAAAAAAGCCGATGCAAGATTACTCTAACATCGGCTTTTTCACTATGGTAATACTTATTATAAAGAAAGCTCTTCTTTAGCACGTGTTAAATTGTGCGACACCATTGTGCTATTAGACATTGATTTAGCTTCGTATAAATCAGCAAGACCAGCAGTTTCATTGTTCGCTTTTAAACGCGCTACACCTCGGTTGCTTAACGCGAATGAAGTAAGCTGGCGTACTTTAAATCGTGGAGCGTCTGCGTCTTTTAACAATGCAATTGCTTTAGTACAAATTGCTTCAGCCTGTGCGTAGTTTTTTGACTTAACATTAAGTGCGCAGTTGTTAAACGATTGCTCAAGCGGCTGCGGCGCAGTTTGCGCTTCAATAACCATTAATTTGTAGTCACTTGAATCAGCCATTACAGCTGCAGAGCAAGTTAATAATGAGCCAAGAGCGATGGTTTTTAAAAGTGTACGTTTCATGGTTTGCCTTTCCTAATTAAGTGAGTCGTGCTTGTTGCCGACAACTGAACTTTAGAGTAAAAGCTCAAACCTCACAAACGATAAAAACAAACTCAATAAGTGAATAAAATTAATCTATAGACTTTAGTCTAATAACCTTAAAAATATCTCGATTATTTAGTAAATTACATTTTATAAACTATGACTAAAAATAACGCTGTGGTTATAAAAATAGGATTAAAACAATAAAAACTATAAAAACTATAATGATAACAATACAAAAAAGCCCCAGCAGGTTAAACCTAGCTGGGGCTTTTTTAAATGTGCTTGCTAAAGCAAATTACAGAGAAAGCTCTTCTTTAGCGCGATTTAAATTGTGCGATACCATAGTGCTGTTAGACATTTGGTTAGCTTCATAAAAGTCTGCAAGTGCTGCTGTTTCGTTATTTGATTTTAGACGCGCTACACCACGGTTACTTAACGCAAATGATGTAAGCTGGCGTACTTTAAAACGTGGTGCGTCTGCATCCTTTAAAAGCGCAATTGCTTTAGTACAAACTTCTTCAGCTTGTGCATAATTTTTAGACTTAACATTAAGTGCGCAGCTATTAAATGATTGCTCAAGTGGCTGCGGCGCTGTTGCAGTTTCGATAACCATTAATTTGTAATCACTTTGATCAGCCATTGCAGCAGCTGAACAAGTAAGTAAAGAGCTAAGAGCGATAGTTTTGATAAAAGTTTTCATGGTCATAATCCTGTTTGGTTAAGTCGTGCTTGTTGCCGACAACTGAACTTTAGAGAATTACCATCAAACCGACAAACGATAAAAACAAAACCAATAAGTGAAGATAATTAACTTATAGACTTTAGTCGAATGCCGACTATTAATTTCGAAAATTGATATTTATCAAAACAACCAAAAATTTAAACTTATTGAGTGCGTTCAAGTAACTTAACTATCTGGGTTACAAGCATTTCTGGCTCATCACTTTGTGGATAGTGATAGCTTTTATTTGTTATTACTATTTCACCTTGAGGAAATGCATTAGCCCACTTTGAATGTAAGTCGCCCCACATTTCCCGCGCTTTGTCAGTAAAAAATAATATAGATGGGTTTTTATACTTTTTAACTGAAGCGATAACTGTCACGGGTATATCAGCAATTTGAGGGTAATCAGGTAGCGGGCGTTTTGACCAAAAATCTAAATATTGATTCGACATGCCATTTTTCATGTCATCAATCTTTATTGCTGCAATTTCTTTTTCAGCGCGTGGTAAATCAATCGCGCGCATAATATCTACATCATGTTCTGATGCAGGCTCAATTAACATCAATGCTTTGATGTTATTAGGGTATGTTGCAGCAAATACACGCGCGATATAAGCTCCATAAGAATGCGCAATATATACAACAGGCTCTTTTATTTTCAGTGCTTTAAGTAATAACACAGCCTCAGCTGCATATTCTTCAGAGCTGTAGTTTTTCTTTACTTGTGCAGAGCCACCATTACCAATACGAGAATACCGTATAACTTTAGCGTGCTTGGTAAGTGACTCAAAAACAGGATCCCAATCACTTAAACCAGCAGAGCCGCCCGCTTCAAGTAAAATAGTATGTTTACCTTCACCTGCTAATTCGTATTCAACGTCAAAACCATTTACTTGAACCTTAGCCGTACTGGCTATTACACCGTGTGGGATGAAAAGCGAATAAAAAATGATTGCGGTAAAGAGTATTCTCATCATATTTTTTACTTAAGTTAATTTAAAAATACCATATGCGATATTAAATATGACTTCCAGCGGTAATAGTTAAAATTTCTAAAGTTTAAATTAAGGTACCTATAAACTCCCTCGCCCATATGCCATAATCTAAATAATTCATAAATTTAGTAACTTGGCGCATATTTGTGCATTTTAAAGTTAACTACTCAGGGTTTTACCATGGCATATCAAGAGCAAAATCAAGCAACAATCTATTGGCACGATTATGAAACTTGGGGGGCGAGCCCTCAAAAAGATAAGCCGAGCCAGTTTGCAGGTATTCGTACCGATCTTGATTTAAATATAATTGGCGAGCCGCTTATTGAATATTGTAAGCCGCAAGCGGATTACTTGCCCCACCCTGAGGCGTGTTTAATTACGGGGATTACGCCACAAGTGGCGATGAAAAAAGGTTTGGTTGAAGCTGAGTTTATTGCAAAAATTCATGCCGAATTTATTGCGCCTAATACTTGTGTGGCTGGGTATAACAGTATTCGCTTTGATGACGAAGTAAGCCGTTATAGCTTTTATCGTAACTTTTACGACCCGTACGAGCGTGAATATAAAAACAATAATAGCCGCTGGGATATTATTGATTTAGTACGTGCGTGTTATGCGCTTCGCCCTGAGGGCATTGAATGGCCGTTAAAAGAAGATGGCAGCCCAAGCTTTAAGCTTGAGCATTTAACAGTAGCCAACGGTATTGAACACGCTGCTGCGCACGATGCGCTAAGCGATGTAACCGCCACTATTGCATTGGCTAAGCTAATAAAAGAAAAACAGCCAAAGCTTTATAACTTCTTTTTTGGGCTGCGTAATAAAAAAGCGCTTGGCGATTTAGTAGATGTATTTAACATGACGCCGCTGGTGCATACTTCATCGCGTATTCCTGCAACGCAGGGTTGTACTACGTGGGTTGCGCCTATGAGCTTTCATCCGGTAAATAAAAACGCTGTTATTTGTTTTGATTTAACCCAAAGCCCGCAAGTGTTACTTGATTTAAACGTAGAAGAATTACGTAAACGACTATACACCAAACGCGTCGATTTAGCCGAGGGCGATTTGCCTGTTGGTTTAAAGCTGGTGCATTTAAACAAGTGCCCTATTTTAGCGCCTGCAAAAACATTATTGCCTGAAAACGCAGCCCGTTTAGGCATTGACCGCAAGCAGTGCCTTGCTAATTTAGCTATTTTAAAAGCCAATACCGAGCTTCGTGATAAAGTAACTGAAGTGTTTAACGAACAAGGCGATTACAGCGCGACCACTAACGTTGATTACTTACTTTATAATGGCTTTACAAGCCATGCCGACAAAGCTAAATTTGCGATTATTCGCGATGCTAAGCCAGATGAACTAGCAGGCTTAAATTTAGATTTTGAAGATAAAAAGTTCAATACATTACTGTTTAGATACCGCGCACGAAACTGGCCTGAAACACTAAATCAGCAAGAGCTTGATCAATGGCGCCAGTATTGCCAAAACAAGTTAATGCACGGGGAAGATCAACCCTCAATTAGCGCACAAGATTTTATGATCACCCTTGAAAACTTGGCACATGAACACGACGACAGCGAAAAGAACCTGACTATTCTAAAGGCGCTTTATAACTACGCGCAGAGCATGTAATTTGCTTTAAGTTTATTTGTATAGCGCATATAAAAACGCGACGCTTGAATTACAAAAGCGTCGCGTTTTTTTGTTTGAATTATTATGGGCTTCGCCCATCACGCAAGCAAGCTTCGCGTCTACAAGTAAAACCCATATCTACACCTTGGTGGTAGACGTAGAGCTTGCTCACGTGAAAAGCACAGCTTTTAATTGCTAAAATAAAACACAATCCACAAAGAGAAGCGAATAAGGAGTAAATGAGAAAACATAAGCCAAAAATAGCTTTGGCTATTCACTTCCTCTAAAAGCGCAGCGCCTCTTTTTCCTTTTTGTGAATACATCACTTTACGGGCTATGCCCGTTACGCAAGCAAGCTTCGCGTCTGCAAGTAAAACCCATATCTGCATCTTGGTGGTAGACGTAGAGCTTGCTCACGTGAAAAGCGAAGCTTTTAATTGCTAAAATAAAACACAATCCACAAAGAGAAGATAATGAGGAGTAAATAAGAAAACATAAGCTAAAAATAGCTTTGGCTATTCACTTCCTCTAAAAGCGCAGCGCCTCATAACCTCTTTGTGAATAAATTACTTTACAGACTATGCCCGTTACGCAAGCAAGCTTCGCGTCTACAAAACAAGCGATAATTTATACTTGCCAGTAATCGTAGAGCTTGCTAACGCGAAAAGCGTATAGCTTTTAATGAGAAAACATAAGCCAATAATAGCTTTGCCTGATCACTTCCTCTAAAAGCACAGCGCCTCTTTTCCTCTTTGTGAATCATTCACTTTAATTACATTATTTTTTATGCAGCGCTTCTATACGAGCAAGTAAGCTTGAAGTGTCGTATCGGCCACCGCCAAGCGCTTGTACGTCGGCGTAATATTGATCGACCGTTGCCGTCATTGGCAATGTTGCGCCATTGTTTTTAGCTTCATCAAGTGCAATACCTAAATCTTTACGCATCCAATCTACTGCAAAACCAAACTCGTATTCACCTGCCCACATTGTTTTGTAGCGGTTTTCCATTTGCCACGAACCGGCTGCCCCTTTAGAAATGGTCTCAATTACTTTTTCACCATCAAGGCCTGCTTGCTTGGCAAAGTGCAAGCCCTCGGCTAAACCCTGTACAACACCAGCAATACAAATTTGATTAACCATTTTACAAAGCTGGCCCGAGCCTACGCCGCCTAACAATTGGCTAAAACGGCTAAACGCTGCCATTAGAGGCTGTACTTTGGCAAATACAGCTTCATTACCACCGGCCATTACCGTTAAAACACCATTTTCAGCGCCAGCTTGGCCGCCAGATACGGGCGCATCAATAAAGTCGATATTTTGCAGCGCCGCTTTTGCAGCCACTTCACGGGCTACTTCAGCAGAGGTTGTTGTGTGATCCACCAAAATAGTGTGCGGTAACATACCCGCTAAAACACCGTCGTCGCCATAAACTACAGAACGTAAATCATCATCGTTACCAACACACATAAATACTATATCAGCGCCTTGAGCCGCTTCGCGTGGGGTATGTGCAAAGCTTCCTTTGTATTGTTCAGTCCAACTTTGCGCCTTGGATTGCGTACGATTAAATACGCATACATTATTACCTTTATTGGCTAAATGCCCCGCCATTGGGTAACCCATTACGCCTAAACCTATAAATGCGACTTTCATTGACATAAAAATGACCTATTTAACTGCTAACTTAGAAACTAGGTCCCGATTATGTCAACCGACCAACAAAAAAGCGAATGAAAGTCTTTGTAAAATTTCCACTAATTGGAAATTAAGTAGGTAACCTATGGATAGTATTTATCAATTTAATGCACCACTTTATAACAGTGAAAATTTTTCTTTAAGCGAGTTAAAAGGCAAAACTGTACTCATTGTCAATACAGCCAGTAAATGTAGTTTTTCAATGCAATTAAATGCCCTAGAAAAGCTTTACCAAGAGTACAAGCATCGTGACTTTACGGTACTTGCATTCCCATGTAACCAGTTTGGACAAAACGAACCGCTTGATAATTTAGCTATAAAAGATTTTTATCAAATGCAGTTTGGCGTATCGTTTGATGTATTTGGTAAAGTGATGGTCAATGGCCCAGACGCACACCCTTTATTTGGCTATTTAAAATGCCATACACGCGGTATTTCACAAAACCGGGCAGTTAAATGGAATTTCACAAAATTTTTAATTAACTCACAAGGGCAACTAGTTGCTCGTTATGCACCGCGTACAAAGCCCGACACACTCAAACACGTTATTGAAACAAACCTGCTGCAAGCAGCTAAATTAAGTAATAAAAAAGCAATCGCTACTTGAGCACATGCCAGTAACGTAGTTTAATTTAAGCAGATCCACTATTTTAAACGCACCAAATTGCTGGAGCCACATCATGAACATTGCTTTTTTTAGCGCGCAAAAGTACGAAAAACCTTTTTTTGAACACAGTATTGCACCTCATAATAGCTTAGCAATAACCTATTTTGATCAATCGCTTAACGAGCAAACTGCGGTTTTAGCAAACAACTTCAATGCAGTATGTGTGTTTGTAAACGATACGGTTAACGCTGAGGTTATAAAACTATTGGCAGCACAAGGTGTAAATACCATACTACTGCGCTGTGCCGGTTTTAATAATGTGGATTTAGGTGCGGCCAAAGCACATAACATCAATGTATTACGTGTACCTGCATACAGCCCCGAGGCCGTTGCTGAACACTGTATTGCGCTTATGCTTACACTGAGTCGAAAAACACACAAAGCCTACAACCGCGTGCGCGAAGACAACTTTGATTTAAACGGGTTACTTGGTTTTAACCTACACAACAAAACAGTGGGTATTATTGGGTGCGGAAAAATTGGCTTAGCACTGTGTAATATTCTCAATGGGTTTGGCGCAAAGGTGTTGGTATGCGATCCAAATGCAATGCCGGGTAACTACACCATTACCGACCTAAACTCGTTACTTAGCCAAAGCGATATTATTTCACTGCATTGCCCGCTCAACGAGCAAACTTATCACCTAATCGATGAACGTGCTTTTGATAAAATGAAGCCTGGCGTTATGCTTATCAACACCTCACGCGGTGCATTATTAAACAGTAAAGCGTGCATACAAGCACTTAAAACACAAAAACTTGGCTACTTAGGGCTTGATGTTTACGAACAAGAATCCGAACTGTTTTTTAAAAACCACAGCGACGAAATTAACCAAGACGATATATTTTCCCGTTTAGTCGGTTTTAAAAATGTACTGATCACCGGGCATCAGGGCTTTTTTACTCAAGAAGCACTCACCGAAATAGCAAACACTACTATTACCAATGCCCTTGAGGTAGAACTAAATAAACCGCTAAGCAACGCAGTTTTTAATAATTAACCTGAACTCAGGTTAATTAATATTTATAGCCATTTACACTTGCCAAAATATGCTGCGCAGTGGTATCAATTAATTAAATTTGATGGCTTTGAGCAGGTGTTTAAATGGAAAAAACAGCGTTATTCATAGATGCAGAAAATATAAGCCATAAATTTATAGATCAAATAATGGCTAAGTTTGAACATATTGAGGTTAAAAAAGCGTACGGCAACTTTGGAGCAGTACAACTAAAACCTTGGGTAAATATTTGTTCGCGCCATGCAATAGAAATGGTGTACCAAGAAAAACTCGTAAAAGCTAAAAGTAATGCGGCCGATATTGCGTTAACTGTTGGGGTTATGGAGTCTTTGTATGTCTCCCCGATTGACACTTTTGCAATAGCCTCTTCTGATTCTGACTTTGCGGCTTTAGTACACTTTTTAAGACGAAATGGTAAAAAAGTAATCGGATTTGGTAATAATACTGCCAGTGCTAAACACTATTTTGATGACTTTTATATTTTAGGTAAAAAAAATACAATACCTAAAGTAAAAAGTAAAAGTATTGCCTCTGCTGATACCTACCATTTAGCACTTGTAAAAGAAGCCGTTGAAAACACGCAACATGCAAAAACTGGACTCTCCGAAACAGTGGATGTGGGTACCTATCTCCATCGAATATTCAACATTACAAAAAAGCAGCTTGGCGTGAATAAGTTGTATCAATATTTTAAGCATCACGACCAGCATTTTAAAATGCAAAAAGCCCCCGACGGAGGCTTTTTAGTTTCGCTGCATTAAGTCATTAACCAAAGGCGACGTTTGCAAATACCAAGGTCATTAATATTGGGCATACAAAACGGATATACTGGGCAAACCAAAAATGCGCGCCCGTGCTAGCTTGGTGCAACTTATTACCGCGTTTGAACATCCAACCAACCGTTATAAAGTAAAATAACCCCATTAACGGAAGTTGGTACTGAGTAAACACCATAATAACTAAACCAAATAACCAATCGAAGTTTAATATAATTGCACTTGCACATATTAAAACCACTAAACTCACTAACCACGTAGCTTTAGTGCGGTTAACGTTGTGGTTTTCCACTAAAAATGCAACTGGAATTTCAGTCGATGAAATAGTAGATGTCACTGAGGCTATCGACATTAATACAAAAAACAATAAACCAACCAGTAACCCTATTTCCCCCATGGTATTAAATAGCTCAGGTAAAATGGCAAATATAAGCTGTCCTTCACCAATTAATTTACCGCCACTAAATACCTCAACGCCGTTATGTTGTGCAACATAAATAGCCGGAATAATAAGTAAGCCAGCTAAAAACGCAACGCCCGTGTCAAGTAATGCAACACTTGCAGTTAGCTTTGGTAAATTAGCATCAGGTTGTAAATACGAGCCGTAAATCATCATACAACCCACACCCAACGAGAGCGAAAAAAATGCTTGCCCCATAGCCGCTATAATTAAATTTGGATCGAGTATTTGGCTAAAATTAGGCATTAAATAGGCTGCAAAACCTTCGCTTGCACCATCCAAAGTGGCTATGTAAGCAATGAGCGCCACAAGTAACACCAATAGCATTGGCATGAGTCGGCGCGACCACGTTTCAATACCCGATTTAACCCCTTTTAAAATAATGCAGGCCGTTAAAATAAGCATTAATGGTGTAAACACAAAATTACGCGCAACTGAGTCACTGTGCAAAAATTCGCTCACACTGTGTAAACCAACAAACGTTGTCACAGGCTCAATTGCGTACGACAACATCCAGCCTGCCACAATTGAATAAAAGCTCAACATGACTAAAGCGCCCGCAAGACCAATATAGCCCGCAGCGGCACCTATTTTACGATTGCTATCTTGCCACGCGTCACCCAGTGCTTTTACCGGGTTTGCTTGTGCGTTATGCCCTAAATAAAGCTCAGTATACAGCGCTGGAAGCGCCAACAAAAAGATGACCAGAAAATAGACAAGTAAAAATGCACCACCGCCATGATTAGCAGCCTGTGTAGGAAACCCCCAAATATTACCCAAACCCACTGCCGCGCCAGCAGCGGCTAAAACAAAACCAAGTCGGCTTTGAAACCCATCACGCATTTGTGCCATACATCTACAAATCTGTTATTATTTTGATTGTTGTGAATTAAACCATATTTAATGCCAGCTGAGTAATAAAATTGTATTCAGCCTTTGTTTGTCGCGTTAACTGCTCACAATAACAACGACTTTTTTATTTATGGGCTCATATGACCGCACATTTTTTTAATAACGCCTTAACCATAACACCATCACATTTTGCCAGTTTGCCGAAAGGCAAAAATACCGTTTTGTTGTTCAACGCTAATACCCTTAGTTTGACTGATTACAACCTGGCGAGTTTACTTAGCGAATTTGAATTAAGCGTTATTAATCGCCGTAAAAATCCCACAGCTAAACAAGAGTATTTTGCAAGCCGATTACTTTTAAAAATGCTTGTGAAAACCGCCCACCCTGAATTTAAAAATGTGGCGCTAAACGCTATTACCACAAACTTTAACCCAACTACGGCTAAGTTAGAGCTACATATTAACGAATGCATTATTAATACGTGCATATCGCATTCTCATGGTTTTGTTGGGGTTGCTTTAAATTTGGAAAGCGAGGCGTTTGGTTTCGACCTTGAAAAAATAAGCTTAACGCGCCCGTTTGAAAAACTAGCCAAGCATTTTTACCACTCAGACGAAGTGACGTTAATTACGTCGCAACCTAATACGCAAAGCCAGGCCAACACCTTTTTTAGAATATGGACATTGAAAGAATCATTAACTAAAGCAACTAGCCGCCCTATTGCCAAATTACTTAGCCCCAATGTATTTACCGAGCTTGCATTAGCAAACCTTGCTTCAAATAGCCAAGTTGTTAGCACGCAAACAGAGGCATTTGATTTAACCTTAGTGCATAAAAAAAGCACCGACTGGCGGTGCTTTTTGTTAACCGATAAGTCGCTTACTAGTTAAGCCTCTAATAACCGGCTATGGATTGCCTGAACCACGTTGTCAGATTCACTCTGCTCAACTAAAAAGCATAAGTTGTGCTTACTTGCACCGTGACAAATTAATCGAATATTAAAGTCGCTTAATACCTGCATTAAGTTCATTTCGTGTTGGCGAAGTTGAATTTCTGAACCAATGAGCGCCACCAGCGTTAAGTTGTTCTCAACCGATACATGGCAAAATTCAGCAAGCTTATCTAAACAGGCTTGGTCGAGCTCTGGGCGTGATGCGTTAGGCGCGTTATCAAGCGTTATTGCCACACTGATCTCAGACGTGGTTACTAGATCAACCGATATATTAAACTCGCTTAAAATAGTAAATACACGGGCTAAAAAGCCGCTAGCCAGTAACATTTCAGGGCTTTTAAGGGTGAGCAAAATTTGATTTTTACGTTGCGTTACAGCGCGTATACCTGGTTGCTGCGATTTTTCACGCTCTATCCACGTACCACCGCGTTCAGGTTCGCGGCTTGAACCAACAAATACATTAATATGACTACGACTGGCAGGCAAAATAGTCGCTGGGTGCAATACCTTAGCCCCAAAGGTAGCCATTTCAGCGGCTTCATCAAAGCTCAAACGGGCAATAGGCGACGCCTTTACACATAAACGCGGGTCGGTGCTAAAAATCCCCACTACATCCGTCCAAATATGTACACTTTTAGCGTTTATTGCCTCTGCAAGTAAAGCGGCACTGTAGTCAGACCCACCACGGCCAAGAGTTGTTGTTTGGCCAAATTCGTCACTACCAACAAAACCTTGCGTTACAATAACTTGTTCATCTAGTAGTGGAATTAAATACTCTTTAGCAGCTTGTGCTGTTGCGCTTACATTAGGTGTTGCTTTTCCAAACTGGCTGTCTGTTTTAAGGACTTGGCGTACATCAAAACGATCGGCATTTAAGCCTTTTAAACGCAGCACTTGCGCAAATAAATACGACGATAAACGTTCACCAAAGCTCAACAGTTCATCGTGTTGTTGTGCAGTAGTCAGTTGTTGCTGAGCGAGTGCTTGAAAAGCTTTTAATGTTTCGTTAAAGCCTACGGCTAAATCGGCATCAAGTGATAATTCATCTAAAATGGCTTGTTGAATAGCAAGTACACCGTCAATATTTTCTTGGCGTTGTTCGCTAGTAATATCACTTTTACACAGTGCAACTAAGTGGTTAGTTACGCCGGCACTGGCGCTCACAGCAACAATACGAACACTTTTGTCGGCAACAATAATTTCGCTACAACGATTCATCGCATCAAAGTTAGCCACACTGGTTCCGCCAAATTTGGCAACGATGTAATCTGATTTAACGTCCGATACTGTTTGCGGCACTGATTGGGTAGTCATTTAGTCTCCTTTTGCGGTATCCAAACCGCGATAAAACAAGAAGAACTTGGCAAGTGAATGCTTGAAGGTAAATCCACTGCCAGAAGCTCTCCACCTAGATTGGTGACAGTTTTGAGGATTCAGCCCCATAAACCGAAAAACAACATCGACGTAACGTTGGTTTTCTCGGCGAGTACTTCCCTCTTTAATGGTTATGGGCGTTCGTCACCTACCATTAAATACCTAAGTATCGCACCTCTTCTGAATGTTGTATTAACCAATGGCTAATAAAACAAAACCCCACTTTTAAGCGGGGTTTGAAAGTTAACGTTTAGCCGTCTAGCTGTCAAGCGTTTTAATGCGGTTCGTTAAGCAAAACTTAAACAAATCCGCCCATGTAATACGCGCCCGCATAGCCAACGGTATAACTTACTAACAAATACAGCGACAAACGTAAGTAACTCATAAATGTTAGCTCTTTTACTTTACTCATGGCAATAATACCCGCAGCCGATCCAATAATAAGCATTGACCCGCCAACACCGGTTGCATAAGTAAACGACAACCAATCTTGCTGACTCATCACTATATTGGCTTTTAGTAAGGCAGCGGTAAGCGGCACGTTATCTACCCCAGCCGATAAAATACCCATTAAGTAGTTAGCGTACTGTGGAGCCATAACCGTATATAGATCGGTAAACTTACTTAGCATGCCTATCTCTTTTAATGCGCCTACCAATAATAAAACCCCGACGAAAAACAGTAAGGTGTCGTATTCTATGTCGCGTACGTAGTCGATAATATTTTTGTTTATGTCTTTTTTGCGCATTAAAAATTGCGCCACTAAAAACATAATTGATAAACCACATAAGAAAGTTAATAAAGGCGGTACACTGTAAATAACACTCAGCGCGAGTATGCTGATAACTGTAGATACAAAAATAACTGCAATGGTGATATCGGTTTTTTCTATGCGTTTTTTTCCTGACTTAGAAAATGTTACTTCCCCTTTCATACCAATACTTAACATTGCCGCTAACAACATAACACTGATAAATGCAGGTGCAATAAGCAGTAATAAGTTAGCAATGGTGACTTTTCCATCTAAAAATATCATTAAGGTGGTAACGTCACCGGTAATTAACGATACACCGCCGGAGTTAACACCAAATACAATGAGCGTGGCATATTTTATGAGTTTTTTAGGCGGCAGCTTTAACGACATAACCACAGCGAGCGATATTAACGTGGCTGTTACGTTGTCTGAAACCGACGAAAACAAAAAGGCAAATCCCCCAACCAAAAACATCAGCTTGCGTTCGCTAATACTTGTTGGCATCACTCTGTGCACAATATTTTCGATAAACCCCTTTGAGTTTAAATAAGCAACAAAGGTCATGGCGGCCATTAAAAACAACCACAGCGATGCTATCTCTAAAATATTTTCGTTAAGGAGTTCTTGTACTTGCTCTGGGCTTTGCCCATGCAGAGGGAAAATAAACAGGAGGATCCAGCAAAGCGTGCCAAAAAAAAGCGTGGTTTTAGCTTTATTTACATGGATGATATCTTCTATAACGATCAATAAGAATCCGATCGCTATCAGGGTTAGAATAATCGTGGAAACCATGGGTATTAAATAACCTTTGATATTGTTTTAAAGAACACACGTAAAGTCCCTCTCAACGTGCCTATTTTCGGCGCGAATGTTAGCACTGCGGCTATGCAAAAACTATTATTAAATAGTCTTAAAAACGAATACTATATACAGGCTAGATTAATTAGAATACGTAATAATGAGACGCTTCTAAATTCTCAATAATAAATTACTAGGATGTTGTAACGCCTTATGATCCCAGCTAAAAAGCGACTAAATACCCTTAGCGAACATTGGGGGGTTTTAGAGTTATTATTTAAACGTTTTAAAATGGCCGACTTTAGCCTAAAAGACGTGCAAAATGCCATAAAACAAAAACAGCCCACGTGGTCAAACGAGCGTATATACAAAGAAACCAATCGCTTGCTCAATCAAGATATTTTAATTCCACTCGCTAAATCGTCGCAGCTTGAAATTAACCGTGCCATTGCTGACTTTGCTACTTTTTTACTGCAAGAAGAGCACTTAGGTTTAGCGCAAGAAATTAGCGTACTAGTTGATGATTTAGCCCGCTTAGGTAATAAATTAGATAACGCAGGAAACGTTGAAGACTTTGACGATTTACGCCGCTACAGCCGCATTATGGATGATCGGGTACGTAAAATAATGAAGCTTTTTTCACACAACGAAAACGCCATATTAAATATAGTAGAGCACGCTAAATCCGACCATGGCGTGCAATCGCTGCAAAAACGCTACAAGGCAGTAATAGAGGCCTTTGACGAATACATAGAGCCCATGCTTGAAATGGTCGATATTAGGGGCGATTTTCATGCCTGCTTTACAATAATAGAGCAGCAAATCAGTAAACAAATAGAATACATTGAGCGCTCAGGTAAAGCATATGCCGACAAACGCATGCTAGAGCAATTACGAACTCGTATACTCGAAATGCACCTAATGGGCCGAGAAAGCTTACGTAAAAGCGCCGATATGCTCATGCCACTGCGCGAAGAGCTGCGCCGTAATAACTTAGTTACCCGTCAGGCAGCAAAAGTGCTCGGCCTTGTACGTAAAAATGGCGTAGACAACATGCTAAGTGCTGTACAGCCAAATTTTGTAAGCGACTCTCAGCGCTATTCGCTTGGCCAGCAGCGCCATATAGTTGCCTATATGGCAAGCTTGGTTGAATTTGAACACGAAGAGTACCAGCTCCCAGAGCAACAAGACGTGCCGGCTTTTATAACGCCTAACATACCTGACTACAACGATGTAAAAACAAGCTTTGCAAAACGCTTTAATAAAAAACGTAAAAAGCCTCAGCCATTGCTGCAATTTTTAGATGAAAGCTATCCCGAGCTAGACGCCGACGAAATGCTGTTTTTGTATCAAAAACTAATCAGCGATAGCGACATTAACATTAGTCAAAGCGATGAAAAAGCACGCGTAAAAATTGCCGGGCAGCACTTTTCACTTTATCCATTTAACTCTCAGGCACCAGATTTAGCAGTTCAGCCTAATACTAAGGCAGATAAGTAATTACCATGACACATATAAACCTAGACGAACTAACACACCTGCAAGCCATTAATAAAAAATTAACTGCGGGTTACCACATTTGTGAACAAGACAACGTAATGTGGCAAGAGCTTGACCAACACATTGAATCTTACAGCGCACTATTTACCGCATTAGGTCATGACCTAAAACACGATAGCCGTGGCTTTTACTATTTTGCCAGCGACGAAAGTACTCCAAACATGGGTAAAATATCCCGTGCTGTTGCGCTCACTATTTACATTTTAATTGAACACTACGCAAACACGGGTAAAGACCCAATGCGCGCCCTGTTTGATGAAGTAAACGATTTAGAACTGATGCAAACACTAGTGCAAATTAATAAGCACTTGTTTGATCAGCTTGAGATATTTTCGGGCTCAGATTTACGAAAAGACGTATACCTGCGCATGGTGCGCTTAGGTTTGGCCCGTGAAGTAGAAGGCGGCTTTATGCTACAAGCGCCTATTCACCGCTACATTGATGCATTAATGGAAGTAAACGAAGAAACCTACATTACGGAGGACGAGGAATGAAAAACTTATACGGACTGAGTAAACTCGCCCTACTTAATACCGCAGGCTATGCAAAGTGTGTGATCCCGCTTGATAAAAGCAGCTCTATTTGTGCGCCAAACAATACCGGTAAAAGCTCGGTTATTAACGCCCTGCAATTTCCGCTTATCAACGATTTACGCCTTACCGAATGGGACGGGCACGATTTAGATGAAACCCGTAAGTTTTATTTTTCATCGGATCAGTCGTACATTTTACTAGAAGCTAACCTCCCTCATGGCTCGGTTGTTATTGGTGTAGCTGGACTTGGTAAAATAGCCGGTTACGCACATCAGTACTTTTGTTATCAGGGCAAGCTTGATTTAGCGCAGTACACGCAAGGTAATACTATAATTAAGTTTACCAAGCTGTTTAATCATTTAAAGTCGATTAATTACAACCCTATAGAGCTAAAAGCACAAGAGCTAAACGCCCTACTTACCGGCGGCGCAACCCCGTTTGACAGCGACATTAATTTAAAAATGATCCCGCTTAATAACGTGCAAGACTCAGCTATTTATAAAGAAATTTTTAGGCGTATTCTTAACTTACACAAATTAGGCGCAAGCGATGTTAAACGCTTTATGCTGCGTGTGTTTGAACGCCATATGTCTAACTCTAAGGTCGATTTTTACGAAGTATGGCGTCGCTCGTTTGATAAAGTAAACCGCGCTAAACGTGAATTAAAAGCCCTTGAATCAATGCAAGAGCCAATAAGCGCACTTGAATCAATGCTTGAAAATCAGACCGTACTTAAAGGTAAGTTAGCAGCCTACGCACCTAAAATTGATCAAGCATTGATAGACTTTGATACCTATCAAGAAGATCAATTAAATGAACTCGGTATTGCACTTGAAGACATAGAACACGAAAAACACGAGTTTGAACAAAAGCAAAGCCTATACGTGCAGCAATCGCGCGATATAGAACGCAAACAAACTCAAATTGAGCAATGGTTTTTAGATTACAGCGCCCTTAAAAGCGAGTTTGAGCTGGTAAATAAAGCCACGCTTAAAACCAGCCTTGGCCAACTTAAGCACGATTACGAGTCGCTTTCGCACTCTATAACCAGCGCTCAAGGCCAAAGCCTGCATACCCTTGATTACCGCATTAGCGAAACGCAAAAACAAATCAAAAGTTTAAAACTGCAGCTTAAAAACCTTGAGTTTAATTTGTTTACCCGTATGCGCGAAGACCTATCACTTAAAGAAGTAGAAGAAATATCGCGCATTTTAAACCCCGATCTTCTCTCGTTTTCAACCACCAGTAATGGCGATATAACCATTGACGATGAAGACGCCTTTGGGGAGTTTTTATCGCTATTAAGTGAAAACGTTAAAGGCGGTGTGCTTACGCTTCCAGGCGCAAGTATTAAACTTAAAAAGCTCTCGCCTGTGCAAATGCAGAGCGGCGAAAACAAGGAGCAATTAACGGCGCAGTTAAGTGCACTTGAACACTCATTAAAAGAGTTTAAACAACAGCGCGAAGTAGCCGCTAATGTAGCCGACAAACAAAAAGAAAAAGACGCACTATACGATGAGCTAATGAGCCTTGAGAGCGCGCTTAAACGCTTGGAGCAATTTGAGGTAATGCAACAGTCGGTAGAAGCGCAGGCCATGCTAAAAGAGCAATTATTAGCAGAGCGCGAACAAGTTGACGACTACCTGCAAGACATTCAAAAAAATAGTGGCTCAATTGCAGACAGACGCTCGTTAATTAAATCAAAGCATGAGCAAATTAATCGCCAAACCGAACGCCTACGCCAAGTTAAAAGTGAGCGAATTGATCACACCCTCGATTTATACAGCGGTAAAGTAACCCCGTACATGATTGATTTAACAGTCGACTTTGATAATTTAAGCGACCTAGTACATCACTTTAATAAAGACTGCCAAGAGCTGCGCAATTTTGACATAAACGTGCGTAATACCTATTTGCATGTATATAACGCGGGCATTACTAAGTTCGATAACGAAAACGACGAATTTACTAAATACCAAAAACTAATTAGCGCATTTCACAACCTTGATAACGAACGCGATGCCGTTGAGCGCCAAGGACGCGTAGCGCTTACCGAAGTGGCCGCTACTATAAAAGGCCTGCGCGAAGATTTAGATCGCCTTCGCCGCGAGATGAATAGCTTTAATAAAGGCATTAGCCAGCACCGCATTTCAAACCTGCAAGCGTTTAAAATTAACGTAATACCGCGCAAAATGCTGGTTGATAGTATTGATACCATAATCAGCACGTCGCATCAGTTTGAGCAAGGCGACACCCTTGATTTACTAAGCCAAGAACCCTACAGCGAAAGCGCGGTAAACGAAGCGAAAGATCACTTAATAAAACTTGCATCAGACAAAGCAGGCCTCACCTTAACCGATTTGTTCGACATTCGTTTTGAAGTGGTAAACCGCGCAGGTGAAACTGAACACTTTGAAAAAATAGACTCAGCTGGTTCAAACGGAACACGTATAACCATTAAGTTATTATGTGGCATGTTGTTTATTCGTTACTTATTAAGCGATCAAGAACAAAATCTTTACCGTATACCCATTTACATAGATGAAGCGGCCGATATCGACCCGCAAAACCAAAAAGCAATTATAGAAACCGCATTAAGCTTTGGCTTTGTGCCTATATTTGCCTCGGTTAAGCCACAAATAAGTTGTGACTACATTGTGCCGATTCGTTCAGTAAAAGATGGCGCACAAAACTGGGTAGATGAAAAAGATTGGATAGAAGTAGAACATTAACTTTTTTGAATGACGAATTAACATTAATTAGTCATTCATATTCATCAAACTAAACTAATTTTTAGGACCTTTTAATAATACACATTTAAATGATGTGTGTTATTTTAAGGTAACGCATTTTATTGGAGCAAACGTAATGAAAAATATACTTATTGTTGCAGCACTAGCACTACTTAGCGCTTGTACTCAAACCCCAGATTGGGATTACGATAAATCAGCTAACTTTAGTAATTTTAAAACATTTGCTTGGGTAGAAAACGCGAGTTTAACTAAAGACACCAACAACTACCAAATTAACGGTTTAATGGAAAAACGCGTGCGTACTGCGGTAAATAATGAGCTTACAAACACCCTTGGTATGACATTAGTAGATCCAACCCAAGCTGACGTACTAGTTAACTATCATGCGTCGGTAGATAAAGAATTAGAAGTAGATACATTTAATACTGGTTACAGTAACCGTTGGGGTTACTGGGGTACTGGTTTTCAACGAGACACAACTGCGCGTGAATACGAAGTGGGTACATTGGTTATCGATATTGTAGACAGTGCATCCAATCAATTAATTTGGCGTGGTGCTAAAGAAGGCCGTTTAAAGAAAAAACAATCGCCAGAGCAACGCGAAGCGTCAATTAAAAAAACAGTCGCAAATATTTTAAGCAACTTCCCGCCGCAAAAGCAGCAGTAATTTTCAGGTTAGTTTTTAAAGAGCTCACAGTATGTGAGCTTTTTTGTTAACAAAGGACTCATACCTTGGCATTTTTAAAGTACTTTACAGTCACTCTACTCGCTTTTTTTGCTACGCTCCCCGCACATGCGGAAAATTTAAAATTAACTCCGGGTTTGTGGCAAGGCATTTACAAAAATAATTTTGAATACAATGTACTGGAAATAAAAGAAAACGGAGAACACCGTTTAATCATTGCAAATATCGCCAGTGCATTTCATAGAAATAAATCAATTGCGTTTAATAATAACGATATTAAATGCAGTCGCCTTAATTGCACTATTACACTTATTAGCCCTAATAAAGAACATCTGCAATTTACATTAATTTTAAGCCGTTTTTTAGATAATTCATTTGAGGTATTAGAAATTTATTCTAATGCAGAAGATAATTTTGTCATGTCAAAAACTTACCGGTTGGAAAAACAAGAACGGCAATCTACCGTTCATACATTTATAGATAAATACCGCTCTAAAATAGATAAGTTAGCAACATTAGAAAAGTCAGGCTTATATGGTTTTTGGATAGGATTATTAAATTTAGACGGCAATCAGGAACTCGCAAGTATTGAATTTCATCCCAATAAAGAGTCATATTTCAATTATTTTATAAGTGATGGCATAGTCAGTACCACGTTTATGCCACAAGATATTAAAGAAAAAGACAACGTACTGGAAATCACGACCAGCAATCCACTCTTCGCAAATAAACTAATTATTCATAAAGACAACCGAGAACTCAAAGGCTATATGTATTCAAACCACAAAGGTACAACACTTCAAACTGGCTCATTTAAATTGTATCGCTTTGAAAGGCCTGAGTGACCTATAATCCAAGTATAATTCTATGAGAATTTATACTTATGCAATAACTCAAGCGGTATATGGCAATAATCATCGGGGTGATTAGTTAAGCGGTCTTGATGCTCTGGATCGCTTGGCACATAATTGGTTAACTGCTCTACCTCTACTACAATTTTTTCGGCATCGCTGCGCTTATTTATATAATTGCTTGCTGCGTCTAGATGATTTTGGTTTTTGCTGTAAATGCCTGTACGGTATTTAGGGCCTTCATCTACCCCTTGCTTATTAACACTGTAAGGGTCAATAATTTCAAAAAAATAGTCAAACAGTTGATTGAGTGAAACACTTGAGTCAAACGTTACCTTTACACACTCGGCATACCCATCGTATTCTCCTTGCGTGGTATTACTTGCGCCGTTAGCACGCCCTGCTTGTGTTGTTATAACGCCCGGTAAATGCTTCATAAACTCTTGCACGCCCCATAAGCAGCCGCCGGCAAAATAAAGTGTATTGTGTTGCTGAACTGTCATTGTTTATCTAACTCAATAAAGTTAATTAAAAATACATGTGTATTGTAACGCGTTAATTATACAAATGATTATCAAATGCAGATTTTTATAATTACTGTACAATAGCGCACAAAATCGCACTGACTAAATTAAGCTAGCCCACCCGCTTTATGATAGTTTTTATAAGTGCCCTAACACATTATGAGATACACCATGAATCGCACTGAGCATTTTATATTTTCTGCACTGCTGTGCAGCGTTACACCTTTTACTTATGCGCAAGCTACAAGCAACAGTGAAACAGCAATAGAACAAATTACTGTTGAGGCATCGGCCACGGCAAATAAATTACCCGTTGGGACCTTTGACTCCCCCGTCTCTAATTTAGAATACGACCCTCGTGTTGATTTACAATCACGAAATATGGCAGAAGCCCAAGCTGATGTAACAATTCGTGGTGGTATTTTCGAAAACACAGGGTTTAGAGTCGGTAGTGCTACCCTACTAGACCCTCAAACAGGTCATTACGTTGCTGAGCTCCCAATTGCACCGCAAATGCTAACTGGACCTTATATTTTAACCGGAGCCGACAATGCCTTAAACGGCATGAACAGCTCGGTGGGTTCGATTTCGTTTGGTTTTAAACCTATCACAACTGGCGGCAATGTATCTGTTGGTACAGGTACAAACGACTTTAACTTACACAGTATTTACGCAGGAATAAGCACAGAAATTGATGATGCTAAAAATTGGCAACTGGGCTTTGAGGGCGAATATTCTCATTCACAAAGTGACGGTTCAATAGAAAACGGCGATCACGATTTTAACCGTGCCTCTACGCGCATACAGTTAATAGGTGCGGATTCGCAAACCGATATAATGTATGGCTCACAAGACAAGTTTTTTGGCTGGCCAAACATGTACACACCATTTGGCGTAAACGAAACAGAAGAACTAGAAACCCGCTTACTCATGCTTAACCACCAGCAAAATTACGCAGACAATAGCCATTTTGAAGTATCTGCCTATTACAGAAAACACAACGACCATTATGTATTTTCTCGTGAGAATCCAAGCGCCTTTCAAGCCTTTCATGAAACTAAAGTAAAATCGATTGCAATATCAGGAAGCCATGCACAAAACACCGCGTTTGCAGTAAATTATTCAGCGCAGTACATTGAAGACGAAATAGAGTCGACCACCCTTGAAAATAATTTCACTTCTCGCACTTATTACAAACTGAGCGTATTACCTGAGTATAAAATCGACCTTAAACAAAATCAGTTATTAACTCTTCGCCTAGGTGCGGCTTTTGACGACACAAACCGAGATGACTCTGAGTTATCGCTCATTGGCGATATTTCACTAAACACTCAAAACAGTGACGGCTCTGAACAAACACTTTACGTATCCTACGCGCAAGCAAGTCAAGTTGCTGGCTATACCGCGATTGGTGGCAGTGAGCAAGGCGGGTTATTTAGAAGTAATTACAATCTTGAGCGCGAAACGACTAAAAACATAGAGCTTGGTTATTTAATGCAAGATCAAACCTGGCAGCTTAATTCAGCAGTTTTTTACCGAGAGGATAACAACCTAACCGATTGGACTTTTAGTTTTGACTCTAGCTCTGCCCGCTTTGCTAATCCTGTTGACATAGACGCCACCGGCGTTGAGTTTTTTGCGACTAAGTACTTTGATACAACCGAGCTCATTGCAAGCTACACTTACTTAAATAAGTCAGAAAACTATGGTGATGCAGATATCGACGCCAGTTTTTACGCGTTAAACTTTCCAGATCACCGTGTGACCTTAGGTGCAATTTGGACACCAAACGACCTAATAGAAATGAGGATTGATAACGAGTGGCGTAAACAGCACGAAAACGCACTACGCAATGGTAAAGACACCGCGTTATTTACGCAATTGTCGCTAAAAGTTACGCCAACCGTAATCAATAATTTATTTATTACGTTAGCTGCAGACAATGTATGGGATGAATCGTTTGAAGAAATACCCGGCACACCTGGTCGCGGCGAGCAATATACCTTAAGTGCAACGTATAGTTGGTAGACATTAAATTCAGCGTTTACAAACTTAATGTATATTTTGGTTTGTAAACGCTGTGCTTATTTATATAAAAACGTCTTTTAGGCAAAATATTGCACAAATAGAAAAAGAGCAGTAAATGAGATAAACGTAAATCAGCCAATGCTTTTAATTAATCTGCACTAGCTCATATCTTATCTTACAGTTTAATGGAATAGATTTAGACTTCATCTGACAGACAGCCATGAGCGAGAAGCAGTCAATCAAAAGCTTTGATATCTGAAGTCAAGGTTTGATCCTCTGCTTTTCAGCCAAAAAGTGCACTGACATTGGTACTCAACGATGACTGAGGCGAAAGCCATTGGCCTTAATTCATATGAGTGACTGGTGCATATTCACACCAATCGACGCCATTACTAGATATATCCATATTTAAAGTGAGTTCAAAAAGTAAGAACATTTGGTTTTTTAAATGAAAGACCAAGTAAACACAGATGTCTGCTTGACAGGAACTTTCTAATGGGTGAGCCTCGTTTGCTCTGTTCGCTGGAATTACCTCTACAGCTCAAACTGAACAATATGTCAGACACAGCTAACAATAAGTTTAGCAATCTGCTAATCTAGGAACATTAAACATCTACCTGATTTCTATTTACAACTATCCCAATGCTGTTTATTTCCTTGCCAATGCAATATCTTCATGCCATCGGAACATTCCAAGGGGCTTTATTAGCAGCAATGCTTTTGTTTAGTGCTGGCGTTAACAATGCTGGGCGCATAATGGGCGTTTGGTGTCTTTTTCAAGCATTTTATTTTTGCAGCCCTTTGATTGTAGTGCATGCTGATGATACTTTTTTTGCCAATTTAATTGGATGGGGCTACTTTGTTCCCGCCAGTTTTGGTGCATTTTTATATTTATATTTTCGGTCATCGATAATTAAAAAGTCATTCCATATAAAGGATTGTATTCATGCTACGCCGTTATTACTTTGTCTTCTCTTAAATATAGATTTTTTATTTTCCACCCCTGCTGAAAAAATCAACATCGCCAATAACGCCTTACATAAAGAAAACATTCTACTGCTGACTCAGATTATTATGTTCTTACAGGCATTTTTTTATTTAGCATTGAGTGTCAAACTGATAACCAAAAGTGGACGCCATGCACGTGACACGCTTTCCAACTTTAATCCCAAAATATTTACTTGGTTATGGATAGTATTGAGTTTGTACGCAGGGATGTTCTTGACAGAAACTGTCAGCATAATAATCGGCGCAAGTTATTCTTTGGGTATTGTAAGTGATCTCATAGCCTTTACATTGATATACAGCGTTTCGATGGCCCAATGGCGTAAGCCAAACTTATTTGCGATTGATAACTTGAGTGAAACTTCAACGAAAGTTCTCAACTCGACAAAAAAACCACAATACTTTGACTCTCAAACTAAAACCAAATTATTAGAAAACATCGTTCAGTATATGGAAGATGAGCAACCTTATTTAGAAAGTGAACTTACCTTAGACGCACTAGCAAGGTATACCAACCTTAGTAGCCATCACTTATCTGAAATCCTCAATCAACAAGCAAATAAGAACTTCTATCAATTTGTCAACGAATACAGAATAAAAACAGTCTGTTCTCAAATTTTTTCTAATCCCAACGAGAGACTTTTTGATCTAGCTCTATCTGCTGGGTTTTCCTCAAAAAGTACCTTTAATGCCGTTTTCAAGCAATTCAAAGGAATGACCCCAAGCCAGTATAGGAAACAGCTGAAACTCGATAGCGAATGAGTGCGAATCGACCGAATCGCACATCCAACTCGTCCAAATCGGACGATTTTTCTCTTTGACTCCTCTTTAATGCAGCTTCTAATCGCCGTGGATAACAATATTCATCAGACGATTTAATTAGTGGAAAATAGAATTAAGGACAAAAATTGAAGACTATAATTTTAACTTTTTTTATTGCGTTTGTAATTGGCTGCACTAGCCTGAATGAACCAAAGTCAATTACAAAAAACACAAAAACGCAAGAATGGAATACTCATACTAACCTGCCTTCATCTGGCAAGGTAGTGAGCATTAAGGCATTAAAAAGCAACCTGACTGAGCTAAGTCAACGCCTTGATACGATCCACCCAGACCCGGGCTTTACTATGGATGTATCTGAAGTTAAATCGCAGATAGAGTCCTTGTCAGAAGGTATAACTTCACCCATGACACATTATGAAGCATGGAAATACTTCTCTCAGCTGAATCCTTACTTTAAAGATGGACACATGCTAATTGCTTCGCCACAGCTTGATGATCAATTTAAGAACCACATTCAGAACGGTGGTCGGCTATTTCCATTTGACGTAATGATAGATGCATCCCAACGTTTGCTTGTGGCGGAAACTATTGAAGGCCATTCAGATATTAAAATCGGTGATGAGATTATCTCAGTCAACGGAGTTAGGGCATCAAAAATAATTGAAACTATGTTGGCAAGAATGTATGGCGACTCATTAGAGTTTAGGGCTGCATTTACTGCCAGTCGATTTAACCAAATGTACTGGTTACTGTTTGGTAGTAGCAAAGATTATCAAATTGAGTTTATGCATAAAAATAAGCGCAAGCAATTTTCTATAATGGGTGTCACTGATGAGCCGGAAAATCACAATGCTGATGTGAGGGAATTTGTCCAAAGTCGAATACTAGACAATGACATAGGGTATTTGCGTGTCGATCGCTTTTTTTATTCTCAAGAACAAGAACAACCTTTTTTCACATTTCTAGATGAAACGTGGCAGGCGTTTAAGGATGCGAACGTCAAAGATGTGATTATCGACGTTCGCCATAACCCTGGGGGGACCGATCACTATTGGCAGCAAGGTATTGCACCATACATTGCGAGCAGGCCATTTCCATTTCTGTCAAACTTTAAAATTCGTATGACGGAACGAAATATCAAACTAGGACCTATTAAAGGTAATCAAGGTGAGGTTATTGAAGGCACATTTAATCAATTAGTGCCTGTCGACGCGCATAAGGGTTTAAAGATACCTGGACGGGCATATTTACTAATGGGGCCGCTCAGTTATTCATCAACTATTTTGTTTTTAACCTCACTACAAGACTCTCGTCAGGCTGTCATCGCGGGTCATTCAAATGTAAGGTCTTGCACTACTGGGCGTATAGAAACTCATGTATTGTCTGGTTCTAATTTAGAACTAACCATGCCGACACTTATCTTTACTCGCCCATCAGGAAAAGAGCATTGTCAGCAACCTATCGAACCAGATGTTTATGTGTCGAACGAAGTAATAAATTCGAATGAGGCAGTGGAACACTTAGCAAAATATATTACCGCTAATAGGTAGACGAATATAGACGGGTTACCCAACATTTAAATAAGAGCGGTTAACGTGCAGGCTCAATCAAATCTGATGGTTTTACCAACCCCGTCTTTAACTCAACACGTTAACCTAATTCGTTTTATGGTCGTTAAGAAGAAGCCTTGTGTTCATCAAATGAAGTGAATGCGAAGTGAAGGGGGGGCAAATCTTGACTTCAGACATTAAAAACCTTCGATGTCTGCTCATACCAAATATGCGAATATCCGATTTGAGCAAAATCTATAAATCAAATCTGAAATAATAGTTAAGACTTATTCAATTAATCTTTGCTCTAAAAGCGCAGCGCCTCTTACCCTCTTTGTGAATCGTTCACTTTAATGGCTTCATCCATCAAGTTGAAGGTATTCGCTTTTTATTATGGCAAAGAAAAAATCACTGCACAAAGAGAAATGAATGAGTAGTAAATGTGTAAACCTAAACTCATGATCAACTTTTATGTTTGTCACTTTCTCTAAAAGCGCAGCGTCACTAGCCTCTTTGTGAATAAATTACTTGTACAGTCTTTGCCAGTAACAAAAGCATGCTTTACGTCTATAAAATAGACGTATAACTGCACATTTGTAGTAGACGCAGAACTCGCTCGCGTGAAAAGCGCAGCTTTTAATAACTTAAAAAAGTTACTCGGTAGTAGTTAAATGTAACTATGTGTGTATTGAACACACCAACTAAGTTAATTGTTCAAGCTCTGTGATAAGTGCTAGAGCCTCTGCATTAGTTGATCCACACACATCAACTGTGGCGCTAAAATCACTGCATACTTTTGGTCTAGAGTCATCGCCAAATAACTTACATAGATTGTTCTCATCTAGCTGAATACAACGTTCTCCGGCCTTTTTTCCATTTGGCATACCCGGTATTGGCGAGCTAATACTTGGCGCAATACAACATGCACCGCAGCCTAATCGACACGCCATTGGCTCTATTTTCATAACACCCTCTGTTTAAATTAACCACATATTTAACAGTATCGACTCATTTTTAGAGCCAAATATTTATTTGTAATACACATATGTAATGCTTTGTTACATCTTCAAACGCCTTGTAAACACTTTATTGCGTATTATTGCCCTATCACCACTTTTATGAAGGAATGCCTTGTGGCTACTAAAAAACAAATTGTTCTTCCAATCGCAGTTTTAGCTGCCGGGATTGCACTGGCAATTGGCTTTTCAAATATGAAAACGCCGCCTGAAGAAAAACCAGAGCAAGATACTCGCCCACTGGTTGCTGCGCAAACAGTCAACATTGACGCAATAACACTCGACGTAAAATCGTACGGGGTTGTAAAACCTAAAGACCGTACCGAGCTAATTGCACAAGTCAGTGGCCAAGTTATTTCCGTAGCAGATGAATTTGTTGAAGGTGCATTTGTAAAACAAGGCGACATATTAGCACGAATTGATCCAAATGATTACGAAGCCGACCTTATTGAAGCGCAAGCAGGCCTTGCTCAAGCAAGCTCAGCCCTTGAAATAGAACGCGCCCAAGCACATGTAGCAAAAGCTGAATGGGAACGTATTAAATCAGACTCAAGTGACTCTATTGCTTCAGAGCTTTATTTACGTAAACCACAATTAGCCGAAAAGCTAGCGCGTTACCGCTCTGCACAAGCCAGTGTTAAACGTGCAAAGCGCAACCTAGAACGCACATATATAAAAGCCCCTTACGACGCCATTATTAATGCACGTACAATAAGCTTAGGCTCTGTCGTAAACCCGGGCAGTAGCTTTGGCGCATTAAGTGCAACATCGCTTGCAGAAGTGCGTTTACCTGTAGCCGATAGTGAAATGCAATACCTGGCCAATGGAGGGATTGGTGCCACCGTGACCCTTAATGCAGAATTTGCAGGCAAGCAAACGTCATGGCAGGCCGAAGTTGTACGCAGCGAAGGCGTAATAGATCAAGTAAGCCGTATGAGTTATTTAGTTGCGCAACTGCCAACCCCATACGCCGATAACACTAAACCACTGCGTTTTGGTTCATACATTAATGCAACCATTGAGGGGCGATCCCTCGATAACGCAATTATTGTCCCGCATCACCTTGTTAAAGATAAACAAATTGCCATTTTAAACGCGAACAATACCTTAAGCTTTAAAACACTGAATATTATACGTGAACAAAATGGCATGGTAATAGCCGACCAAGGATTACAACTAGGCGAACAGTTGATTACCTCAGCACTAGAATACCCAAGCGAAGGAATGGCTGTTAAAACGGATGAAAATGACGAACAAGGCGAAGTAACACAGCTTGCGCTTAAAGAGGACACTTTATGAGTACCTCTGAAAAGGGCCTAATTGCCTGGTTTGCTCGCAACCCTGTTGCAGCAAATTTAATCATGATTTTTATTCTGGTTGGCGGTTTATTAACAGCCTTAACAATTCGTAAGCAAGCATTTCCGCAATTTGAAAGTAACTGGGTAAGTGTTCAAGCCGTTTACCCTGGCGCCGCGCCGCAAGAGGTTGAAGAAGGCATTACAATAAAAATTGAAGAAAACCTAGAGGGATTAGAGGGTATTAAACGCTTTATAACTTACTCTAATCGTGGTTATGCACAGGCATGGATTGAAATTGAAGAAAAATACGACCTTCAAGAAGCCTTAGACGAAATAAAAGCCCAAGTAGATTCTATTAACTCGTTTCCTGCGGGTATGGAAAGGCCTATTATTCAGCGTGATAAATTTCAACAAGAAGTAATGTTCATTGCGCTATATGGAGATATGACCTATGCACAACTAAAAGAGCTCGGCCGAGATATAGAAGATGAATTACTTGCTTTACCTGGCGTTAATTTAGTCAGCTTTTTTAGCGGCTTAAATTATGAAATAGGCATTGAGATTAGCCCAGACAAACTGCGTGAATACGGCCTTACTTTTAGAGATGTATCAAACGCTGTAAGAAATTTTTCAACTAATATGTCTGCAGGTCAAATTCGTTCAGACAATGGGTATATTTCTATGCGTGTTGAAAAACAAGCATACAAAGGGAATGAATTTGAACAGTTACCTTTAATTACTCTTGCTGATGGCGCACAAATATATTTAGGCGATGTAGCCACTATTAACGATGGTTTTGAAGAAGGCTTATTATATTCAAAGTACAATGGTAAAAACTCGTTAATGTTTGATATTGCAGCATCTAAAGATCAAGACATTACCGACGTTGCCAAAGTACTTAAAAAATACATGGCCGAAAAAGAATCTAAATTACCACAAGGCGTAAAACTTTCCCCTATGGTTGATTTAACCTACTACCTGCAAGGTCGTCTCGATATGATGATCGACAACATGGTATGGGGTGGTGTTTTAGTTATGCTGGTATTGGCATTGTTTTTACCGCTTAGATTAGCGTTTTGGGTAATGATGGGTTTACCGGTGTCTTTTTTGGGTGCCTTTTTGTTCATGCCAATCGGCTTTTTAGATATCACCATTAATATGGTATCGCTGTTTGCCTTTATTATTGTACTCGGTATTGTGGTGGACGACGCAATTGTTGTAGGTGAATCGGCCAGTGCCGAAATAGAAAAGCACGGCCACTCTCTCGATAACGTAATACGTGGTGTTAAACGTGTTGCAATGCCCGCTACATTTGGCGTACTCACCACCATTGCTGCTTTTTTACCTCAAGCTATGGCATCAGGCCCAGGTGCTGCGTTTTCTAAAGCGATTGGTGTCGTTATTATTTTGTGCTTAATTTTCTCGTTAATTGAATCAAAGCTTATATTACCGGCTCATATTGCTGCAATGAACCCACGTAAACCTAATCCTAAAAACCCATTGCATAAAGTGCGTATGGTTGTTGATAAAGGCCTTAAATCGTTTGTTCAAAACTACTACACGCCGTTTATAGGGCACTGTATTCATTACCGCTATACCGTCATTGTTGGGTTTATATGTATTTTAATTATGAGCGCAGGCATGTTTGCAGGCGGTTTAGTTAAATTTGTACCAAACCCTAAAATACAACATGACTTTCCGCGTGTGGTTGTAGAAATGAATCTAGAATCGTCAGAGCAAGCAACACTTGAAACTGCTAAAAAAATTGAAGCCGTACTATTGAGTGTAGATAAAGAGCTTGAAGCACAATACGGTCAAAAAATGATTCGTGACCTTTCGATAAGCCTTCGTGGCCGTACAACGGCACAATTAATGGCTGTTCTTATTGAACCTGATAAACGCCCTATCGATACCTTCACACTTAGCTCACTATGGCGTGAAAAAATGCCACCACTGCCGGGTGTTAAAACGCTAACTATTGAAGACAACTTATTTGGCGGCGGACGAGATGACGGCGACGTAAGTTTTAGACTGCAAGGTAAAGATACCGACAAACTAAAAGAAGTTGCCGCGTTATTAAAAACTAAATTACAAAGCATGGAAGGTGTAGGCGACGTTAACGACTCACTACAAAGCGCTACCGACGAAGTACAACTTGATTTAAAACCACTTGCATACAGCATGGGGCTAACCCTTGCAGATGTGGCATCGCAAGTTAGCTTTAGTTACTACGGATTAGAGGCACAGCGTATTTTACGCGAAGGGGAAGAGATCAGAGTGATGATCCGCTACCCTGAAAACGAACGTAACTCTATCAGTAATATACACAGCACACGTATTATCACGCCAACAGGTGTTGAGGTGCCGTTAAGTGAAGTGGCACAAATCAGCATTGTAGATGGTGTAAACAGAATTCGTCGTGAAAACGCAAACAGAACAGTCAATGTATGGGCAGCCATAAATACTGATAAAGTTGAACCTTTTGCCATTGTAAAAGAAATCACTGACGAATATTTACCAACCCTTTTACAAAATTACCCAGGTGTTACCAGTAATGTAGCTGGTCGAGTGCAAGAGGAAATGGAAAGCGCTGATGAACAGTTGCGCGACTTTGCAATTTCACTAATGATTATATTTGCATTATTAGCCATTCCGCTTCGCTCATACTCACAACCGTTGATTATTATGTCGGTTATTCCATTTGGTGTGGTCGGGGCAATGTTCGGACACATGGTACTAGGAATGACCATGAGCGGCCTTTCAATGTTTGGCATCATTGCGGTAGCCGGTATTGTAGTAAACGACTCCCTTGTTATGGTTGATTTTGTAAATAAGGCGCGTGCTGAAGGCGTACCTATAAAAGAAGCTGTTATGCAAGCGGGTGCGCGTCGTTTTAGAGCTATATTGCTTACGTCAGTAACCACCTTTATTGGCGTGTTACCGATTATTATGGAAACGAGTTTGCAGGCACAAATTGTAATACCTATGGCAGTATCGCTTGCCTTTGGTGTGCTATTTGCCACCGTGATTACGCTTATTCTTATACCGTGTCAGTATGTCGCGCTTGAGGACACAAAACGAATGATTCGTAAGTGGCGTGGTAAACACCCTATTGTCGATGGCCAACCAACAACGACCAATAGCTAATTAAGTAAACCCCCAACCAAAAAAGCTCGGCACAGTGCCGAGCTTTTTATTTATAGTTTAAAAATAACCTTCAATTATTTACTAACTCTTCATTTTAACTGGTATTTTATCTCCCAGTTTACTTTTTTAAAGGATTAACCATGGCTACACTTCAACTTATTTTATTTATCATATTTGCAGTACTAACTATTGTTGGATACAGAAAAAACAATCGTAATTTAATGCTATTGGGTGCAATTGTTGTGGCTTTCGCCTTTGTAGGGTTAGATTTTATGATGGGAATTGATCATGCTCTCTCTGCTAATAGCAAATAAATAATGCTAAAAGTAATTATATATAAAATTATTGCACGTTTTTTGTTCCAGATACGTTAATGTATTTTAATATTCAAAAATCATAATAAGTAAGGGAAACCATGAATTTACCTCACTCTGAACACATTCCTCAAGAAGCGTTTGATTGGTACGACGAATATGCCCACGGTTTAATGGACCGTCGCACATTTATGAAAAAACTTGGTGGCCTTGCAGCACTTGGGATTTCAATGAGTGTGCTCACCAGCGCACTTTTACCTAACTACGCACTTGCAGAGCAAGTCTCGTTTAACGATGACGATATTAAAGCCACCTACGAAGAATTTGATTCGCCAAATGGGTATGGTAAAGGCAAAGGTTACTTAGCCGTTCCCAGCAAAATTGAGGGTAAGCTTCCTGTTGTTTTAGTTATTCACGAAAACCGCGGTTTAAACCCTTACATAAAAGATGTAGCAAGGCGCTTAGCCAAAAAAGGGTTTATTGCCTTTGCACCCGACGCACTCTTTCCGCTTGGTGGTTACCCGGGCAATGACGATGAAGGCCGTGCAATGCAACGCACCATGGACAGAGCTAAAATTCAAAACGACTTTGTCGCCGCCGCTCAGTTTTTAAAAAATCATTCAAATAGTAACGGCAAACTAGGGGCTGTGGGCTTTTGTTTTGGGGGTTATATTGTTAACTACTTAGCCGCAGTTGATAGTGACTTACTCAGCGCGGGCGTGCCCTTTTATGGCACACCTGCAAGTGAAAGCTTACACAAAAATATTAAAGCGCCTTTAATGATTCAATTAGGTGAGCTTGATAAACGCGTTAACGCCACATGGCCTGAGTATGAAAAAAGCTTAAAAGCTAACAATGTTGAGTACACTATGCACATGTACGAAGGTGCTAATCATGGTTTTCATAACGACTCTACTGGGCGTTATGATGAGCAAAAAGCAGAGCTTGCTTGGCAGCGTACCTTAGCGTTTTTTAATGAAAAATTAAGCTAGGTACCATAAAAAACGCCGCATAAGTTGAATAATGTGGCGTTTTAAATTTAATTATTTAGCGACTTAGTTATATAGATGTTTAGTTATTTACATATCTGCGCTTTAAAACAAGTAGCGATATAAAAACCAGAATAAACACACTAAATGCCCCAGCACTGCTTGAGCCATCTTTATTCTCTATTTTTGCTATTTTTTCTTCTTTTACCCGTGTTTTAAAGCGGGCTAATTCCGCATCTAAATTTAGGCTCATATCGGTAACCGCTAAATTAAACCCCTCAAGTGACTTTTCATTGAGCGTTTCGTCAATACCAATAGCGGTGGTTCTTTTTTCAAGCTTGCTGATGCCTGGTGCTCTAAAAAGCATTTTTTTACTTTTTATATCAAAAACAGCAGTGTCGACGAAGGTTTGAATCGTATTTTCGTTACCGGGAATAACGTACATACCTACAATGGTCCAATACAATAATGCGGCGTTATTTTCATAGGTTTGCGTTACTTGATCGTAAGAAACCAATGCCATCACGTCTACATCGTACAGTCGCCCTACTTGTTCAAGCGCTGAAAACCCTTCCCCACCTTTGAGGTATGTACTTGGAATCACTTCTATGCGGTCAATGTAATCGTATTGTAAAAACGACTTTTTTACTTTTTCCAGCAACGCTACTTCATTTTGGCTTTCAATTGCGTTTGCTCGCCAATCTTTAGAAGGCACAAATGAAATGCCCACAGTAACAGGTAATTTTAACACTGGAATTTCTGGTTTATACGCAGCACGGCTATCTTCGTTTGGATATAGAAAGTCAACCAAACTGCTAGAACGCGTATTTTTATTAGAGTAATTACTGACAAGCGCACTACATGAGGTCAGTAAAAAAACCATCAACATGATAAAAAATGTACTTTTTTTCATTATTATTCCTTTTTAATTAAATTCAGTTATGTGCAAAAGCTCGCCCGAAGGTCCCCATAAATAAATCACTTTACCCCACGGCTCTTGTTTTATCCCTTCAAAGCGAATATCAAAGTGAGTTAACTTACTAATAGTGTTAAAAGCTTGGCTTATGTTTAATACGCACACTTGAAGCATTAAATTTTCAGCAAATTCTTGGTTGTAGTAACGCTGTAAAAAAAAACTACATTCACCTGATGTTGCAATACTTAAATCAGCTGATGCCTGCTCAACATTAAAGCCCAGCGCCTGATAAAATGCACACGATTGTTGATAGTTTTTACATGGCACAAATACTCTGATGTCATCTATTTTCATTGTTTTCCTTTTATTATTTAGGTGCGGAAGGCTTAATAACTTATTTATGAAAGTGACTTTAGAGACTAATAAACTTTCAGGGTTAAGGGTTGTCCTTGCTAAGAGCCATTTACTATTTGTTGTCTGTATAAATTAGGCTAAAGGGCGTAAGCTGGACGCATAGGCATTGCTCGACTTTTGCTTAGCCCGCTCGGCTGCACACATCGCGCAGTTATTCCACGTCCACTAAATTAAATAAACTCAAGCCACTAAGGTCAACATGCCCTATCGCTTTTACCATCAAGCGCGGTATTAAGCGTTCAATAAATTACACGTAGTTAATATCAATGTTCTCTTTTTCATCTGAATTTAGCAGTGAGTTAAATTGTTGATAAATTTCATCTTTTGAGCCTAAAAGTTGAAAATCGTAACCATTGCCGTTTCCGTCAATAATTATTGATAACCAATTATCACTTATATTAACAATAGAAATTCGCTTAACCTCGATCGACTCTTGATCTGATATAAACTTAAAGCGACTCAAATTTGGCTTTGTGATTTTTATAGTGCCGGCGCTTCTCTTGATTAGATTATGTGGGGAATGTTTAGCTTTATATTCATCGGTAAATCGATACCTAAACGATAAGCATGCAAAAAATAACAGCAAAAAAGAAGCTTCAATTTCATTGTTTATATACCAAATTATAAAAAAAGCGATAAACATAACAACGGCAATAAAAGCAAAGCCGTTTTTATAATGAGCGTCCTTAATTTTCAACTTAACGATTCCTTTTCAAATATACAATACGTATAAAAACTAATGATTAACTAAAGTAAATTAAAGAGCTTAATTTATCCATTACCTTTTAGATGATTAGCCATCAATAAGAGCGACTTTATAATTAACACAGCTTAGTGCTTAGCGATGCCTCAATCACATTGCCTTCATTTATCTCTGCATTAACTGTACAGCGCGCACCATTAATTAAGTTTAGGTTAGGTGCAATATGCCCTATATCGGCATCAAACAGGACTGGGAATATACATTTACCAAGTGCTAATTGTATTGCTTGGTAATAATCAATCTGCTTGTGTGGGCTATTAATAACGGCGCTGCGCCCAAGTATAATACCGTTTACATCAGTGAGTACGCCATTTAGTTTTAATGCAATGAGACTACGTGCTACGGCTGTTGGACTTAACTCTGCATTTTCAAGGAAGAGCACTAGACCTTCGGGTGCATACTCTTGTTTAAAGCGATGTAAATCAAGGTATGGTGAGCCAAGCAGTAAGCTGAGCGTATCTAAACAACCACCAAAAAGTCGGCCCGTTATTTCTAATTTACGTGCATCTTTGTAATTTAAACATTGCCATTGCGAAGGCTCAGTAAGTTCGAACAACGCATTCGGTTCGCTTGCATAATCAATTAATTTATTTTGGTATGATGTTGAAGGGACTTGTTCAAATTGCTCGCCTTTTGTGAGCCCTAAAGCGTGAAAAATATTTATACAATTGTGCTCAGTTTCATGTGGATGTAGCTGCATTAAGTTAGCAGTATGAAGGGTTGCCCAACCACAACGAGAAGTGAGCACACACGCTAATGTACTAACATCAGAGAACCCCACTAACCACTTAGGTTTAGCCGTTTTCACTATGTTAAAGTCAATATATTGCAAAACGTCTAGGGCAAGCTCTCCACCCCATGGCGGCATAATTGCCGCTATATTATCGTCAATAAGAAATTGCATTAGCTCTAAAGCTCGCTCTTTAGCGCTGATATTTTGCCTTACACTGTCACCTTCGATGACTTTATATCCTTGCGCTTTTAAACCATTTAGTACCGTGTCTAATCGTCTTTGAAAGTGCTTATCAACACCTGACGAAAACGCGCAAATTGCAATATTATCATTAGGCTTAAGTGGCTCAGGAAAATTAATTAAGGACATCAGTACTCTCAATTATTAGGGTGTAGTCAACCTAACGTACCCAATAAATTAGACAAAGTCGAGTTTATTGAAGGCATAAAAAAACCGATGTAATAACATCGGCTTTTATGTAAACGCTAAAGTGAGGAGATATTAAAGGTACTCAACTTCAATGATTTCGTATTCAACGTCGCCCTTTGGTGTTTTAATGGTTACTGCATCATCCATTTGTTTACCAATCAAACCACGAGCTATAGGTGAATTAACAGAAATTAAGTTATTTTTAATATCTGCCTCATCATCGCCAACTATTTGGTATTTAACTTCGGCATCAGTTTCTACATTAACAATAGTTACTGTGGTACCAAAAATAACTTTGCCCGTATTTGGCATTTTAGTTACGTCGATTATCTGAACATTTGAAAGTTTAGCTTCAATTTCTTGAATACGACCTTCACAAAAACCCTGTTGCTCACGTGCAGCGTGGTACTCAGCGTTTTCTTTTAAGTCACCGTGTTCACGCGCAACAGCAATGTCGGCGATAATTTTTGGACGGGTAACTGTTTTTAATTCGTTAAGCTCTTTGCGCAGTAAATCTGCGCCACGAACTGTCATCGGAATTGATTGCATACTTTTCTCACTTAACACCAAGGCCCTAGTTGGCCTTGGCACATTTCCTTAGTTCAATCGCAGGTGTAGCTCTTGAACTGACGTTACTTTACTACGGTCATCTGCTTTGTTAGCAGTACAGTTAGCAAAAGCCGCGTTCAAGGTTGTCGTATAGTTGGTTTTATTTTGCAATGCACCACGACGTAACACCTTCGAATCTTCGATCGCTTGGCGACCTTCGGTGGTATTAACGATATAGCTGTACTCTTTATTCTTGATATAATCAAGAATATGCGGGCGGCCTTCATATACTTTGTTTACACGTCGTACTTCAATGCCAGCTTCTTCAAGAGCTTGTGCCGTGCCACCCGTTGCGTCAAGTTCAAAACCTAAGTCGGTCATAATCTTGGCTAATTCAACAATGCGTGGCTTATCGCTATTACGAACAGATAATAACGCGCGACCACCGCGTGGTAAAGTGTTGCTTGCACCTAATTGTGCTTTTGCGAATGCTTCGGCGAAAGTATCACCAACCCCCATCACTTCACCCGTTGAGCGCATCTCAGGGCCACGAATTGGATCCACACCCTGAAACTTAGCAAATGGTAAAACAACTTCTTTAACGCTGTAATAAGGAGGGATCACTTCTTTAGTAATACCTTGGCTTGCCAAAGACTGACCCGCCATACAACGAGCCGCCACTTTTGCAAGCGCTACACCGGTTGCTTTTGATACAAACGGTACAGTACGTGCTGCACGCGGGTTAACTTCAATTAAGTACACTTTGCCATCTTTTACTGCAAACTGTGTATTCATTAAGCCAACAACACCAAGCTCAAGCGCCATGTCGGTTACTTGCTTGCGCATCACATCTTGCACTTCTTGCGATAAAGAATGTGCTGGTAATGAACATGCTGAGTCACCAGAGTGAACACCGGCTTGCTCAATGTGCTCCATGATACCGCCAATAATTACTTGCTCGCCGTCGCAAATCGCGTCAACGTCAACTTCAATTGCGTTATCTAAGAAATGGTCTAATAAAACAGGCGCTTCATTTGAAGCTTGAACTGCTTCAGTCATGTAACGACGTAAATCGTCTTCATCGTATACAATTTCCATTGCACGACCACCTAGTACATACGACGGACGTACAACGAGTGGAAAACCAATTTCAACTGATTTAAGTAGTGCTTCTTCAGTTGAAGTTACTGTTGCATTTTCTGGCTGAAGTAAGTTCAAACGCTCAACAAGTTGTTGGAAACGTTCGCGATCTTCTGCACGGTCAATCGCATCAGGTGAAGTACCAATTACTGGAACACCATTCGCTTCAAGCTCACGTGCTAATTTAAGTGGTGTTTGACCACCGTACTGCACAATAACGCCCTTTGGCTTTTCAACACGTACAATTTCGAGTACGTCTTCAAGTGTAATTGGCTCAAAGTAAAGTCGGTCAGATGTATCGTAATCGGTAGAAACCGTTTCAGGGTTACAGTTAACCATGATGGTTTCATAGCCGTCTTCGCGAAGCGCAAGCGAGGCATGTACACAACAGTAATCAAATTCAATACCTTGGCCGATACGGTTAGGACCGCCACCAATAACCATGATTTTGTCTTTATCTGTTGGGTTTGCTTCACACTCTTCATCGTAAGATGAGTACATGTAAGCTGTGTCTGAGCTAAATTCTGCGGCGCACGTATCAACACGCTTGTATACTGGCACGATGTTTAATAGGTGACGTTTTTTACGAATTTCAGCTTCAGATACACCAGCAATTTCAGCTATACGTGGATCTGCGAAACCTTTGCGTTTAAGTTTACGTAGGAAGTCGGCATTTAAACCAGCCATACCTACTTCACCAATTTTTGCTTCGTCTTTTAAAATATCTTCTATTTGTACTAAGAACCAGCGATTAACTTTAGTCAGCTCATAAACATCATCAACGCTCATACCATGGCGCATTGCATCGGCAATGTACCAGATACGCTCAGCACCTGGTTCGCGTAATTCGCGGATGATTTTTTCTTTCGCTTTAGGGTCATCAAGTGCAACTATTGGGTTAAAACCTGTTGCGCCCACTTCAAGACCACGTAATGCTTTGTGTAATGATTCTTGTTGGTTACGACCAATCGCCATTACTTCGCCAACCGATTTCATTTGCGTAGTTAAGCGATCGTTAGCACCGGCAAATTTTTCAAAGTTAAAGCGAGGAATTTTTGTTACAACGTAATCGATTGAAGGCTCAAAAGACGCTGGCGTTTTTCCGCCCGTAATATCATTTTGAAGTTCGTCAAGCGTGTAACCTACAGCCAGTTTTGCTGCAATTTTAGCAATTGGGAAACCCGTTGCTTTAGAGGCTAGTGCAGATGAGCGTGATACACGTGGGTTCATTTCAATGATGACCATACGGCCGTCTTTTGGATTTATACCAAACTGTACGTTAGAACCACCGGTTTCAACACCAATTTCACGCAGTACTGCCATAGAGGCATTACGCATAATTTGGTATTCTTTGTCGGTTAATGTTTGCGCTGGTGCAACTGTGATTGAGTCGCCTGTATGCACGCCCATTGGGTCAAAGTTTTCAATAGTACACACAATGATACAGTTGTCTTTTTTGTCACGAACAACTTCTGTTTCGTACTCTTTCCAACCAATCAGTGATTCATCAATTAGTAATTCGTTTGTTGGCGATAAGTCTAAACCACGCTCACATATTTCTTCAAACTCTTCCATGTTGTAAGCAACACCACCACCGGTGCCACCCATGGTGAAAGAAGGACGAATAATACACGGTAAGCCGATACGGGTCATTGTATCTTTAGCTTCTTCCATTGAATGAGCAATTTCAGCACGAGGACATTCAAGACCAATGTTTTTCATTGCAGTGTCAAAGCGTTCACGGTTTTCGGCTTTGTCGATTGCATCAGCCGTTGCACCAATTAGCTCAACGCCATGCTTAGCCAATACACCGTGCTTGTCTAAATCAAGTGCACAGTTTAATGCTGTTTGGCCACCCATTGTAGGCAGGACTGCATCTGGCTTTTCTTTTTCGATGATTTTTTCTACTACTTCCCAGTGAATTGGTTCGATGTATGTTGCATCAGCCATTTCTGGGTCTGTCATAATAGTTGCAGGGTTTGAGTTAACAAGTATAACTCTATAGCCTTCTTCTCTCAGTGCTTTACACGCTTGTGCACCAGAGTAGTCAAATTCACAAGCTTGACCAATAACAATTGGGCCTGCGCCTAAGATAAGAATGCTTTTTATGTCGGTACGTTTTGGCATTATTACTCCAGTTAAATTAGTGTTTACGCGCTTGCATCAAATCGATGAAGTGGTCAAATAATGGGGCGGCATCGTGCGGGCCTGGACTTGCCTCAGGGTGACCCTGAAAACTAAATGCTGGCTTATCTGTACGATGAATACCTTGAAGCGTACCGTCAAACAGTGATTTGTGTGTTGCACGAAGCGTGCTTGGTAGGCTTGATTCTTGGGCTGCAAAACCGTGGTTTTGCGCTGTGATCATCACTACATCGCGGTCAAGATCTTTAACTGGGTGGTTACCACCATGATGGCCAAATTTCATTTTTTCTGTTTTAGCACCTGAAGCAAGCGCTAATAACTGGTGACCCAAACAAATACCAAAAATAGGCGTGTCGGTTTCTAAAAATGATTTGATAGCATCAATAGCATAGGTACACGGCTCAGGATCGCCAGGGCCATTAGATAAGAAAATACCATCGGGGTTTAATGCAAGTACATCAGCAGCACTGGTTTGTGCAGGTACTACGGTAAGTTTACAACCACGGTCAACAAGCATACGTAATATATTACGCTTAACACCGAAGTCGTAGGCTACAACATGAAACTTTTCATCGGCGGTATCTAAGGTTTTAAATCCCTCGCCTAATGCCCAGCTTGATTCGCGCCACTCAAAATTTTCCTTGGTTGAGACAACTTTTGCTAAATCCATGCCTTTTAAGCCTGGGAAGGCTTGCGCGGCTTGTAACGCTTTATTTTCGTCTAGCTCGTCACCGGCAACAATACAGCCATTTTGAGCGCCTTTATCGCGCAAAATGCGTGTTAGCTTTCGGGTATCGATGTCCGCAATACCTAAGATATTACGTTCTTTCAAGTAATCGTCTAACGATTGCTCGTTACGAAAGTTACTTGCTAGCAGTGGCAAATCACGGATCACTAGGCCTTTAGCCCAAATTTGATTCGCTTCTTCGTCTTCGCTGTTGGTACCCGTATTACCGATATGTGGGTACGTCAAAGTTACGATTTGTTCCGCGTACGAAGGGTCAGTCAAAATTTCTTGATAACCAGTCATAGACGTATTGAATACCACTTCACCGACTGACATGCCGTCAGCGCCGATTGCAGTACCGCGAAACACTGTGCCGTCTTCTAGGACTAACAGAGCGGATTTAGTCAAGTTAAACCTCCTAACAGTAAAAAACGGGAGTAAGCAAATTGCCTAACACCCCGCCAATACCCAGAGGGATCGTAAAAACCAGATTTTGTATGAGATTAAATTGTTTTACGCAGTCTTAAATGAGGCCGATATAACCACTAAATCTTCAACATTTTTTCTTGCCTAAAACTCTTATCATTCCCACTGAACCCCTGATTTTACTAGCCACTTGGGTATAATTGGAAACACGCATTTAGTAATTTTTGGCAAATTGGCTGTATACTACATGATGTTGTGTTTTAGGTCTAACATTATTTGGTAAATTATAATAAATAAGTGCTTTTAGCTAAAATCAGACCCAAACACCCAAAATAGATACTAAACTACTTTAAATCGAGCACATCTTGCATGTCATAAAGTCCTGGTGGTTTATTTTGCAACCAGCCCGCAGCTCTTACAGCACCTAGTGCAAAGGTCATTCTTGAACTTGCTTTGTGCGTTAATTCAAGCCTTTCCCCCATTGTGGCAAAGTATGCGGTATGTTCACCTACTATGTCGCCTCCTCTTAGGACTGAATAACCAATTTCGTTTTGAGATTTTTCAGTTTCAACTTGGCTTCGATCATACACAGCAACCTCTTCGTGGTTCCACCCTTTTGCATCTGCAATTGACTCACCAATTGCCAGTGCGGTGCCCGATGGCGCATCGATTTTATGACGGTGATGCGCTTCAAATATTTCAATATCTAAATCGTCACCAAATTTTGTGGCTGCCGTTTTAACTAAATTCAATAACACATTTACGCCAACACTGTAGTTACGAGCAAACACAATAGGTATATGTTTAGCAGCATTTTCTAATAATGCCATGTCATCGGTCGTTAAGCCTGTAGTTCCAATAACTAATGGAAGGGATTGTTCAACTGCATGCTTTAAGTGGTTACGCATACCCTCTGGCAGGGTAAAATCAATTAAAACATCAACACTTTCGAGTGTGTTTTCGTCGCTAAAACAGACGTTTTTATCGGCAGCACTATTTACTTGGTTTACATTAACTCCAATTAGCGATGACCCACTGCGAACATAGGCACCTGTTAGTTGTGTTTGCTCTTTTATAGTTGCGGCTTCCAATAAAGCTAAACCCATTCTGCCATTAGCACCAAAAACACCTATTCGAATCATCACTATGCCTTAATCTATTTTTGTTTAAACCGTAAACCGATCGTTTTATATATGTTGAGTGTATATATTGCTGAATTAACATCAATCACTGAAAGTAACTTACTTAGTAGATTTTATCTAAAAGTCATGTAATAGTCAGTCAAGCCTTTAATAAAAGAATAATAACAATACCAGTTTACTTTAGCCATCTATACATTTAAACTTCTCTTTCGCGTCGATTTGGTCTTTGGCTTGCGGGCGCTGCATTGCTCTACTATTTGTTAGCTTTTAACAACCTAGTTAGTCTTGCTAAATTCAGCTAAAAGAGGAATTTTTGGCTGTGGTAATTAATTGGTTTCGAGGATTATGATGCAGCCATCATTTAATAAAAATAAAGCAATACTTTCTTTACTACCCCTATTAACGTTTGTAGCCCTATTTTTAGGTTCAGGTTTATACCTGCAATCTCAAGGGGTTGATTATGCTTTTTATCAACTTCCAGCACCGGTGGCAATATTACCCGCCATTATGCTTGCCTTTATACTTAATAAAGGCTCTGTCAATCAGTGTGTCGAAACCTTTATAAAAGGGGCTGGGCATAACAACATTATTACTATGTGTTTAATTTACCTGCTTGCTGGTGCATTTTCCGCGGTAGCAAGTGCAACAGGGGGTGTTGACGCAGTCGTTAATGCCGGTTTATCACTAATACCGCCCGCTTTACTACTCCCTGGTTTATTTTTAATAGCCGCAGTTGTATCTACTGCCATGGGCACATCAATGGGTACTATTGGTGCAATTGGCCCAATAGCTTATGCGGTATCGATTAAAACAGGTATAGACCCTGCGCTTATGGCCGGTACTATTGTATCTGGTGCTATGTTTGGCGATAACTTGTCAATTATTTCAGACACCACAATTGCAGCTACGCGTACTCAAGGCTGTGAAATGAAAGATAAATTTAAAGAAAACCTCAAAATAGCGGTACCCGCTGCGGTTCTTACTATAGGTTTATTATTTTACCTTACTCCAGCAGCACAAGTGGTTGAGACACAAGATTACGACATTTGGTTAGTACTCCCTTATGCCTTTATTTTGGTTTTAGCTGTGGCAGGGTTAAATGTATTTGTTGTGTTATTTAGCGGCATTATATTTGCTGCATTAATGGGCTTTACCGGTAGCTACGAAGGTTCAAGCTTTGTAAAAGACATTTATCAAGGCTTTACCGACATGCAGGAGATATTTTTACTCTCTATGTTTATTGGTGGTCTTTCTGAGTTTATTCGCATCAATGGTGGACTTGATTTTATTGCTCAAAAAATTCAAGCCATTACCAAAGTTATTGCAAAATGGCACCGCAAAGTAGCTGACCAGCTTGGTATTGCAGCCCTTGTGATGACAAGTAACGTTTGTATTGCCAATAATACCGTTTCAATTATAGTGGCGGGACCTATTGCTAAAAAGTTAGCTGACGATGGTCAAATTAGTGGCAAACGCTCTGCAAGCCTACTTGATATTTTTGCTTGTGTAACTCAGGGCTCTTTACCTTATGGGGCACAAGCACTTTTACTTGGCGCTACGTTTAAAATTAGCCCATGGGAAGTCTCAACATCGTCTTATTACTGTTTCATTTTAGCATTTACCGCTATTGCAATAATTTGTTTGCGTCGTAATAAAGCTTAAAACCTTTGCCCCCCTGTTGCAGCTTAAAAACAAGCTGCAACATATTACTCTACATATTAATCACGTTTGCTATAATGCGCGCTTTCGCGTGTCAATCAAGTTATAGCTAAATACAAATTATGAAATTAAATAAAATACTCTCCTTTTTTACCCTTACATCTATTGCGTTATCGTCTTCTGCTTTTGCCGCTAATTGGAGCAGCACAGCATTACATATTAACAATGGCGACCAAAAAAACCCTTTTACTGAGCAAAAGTCTGATACGACAGTTTACTCTGTTCAACATGCATCAGGTTACGATTACGGCGATAACTTCTTTTTTATCGATTACAGTAAAGACAATACAACTGACGGCTATCAAGACAGTGATTTTTACGGCGAGTGGTATTCAACCGTCAGCTTATCGGCAATCAGCGGTGAAAAAATTGGCACCGGTGCGTTACTAGATGTTGGCCTTACTGGCGGTATAAATATTGCTGGTGATGCTAAAATGGTGAAATACCTGCCGGGTGTTAAGTTAAGCTGGGATGTACCTGGATTTAACTTTTTTCAAACAATAGTGACAGCTTATATTGACGACAGTGAAGGTGTCGCCAAAGGCGGTGCCCCCATAGAAACAAATAGCTGGATGTTTGATGTAGCTTTTGAATACCCTTTTACTGTTGGCTCACAAAAATTTAGCTTTAAAGGCCACGCCGAGTATATTGCTGAACGAGAAGATGAATTTGGTAACGATGTAGAAGCATGGGTACTCGCACAACCTATTTTAGTGTGGGACATGGGTCATGCCCTTAAAATGCAAGAAAACACACTATTACTAGGCATGGAGCTTCAATACTGGCACAACAAGCTAGGTACTGAAGTGACAGAAACCGTTCCGCAAGTTCATTTAGAATGGACCTTTTAAAGAACAAAGTAAATTAAGAAGTGCGAACCATTTCGCACTTTTTTAAGTTCAAAAATATATGTTTTATCCAAGTATTAACCTACCGACAATTAACTGAGAAGTAGTCGTCCCCGCTCATTACTTCTAACTCAGGAAAGTGTGTTATCAGACTATCATAGCTTTTTTTAGATTGAATTTTGAGTGCAAATGCAGCTCGAAGGTGTTGCGGTTCAATGCGAACTCCATTGCGAGTAAAAAAGTCTATAAATGCTTTATTTTTCTTATTTTCATAGGTAATTGGATTGCCGGAATGAATAGAAAGTTCTGAATAATTTTGGATAAAAAAATAAAAAGGATCCAGTTCATTCTCAGTATTAAAAGCAACACCATGCAGCCTAGTGTTTAATATATCGAAGGGTTCAAAAACGCCTTTAGCTGCAAAACTATTCAATAAACTCTGCGCATCTTTTAACTGCTCGAAATTTAATGAATTAAGCCACAATGTTAACCCTTTTAATCCTGCCAACCCTCCTAATAATTCCGAATGACTACTCGACGGTTTTAAACCCACATTACTTAGTCTAGCTATAATTTCTTGCTCATTTAAGCTAGTTGCTTGCAGGTAATCTCGAGCAAAAATAACTGCTAAAATAGATTTTGCTTCAGGTAACAAAATAGGTAAATCTAAGTTTTCTAAATCGAGCTCCTCCAACGAGGAGCTTTGATCAGCCATTGCTTGATTAATTATCTTACTCACTGAAGTCATCTGACTTTTTATTAACGGTGAGTTCTGTAAAGCTTTTTTATTTTGACAGTGCTTAAATTCAGGTGAAGATTTAATCTTTGCAATGAAAGGCTGGTCTTTAAATGTTTCAATTTCATTGGGTGTTAATTCACGGCTTGTAAGCCAATCCGTCGTTGATTGACACTTTTTGAGGTCCAGTTGTTGCTCGCCAGTTAAATTGTATTCTTTTATGTTCAGTTGCAATATAGGACTCGGTTTCTCTATATCATCGACTAAAACGATTTTAATAACTATTCCTTCGTTATTTAATTTCTCAACCCCCTTATTAACCTCTTCGTTACTAAACCAGGGATGTGTAATTTTTTGATAATAAACCTGCTTATCTAATAACCCTAAAAGAGTTAAGAACAATTTATGATCTGTTGGATTAGTAATTTCATAATCTTCACCACCTATAATAGTGAGAAAATTCAATGCTAATTTATTATCGAAGTTTACATCTGATAACTTTAAATCAGGGTAACGCTGCAAAAGCATAATAGCGGATTGTAACTGCTGTTTAGTCAACAACAGATTTAAAATTGAATTTAAAGGAGAAAGTTGATTATTGTTAAGGACATCATATGGGATTTCTGAAAAAGTCCGTTCAATTTCGTTAAAAATTTCAACGGCAGAGGTATTTGTTGAGCTGACCTTTTTGTAAAGCGTATCTGTGGGCAAGTTTTTCCAGAGCATATCCAAAGAGTCTGTGTAATCGACAACAGTTGTTATGTTTAAGTCAGGTGCGTTAACATAATCGTATTGAGCGATTAATCTTTCACTATTCGTTATTGATTGTAAAATCGGAAGCAGCTTTTCAACTGACTCTGCTAATGCCGCTTTATCATACCAAGTTTTAGCTACTGACCAGTAGCTCGAAAACCATATGGCCTCGGCGACCTGCTTTGCTGTATACCCGTTTTTAAAGGCTTGTGAAGCCTTGAGTTCAATATCACGCTCATTATTATCTCGTAGCTGATACTGTTCATAATTTAGTTCTTTGCATTGAGCCTTATTCGGGATATCAGTAGGAAATGGCTGTTTAACATAAATTTTTTTGGTATTTGTGTTATTCCCAAAATTAACTTTTGGCTTTTTAATATCAACATTGTCTTCTGTTGGTGTAAGCAAGGTTGAATTTGGACCCTTACTGGATAATACACTAAAAACTGTAATTAAGCTGATCAAAACAACGCTAGTTATTACAACTATTTTCTTCATCCTTGAATCTTCCTATTTTTAGCCTACTTCAAACTACATGTTTTCATTTTCAAGTTAATTGAAGTAGGCTCGCAAACTAATGTTAAACGAGTTTGTAAGGTTTTTTTAAAGCTTACACTGCGGATTTTTATCTTGTGCTTTAGCCTTTTTTTGCTCGCTAAGCGCTTTACTCATTTGCGACTGCAAATTTGCAATACGGCTCGTTGGTGCTGGGTGAGTAGACAAAAATTCTGGCGTTGCACCACTGCCCGCTTGGCTCATATTTTGCCAAAGTGTTACAGACTCTTTAGGATTAAACCCTGCTTGCGCCATAAGTTCTAAACCTATGGTGTCGGCCTCAGATTCATGTGAGCGACTAAACGGTAAAACCACACCATATTGAGCGCCCAAGCCCAGCCCTTGCATAATTTCATTGCGGTATTGCACATTACCCATTTCTAGCGCAACACTCCCCAATTGCATTCCCGTGCTTAACAATGAACTTTGTGACACACGTTCATTAGAGTGTTCTGCAATTACGTGCCCTACTTCATGTCCTAAAACGGTAGCTACTTGATCTTGATTAGTCGCTATTTTAAGTAACCCAGTGTGGACACCAATATAACCGCCAGGCAAAGCAAAGGCGTTTGCTGAGTCATCTTCAAACACGACCACTTCCCAGTTTTGAGATGCATACTCATTAGGTAGAACGGCAATTACTTTATTAGCAATACAATTTACATATGTATTGGTTTTTGGATCTTTATTAATTGGCTGATTTTTTTTCATGTCAGCAAAACTCGCAGTACCCATTTCACTCATTTGCTGATCTGAATAAAGCGCTATTTGAGTTCGCCCTGTTGGCGATGTTTTACACCCAGCTAAAACAGCCGTTGCTATTAGTGCCAATACCAATTTTTTCATTGTATTACCTTAAGTCATTTATACTGCAATTAGGATAGCAAACACAGTGCCAGTTTAAAATCATTGGTTTAAGTGAAGTGCTTTGCGATGAAGTAAGTAACCTACCAGCTAAACTAAGTTTATACATATACAATGCCCTGCTACACTATAGCCCTTGTTTTAGTTACCTTGAGTTTATGTATGGGCGCCTCGTCTACGTCTTTTAATACCCGTATTTTATTGCCTTTATTAGCCAGTATTGTTGCTATTACGCCCCTTGCAATTGATATGTACTTACCCGCAATGTTGGTCATTGCGAATAATTTACAAACAAGTATGCCAAACGTACAAATATCGCTCAGCATTTATTTAGCAGGTTACTCGTTAGGCATGTTGTTTTTTGGCCCAATAGCGGATCAAATTGGCCGTCGAAAACTGGCTAAAATTGGTTTAACGTTATTTGGATTAACCTCTACCGCGTTAGCATTTACAACAGAAATCCATACTTTTTGGGCACTAAGGGCAATACAAGCCTTTACTGGCGCTGCAGCTACGGTGGTTGTGCCAGGGATAATAAGGCATATTTATCAGCAAAATACGGCAAAAGGTATGTCGTATGTATCGATGATCATGATGGTTGCACCATTAATAGCACCATCTGTGGGCTCATTTATTTTAGGATTTTCTGTTTGGTCTACCATATTTTTAGTATTAGCAGCTTACAGCTTTATAATCCTTGTGTTTGTGCAAATATATTTAATTGATATACCTATTCATACCAGCGAAAAGAAAGGTTTAGCACTGTTTTTTGACAGTTATAAAACTGTTTTGAGCAATACCGATGCACGCGCAGATATTTTAAGCTCAATGTTTGTCTCGTTTGGCTTTTTTTGCTTTTTAACCTCAGTGCCTTTTATTTATTTAGACTTATACAAAGTGTCGGAGCAAGTGTTTGGGGTACTATTTGCCTTTAACGTAATGGCATTGATGTTTGGTAACTTTTTAAATACACGCATTGTGCCCCGTATCGGTTCACGCAAAATGTTATATATTGGCTTGGTGTGCGGTTTTATATCAGGGCTATGCCTTTTAACTTTTAGTATTTTGCATTTATCGCTTTACTATATAGTCGCTGCAATCGCACCATTAATGATGAGTTTAGGCGTAACTGCCAGTAATGCCGATTCATTAATACTCATGAAATTTGAAAAAAACACCGGCACAGCGACTGCCGTGATTGGTACGCTTAGGTTTGGCAGCGGTGCCTTGGTGGGTCCTATTCTTGCTGTTATGCATGCTCAAAGCTCGGTACCATTTTCTAGCCTCATGTTTAGCGCCGTGCTACTGACTATATTAGTGCAGATAATTCATTATAAAAAAGACAAAAAAAATGCCTCAATTTGAGGCATTTTTTAAATTTTATAAAGAGCTAAATTAAGCATCAGCTGCTTTTGAAACCATTACCATAGCTGGGCGTAATAAACGTCCATTTAATGTGTAGCCTTTTTGCATTACTGCCAATACAGTATTAGGTGTTACATCGTTGCTTGGCTGAATTGACATTGCTTGATGGAACTCTGGGTTAAATTGCTCGCCTTGTGGGTTAACAATTTCAACGCCAAATTTAGCAACAGCATCGTTAAAGCTTTTAACCGTCATATCAATACCTTCAAGCAGCGGCTTTAACGTTTCGTTTTCTTTATCAGAAAACTCAATAGCGCGCTCAAGGTTATCAATTACAGGTAGTAATTCGTTTGCAAACTTTTCTAATGCAAATTTGTGTGCTTTTTCTACATCTTGTGCAGCACGACGTCGAATGTTATCAACGTCGGCAGCGGCACGTATAACACCGTCTTTTTGATCTGCAATAGTTTGCTTAGCAGCTTCTAGCTCTGCGTAAAGCATCGCAATTTCAGCTTCAGGGCTTTGCTCTTGATCTGCTTCGTGTTGCTCTGCAGCTTCTACCGCTGCTTCAACGTCAGCTTCCATTTGAGCTACTTCTTCGTTTAGTTCTACTTCTTGCTCTGGGTTTTGTGTCTGCTCAGACATAAAATACGTGCTCCAATTCTTTTCAACTGCGGTAATTATGGGGATTGAATAAAAAGATTCAAGAGTTTGATGTCTCAATTAATTTAAATTCTTGGATTATTTGTTCTATTTGCGCTGATTTTGGGCAAATGATACAAAAGCGGCTTTGGTATTCTTGATTTTGAAAGTACGGGACGCTGATGGTTATTAAATCATTACACTCACTAAACGGAAGCTTTTTACCGCTGATCACCGATACACCATTTTTAAATGCCAGCGCGTCTTCAACAAAGTTCAAAAACGACACCCCAATATTTAAACTCTTTTCACAATTTATTTTTTTATAGAGGTAGTTTTCACCTACGACGATACTGTTGTCTGAGCCTAATTTTTGACTTAGCTGTCGTGTCCACTGAGTGAGCGAGTCGTGACAGTTTTTAGGCGCGGTGTTTGCCATTGCTTGCATTCTGTACAAGCCTTCCATCAATGTTTGTTGGCTAAACACTGTATTTAACCATGTTGCAAATTGGTAGCGAACCGTATCTGAGGCATCATGTGGCTTATCAATACAAATATTATGACTTTGCCCTGCCCGGTCTATCAACAAAATAAGCCAATCAGTAGAATCAAAATCAAGTACCTCGACTCTAAATACATGCTGTGAGCTCACTTGCGGCAAACCAACACAACAACACACCTGGTATTTTTGACTCAAGCCATGTGCTAATTCAACTAGCTGGGATTGTTCTGGCTGCCAGTAGTTAGCAATATCTGATAACGGAAAAAACTCATCAAACCAATAATTAAACCCTTCATCTGTAGGGACACGTCCTGCAGAAGTATGAGGGGAGTACAATAAACCCACTTTTTCAAGACGGGCCATTGCATTACGAACGGTTGCTGAACACACAGCCATGCTTTTTAGCTTAGCAATTTTTGTTGATGGAACGGGCAACCCCTCACCATTACAGTACATGTTCATTACAGCTGAGAATATTTGCTGATCGCGCGGGTTTAGTTTCATGTTATCTACATCTTGTTGCATGAAACTAATATCGGGGCATTTAATGTTATTTCAAGTCATGCGTGCCTTTGTTAAGCAATATAAAACAAAAAAATTAAACTAAATTGAATCAAACTCATTTAGTTAAAATCTGTATTTTCAAACACTTTGCTTTTGAGTTACTCTACAATTATTAAAACTTATTGTGTGCAGATTATGGATTCTCCTTTCAAAACTATTGGCCTTATTGGCAAACCAAATCATCCGAAAGCTGCTGCAACGCTTCAGCGCTTGCATACATTTTTACTGGCACTTGGTTTTGAAGTTATTGTTGAAAAGCGAACAGGTGGGCAATTAGTCGATGTGCCCAAAGAAAACCTTGTTAAACTAGTGGATTTGGGCGAACACGCTGACCTGGCAATCGTTGTGGGTGGTGATGGTAATATGTTGGGAGCAGCGCGTGTGCTTGCTCGTTTCAACATTGCTGTCATTGGCGTTAACCGAGGAAACCTCGGCTTTTTAACCGACTTAGATCCTGAAGGCTTTGAAGCTAGCCTCGAACATGTTCTGAGTGGCCAGTTTATAGAAGAAAACCGCTTTTTATTGGAAGTAGAAGTCTATCGCCACAATGAACTAAAAAGTGCAAATTTAGCGGTAAATGAAGCTGTATTGCATGCCGATAAAGTGGCCCACATGATTGAATTTGAGGCATTTATAAATAGCGACTTTGTATTCTCTCAGCGCTCTGATGGATTAATTGTATCTACACCAACGGGCTCAACTGCTTACTCGCTTTCTGGTGGCGGTCCAATATTAACGCCTGAATTAAATGCAATATCTTTAGTACCTATGTTTCCACACACGCTATCAAGTCGACCTTTAGTTGTCGACGCCGATAACGAAGTAAGGCTAAAACTTAGCTTAGAAAATACGGACAGTTTGCAAGTCAGTTGCGACAGCCACGTTGTGCTCGCCGTTTTACCCGGTGACGAAGTGGTAATAAAAAAAGCGGATAAAAAATTGCGGTTAATTCATCCAAAAAACTACTCTTACTACAACGTTTTACGTACAAAATTAAATTGGGGCAGCCGTTTATACTAATTTTATTGCTAAAGGTTTATCTTTAGCGCAAAATGCAGCTTATAACAACAATACACCAATTTTTAGGAACAAATAGCAATGACATATGTCGTATTTTTTTCTTTGCTACTGTTAATTACCCTTTTAGCAACCTACTTAAAAATAGAAAGCAATCGACGCAAAGCAATCGAAGCTCAAAAAAAACAATTTAATGAACGAGTGTCGCAAGTTGGCGGACGCCTAAAGTCAAAATTAAATGAATTAGTAGAGGTAAAAATTCTTCGTCCTAAATACGCACCGCGAATTCAAGCAATAGTGTCTAACTTTTTTGTTGTTCAAAAACACACGGACGAGAATTTACAAACCCTTGAAGATGTATCTGACCTATTAATCAATACACTATCTAACGAATTAACCAAAGCTAACCAAATTGGCAATGGCCAAAGTTTGGAGGAAAACATCCAGTATTTTGTGTCTGAACTTCCGCAGCAAGGTATTTCGTATAACAAAACGTTTTACTCAGAGGCATTACCAAACCTTATCGAATTAATAAAAACGAATGACACACCACAACCCCTTGATAATACAGAAAATGAATACTCTTCAGAAAGTCAAGACTCGAACAACCAGCTCAATCAACATGCTAATATGGCCTAAATAATCAAAAATTAATTTGCAAAAAAGCTAAACACTGTATAAATTACCAGTTAATTAACTGGATGGATAAACAGTATGTTAGTTGGTTTAGAAATTAAAAATTTTGCGATAGTTAGTAACTTAAGCACTGAGTGGCAAAATGGCATGACTGCCATTACCGGTGAAACAGGCGCTGGTAAGTCTATTGCTATTGATGCACTTTCATTATGTCTTGGAGAGCGCGCTGAAGCCTCTGCGGTAAGACCTTCTGCAGACAAAGCTGAGGTATGCGCTCAATTTGATATAAGCGCACTCCCGCTAGCTCAAGCATTTTTGGAACAACACTTTCTAACTAGTCCTGATAACGATTGCTTACTCAGACGTGTTGTATGCAAGAACGGCAGGAGCAAAAGTTATATTAACGGAAGCTCAGTGACTGCATCTCAGCTTAAAGAACTTGGTCAGTACTTAATCTCTATACATGGACAACACGCCCATCAACACCTTTTAAAAGCAGAACATCAATTACATCTCCTTGATGCATATGCTGGCCACCAAGCGCTGGTTACCAAAGTTAGTGAAAGTTATAAACAATTTGCTAGCCTTCAAAAGGAATTTAAACATTTAGAACAGCAACAACAGCAACAAGCAGCACAAAAGCAACTGCTAGAATACCAAGTGGCAGAGCTTGACGACTTTAACTTACAAGCAGGTGAGTTTGAGCAAGTTGAGGCTGAGCATTACAAGTTAAGTAACAGCCAAACAATTTTAGAGTCATGTCAAAAAGAGCTCCAATACCTGTATGAAGGCGAAGAGCAAAGTGCGTGTTCTGTATTACAGCACAGTGCACAGCAATTTGCAGATTTAGCGCAATATGATGAAAGCTTAGCCAGTGTCGCTACAATATTAGAAGAAGCGGCTGTTCAGGTTGAAGAAGCTAGCAGAGAAATCCGTAACTATACAGAACAGGTTGATTTAGACCCTGCGCGTTTAACTGAAATAGAAAACAGGTTAAGTGGCGCAATGGATTTAGCCCGCAAGCACCATATAAAACCGCAGGCATTAGTTGAATTTCATCAGTCAATTTCACAAGAACTAGAGTCTATTAGTAATAATAGTTCGCGGTTGGAGCAACTTGACTCTGAAATAAACGATGCATTACTTAACTACAAGCAAGCAAGTGAAGCGCTAAGTATTAGTCGCAGAGGGTATGCTAACACCTTAAACACCTTAATAAGTGAAAGCATGGCAAACCTATCCATGGAAAATGGTGTATTTGAGATTTCACTTATTGAAGAGCCAGAACGTGCACCCAACATTTTGGGCCATGATAGCGTTTCGTTTTTAGTGTCGACCAACCCTGGACAGCCCCTTCAACCTCTAGCTAAGGTAGCATCTGGTGGTGAGCTTTCACGTATTAGCCTAGCTATTCAGGTGATTATTGCCCAAAAAGTAACAACACCAACATTAATATTTGATGAGGTAGACGTAGGCATTTCTGGGCCTACTGCCTCTGCAGTTGGCAAACTATTAAGGCAACTTGGTAAGTCGACTCAGGTGATTTGTGTAACCCATTTACCGCAGGTTGCAAGTAGTGCACATCAGCAATTTTTTGTAGCAAAAGAAATTGCTAAGGGTGAAACATTTACCAACATGTTGGCACTAACAAAAGACGGTAGGGTCGACGAAATAGCAAGATTACTTGGCGGTGACAATATAAGTAAAACAGCAAAAGCGAACGCAAAAGAGTTAATAAAGGCGCATGTGTAAATTAAAGCTAATTAACTGCATAACGTGATTTCAATTTTAAATAAGGCGTTTTATGTTAAGTGATTCTGCTTTAACTTTTATGATTATAAGCTGGCTGCTAGTTTTAATGAGTATATTGCTAACCCTATTTAGCCGCTATAAACACACACAATTTAAAAAACACTTGATGGTTTTTTTAAATATTACCTTGCTTACTGAAATAACTTTAAGCATTTACAATTTAACGAGTAACCAAAATGATAACTTAAATAATTTCATTGTTGGTTGTACATGTGTTTTGCTGGCTCAAATACTGTGTAATGTATTTTGTTATATGAGTTTAAAAAGGCAAATTGCTAAGGTAAAGCCAACGCTTGATTCATTCTCAATGGAATAGCAATAAAGCTACTCGGAGCAAGTTCTATTTTTACCTTGCTCTTTTGCTTTATAAAGCAATTCATCTGCGCGCTTGATATCGAGATCTATAGAATCACTTTCACGGGATTGAACAACCCCCATACTTATCGTCAAGCTCAAGCTCTGAGAAGATGTATTAACCGGAAATTGTTTTAACGCAGCATGAATTTTATTTGCAATTTCTTCACCCTTTGCATTAAATACATGCGGAATGGCAATCAAAAATTCTTCCCCGCCCCAGCGAGATGCAACGGCATTATTTGGAGTATGTTGGTTTAAAATATTTGCTAGGTGAATAAGGGCTTCATCACCAAAGCTATGCCCGTATTCATCGTTAACTTTTTTAAAGTTGTCTACATCGCATAAAATAAGTACAAACGGTGTTTGCTCTTTGGTGAGAGCTAATTTAAATTCTTTTAACTTATTCATGGTGTAGCGCCGGTTAGGTAAACCCGTTAAAGGATCAATCGTCGCTAACAATTCATTTTTTTTACTTAGTGCTAATATTTTTTGATTATATTTTTCCCTTGAGTTTTCATAAAAACCACTCAACATTGCAACAATAATAAATGAGAACAAAATTCGATAAGGGAACTGACTGGGTTGGTAGTCATAAAAGCTGAAAGTATGAGCGCAATAAAAGGCCAAAACTACGGCGAGTAAAAATAATAAAATATCAAAAATACCGCGTCTTAAACCTCTAATCGAAAACGTAACTGGCGAAACGATAAAAATCCAAATAGGGCCGGTTCCCTGCGCGCCTCCAGTTAAAACCAGGTAAATCATCAATGCATATAAATTATAAAGTATTGCACTGGCTGATTTTTCTACCGATTTATAAATACTAAATGCCCACGCATAAATAAATGAGGAACACAGTAAGGTAAAAAATAAGAAATAATCGCTGTTGGAATAGGCTATGCAAGCCATCACAAAAGTAGCAATAAAGCCTATTGATGAAAAAAACCTAACTATCAGTTTTCTTTCTGGGTTGTTTGAATATTCATGCATAGTAAGCGCGATTTTTCTTTTATTATTGAATTAATTTTCAGCAAGGCTGCTACTAATTTTTCTTAGTAACACTCAATACTCTCCTTTTTCAGCAGTTAAATCAAGATTAAAGTATTACTCATGAAAAATTAATACTGGTACCTTTTAAGCGAATTATAACTTTATGAATTTTAAAACTACGCATTAGTATATTTTGTTCACTTAACCAAATTATTATCGATAACTAAAATAGTTAAAGTTAAAAATAAGTGATACTTATACCAATTTGCTTAATTAAGTGATCTATTTAGAGGCTGTGAAAACGTATTGATACTTGGCAATAAATTCGCTATTTATCTGTACTCAGCACTTGTTCCTGCATAGCTCTACCTTCTGCATCCATGCAGTCGGTAAATAAGATTTTTTAACGCAATTAGCGACACCGTTAGCCCCGCAAAATGATTAAGTATTATTGCGGATTGGTATTAATTAGTTAAAGGCACAAAAAAGCAAGCCACGTGGCTTGCTTTTGAATTATGAATTACTGGGCTAATTAAGTTAAACTTTTAAATAATCCATAATGCCTTCAGCTGCATTGCGGCCTTCAAAAATAGCAGTTACTACTAAATCTGAACCACGCACTATATCGCCACCGGCAAATATTTTAGGGTTAGTTGTTTGATGTGTGAATTCGCCTTGCTCTGGTGCATTAATACCGCCCCAGTGATTTATTTCTACATCATACTTTTCTAACCAGTCCATTTTGTGTGGCTTAAAACCAAACGCCATGATCACTTGCGTTGCGTCAATTATATGCTCTGAACCGGCTACCTCTTCTGCGCGGCTACGACCATTCGCATCAGGCTCACCCAGTTTAGTTTTAACCATTTTTACGCCTGCAACATGGCCATTATCGTCTAGAACAATACCTTTAGGTTGGACATTATATGTAAATATAACTCCTTCCTCTTTGGCATTTTTAACTTCACGCTTAGAGCCCGGCATATTTTCTTCATCACGGCGGTATGCACACGTTACCTTTGCGGCACCCTGTCGTATAGAGGTTCTCACACAGTCCATGGCAGTATCACCACCACCTAATACAACTACCTTCTGGTTTGCCATATCAATATAGGCTTGATTCGTTTCATCGTAGCCCATAACACGGTTAGTATTACCGATTAAAAACGGCAGCGCATCGTGAACACCCGGGGCATCTTCATTTTCAAGCCCTGCACGCATGCTTTGATACGTACCCACGCCCAAAAATACTGCATCATAATCAGCTAAAATATCATCCATAGTGATATCGACACCTACTTCAACATTCAGCTTAAACTCCACGCCCATTTCAGTGAAAATCTCACGGCGTTTTTGCATTACTTCTTTTTCCAGTTTGAAAGATGGAATACCAAATGTGAGTAGCCCACCAATTTCTGGGTGACGATCGAACACGACAGGTTTAACACCATTTCGAACTAAAATATCTGCACAACCTAAACCCGCGGGGCCTGCACCAATAATAGCCACTTTTTTATCCGTCCATGTCACGTAAGACATGTCTGGCTTCCAACCCATTTTAAACGCCGTATCGGTAATATATTTTTCAATATTACCTATCGTTACGGCACCAAACTCTTCATCAAGCGTACATGAACCTTCACACAAGCGGTCTTGCGGACAAACTCGCCCACACACTTCAGGTAAGCTATTTGTTCGATGAGAAAGCTCTGCGGCTTCTAATATACGCCCTGTGCGTATTAATTTTAGCCACTGTGGAATGTAGTTATGTACCGGACATTTCCATTCACAGTATGGGTTACCACAATCCAAGCAACGATCCGCTTGAGAGTTAACCTGATTTTCTGAAAAGGGTTCGTAAATTTCTACAAATGATTTTTTACGTGACGAAATTGGTTTTTTGCGTGGGTCTACACGCTGCACGTCTATAAATTGATATACATTTTCGCTCATACTGCCCCCTTATTGCGCCTGAACACGTAGTTCGGCACTACTGCGAGCGCGGTGCCCGAGTAAACTTTTTACGTCACTTGATTTAGGTTTTACTAATTTAAACATAGGTAAGTAAAGCTCAAAATTAGCTAAGATGCTTTCCGCTCTGCATGAGCCAGTTAGCTCTAAATGCTCAGCGATTAAGCCACGTAAATGCTCTTGGTGTGACGTTAATGCTTCTAATGTCACAACTTCGACAAGCTCTGGGTTTATGCGTTTTTCAAAATCGTTACGCTCATCTAAAACATAGGCAAAACCACCCGTCATCCCAGCCCCAAAGTTAACGCCAACATTACCAAGCACACACACTACACCACCGGTCATGTATTCACAGCCGTTATCTCCAACGCCTTCAACAACAGCTTGAACGCCTGAGTTACGTACTGCGAAGCGCTCGCCTGCGCAACCTGCAGCAAACAATTTACCACCCGTTGCACCGTATAGACACGTGTTACCAATGATCGTTGCTTTATGACTTTCAAATGATGAGCCCACAGGTGGACGTACTACTAGCTTACCACCAGCCATGCCTTTACCAACGTAGTCATTAGCGTCACCAACGAGGGTCATTTCAAGGCCACCTGCATTCCAAACACCAAACGATTGACCCGCCGTGCCATGTAGCTCAATGGCAACAGGATCGGCGGCCATACCTTGGTTACCGTGTTTATCAGCAATATAGCCTGATAACATTGCGCCAACTGATCTGTCTGTATTACAAATTCGGCTTACTAATGAAATCCCACTTGAAGCATCTATCGCTTCTTGCGCCTTTCCTAATAGGCTTTCGTTTAGCTCACCTAGATAATGTGAACTATTTGGTGCGCTACAAAACAGTGTCTCGCCTGTTGGATTATTTGGCTGTGCAATAACAGCAGATAAATCTATCTTTTTCTGTTTAGCTGTTTTGCCTTCAATTGCTTCAAGTAAATCAAGACGACCAATTAAATCAGTTAAGTTTGCAACTCCTAGGCTTGCCATAATTTCACGCGCTTCTTGTGCAATAAACTTAAAGTAGTTCATCGCCATTTCAGGTAAGCCGTGGTAATGCTTTTGACGAAGTGTTTCGTCTTGCGTTGCAACACCGGTCGCGCAGTTATTTAAATGACAAATACGTAAGTATTTACACCCTAACGCCACCATAGGGCCTGTACCAAAACCAAAGCTTTCAGCACCCAAAATAGCAGCTTTAATAATATCTAAACCTGTTTTTAAACCACCATCAGTTTGTAAACGAATGCGATGGCGAAGACCATTTTCAACAAGAGCTTGCTGGGTTTCAGCTAGACCTAATTCCCATGGACTGCCTGCATATTTAACAGATGTAAGCGGGCTTGCACCTGTGCCACCGTCGTAGCCCGATATAGTAATTAAATCGGCATACGCTTTAGCTACACCCGTTGCGATAGTGCCAACACCTGGTTCCGAAACGAGTTTTACTGATACAAGTGCTTTTGGATTAACCTGTTTTAAATCAAAAATTAGCTGAGCTAAATCTTCAATTGAGTAAATATCGTGATGTGGTGGCGGTGAAATTAACGTCACGCCAGGTACCGAATAGCGAAGTTTAGCAATATAAGGTGTTACTTTTTCACCTGGAAGTTGTCCACCTTCACCAGGTTTGGCACCCTGCGCCACTTTAATTTGTATTACATCTGCGCTACGTAAATAATGCGGTGTAACACCAAATCGACCTGAAGCCACTTGCTTAATACGTGAATTTTTCTCTGTTCCGTAACGAAGTTTATCTTCACCACCTTCACCTGAATTTGAACAGCCACCTAAGCGATTCATTGCAATTGCTAGTGCTTCATGAGCCTCAGGCGATAACGCACCAATACTCATTGCAGCTGAATCAAAGCGTTTGTAAAGCGCTTCTGCAGGCTCTACATCATCAATGCTAATCCCATTTTCTGGTAATTTAAGTGCCAGCATGTCACGCAATGTTGAAATAGGGCGATTGTTAACAAGCTTTGCATACTCGTTGTAATCTTTATATTCACCAGAGCGAACTGCTACTTGCAGCGTTTGAATTACATCTGGGTTATAGGCATGGTATTCACCACCATGTACATATTTAAATAAACCGCCGTGACTAAGTAACTTACGCTTGCTTAGTGCTAGCTTGTGTAGGCTTTGTTGGTCGTCATCAAAGTCTGTAAAACATGCACCTTTGATGCGGCTAGCCACACCTTTAAAACACATATCAACAACCGCATCAGATAAACCCACTGCCTCAAATAACATTGAGCAACGGTAAGAAGCGACTGTACTAATGCCCATTTTAGACATTATTTTGTATAAACCTTTGTTTACCGCTTTGCGATAAGCAAGGGTTACCTCGCAATAAGATTTATCAATGACTTTGCTGTCGCTCATCGCAACTAACGACTCATACGCTAGGTATGGGTAAATAGCGGTTGCCCCAAATCCAAGCAGCACAGCGAACTGATGCGGGTCTCTTACACTTCCTGTTTCAATTATGATGTTTGATTCACAACGTAAGTTATTATCAACTAAACACTTTTGTACAGCACCTACGGCCATAGCAGCAGGGATAGGTAGGTTTACATCATCAAAATTACGGTCAGTTAAAATAAGCATGATAGAGCCAGCAGCTGCTTTTTCTTTTGCTTTATCGCAAATGCGTTTAACTGCGTTTTCTAAGCCTTCCTCAACAGTGTAAGTAATATCAATTTTACAATAGCTGTAGTGCGCTTCATCTGCGTTAAGTAGCTGCTGCATGTCTGCATACATCAAAATTGGAGTATCAAACTGTAAGCGCTTAGCGTGGCCTGTTGTTTCGTTAAACACATTTTGCTCGCTACCAATACAAGTAGCCAAAGACATCACATGATTTTCGCGCAGGGGATCAATTGGCGGATTAGTGACTTGTGCAAATTTTTGACGGAAATAATCATAAAGTGAACGATGCCCTTCGCTCAATACTGCAAAAGGTGTGTCATCACCCATAGAACCGGTTGCTTCTTGCCCGTTTTCACCCATTACACGAATAACGCTATCCAACTCTTCGTTGGTGTAACCAAACATTTTTTGATATTTAGCTAACGTTTCGTCGTCAAATGAACGGTTGCCTGCATCTTGCTCTTTTAACTCTTCAAAAGGCGTTAAACGCTTAACATTTTCTTCAAGCCACGACTTATAAGGATGGCGAGACTTTAAATCTTGATCTATTTCATCTGAATGCCAAATTTTACCCAACTTGGTATCTATGACGAGTAATTCACCTGGACCAACCCGGCCTTTTTCAACCACTTCATCGGCTGTGTAATCCCAAATACCGACTTCAGAAGCCAGGGTAATAAAACCATCTTGTGTGATTACATAACGCGCAGGACGCAGACCATTTCGGTCTAAGTTACAGGCTGCAAAACGACCATCTGACATAACAATACCCGCTGGGCCATCCCAGGGTTCCATATGCATGGAGTTAAAGTCGTAAAATGCACGTAAATCGTCGTCCATGGCACGGTTTTTTTGCCATGCCGGTGGCACAAGCATACGCATTGCACGGAATAAATCCATGCCACCCGCTAGAAATAGCTCTAACATGTTATCGAGGCTTGACGAATCTGAGCCAGTTTCATTAACAAATGGCGCCGCGCTTTGTAAATCTGGGATAAGTGGCGACGAAAATTTATACGAACGAGCACGAGCCCACTGACGATTACCTTCGATGGTGTTAATTTCACCATTATGCGCTAAATAGCGAAAAGGTTGAGCTAGTGGCCAACGAGGCTGTGTGTTTGTTGAAAAGCGCTGATGAAAAACACAGATTGCGCTGGTCATACGGATGTCAGCTAAGTCTAAATAAAAATTAGGCAAATCAGCAGGCATCATAAGGCCTTTATAGATAGTCACTAACCCGGATAAACTTGCAATATAAAATGATTCATCGTCTGCTAAACGTTTTTCAGCACGACGGCGCGCTACGTATAAGCGACGCTCTAAGTCTTTTGAACGCCAACCCTCAGGCGCGCTTACAAAAATTTGTTCAAAACCAGGTAGCTGTTGCACCGCAATTGGACCTAGCATTGATGGATCGGTAGGCACTTCGCGCCAGCCTAAAATATTTAGCGTTTCTTTTTCTAATTCTTCGCTAAGAATTTGCTTTGCCGTTTGTGCTAAAACAGGATCTGAATTCAAAAAGATCATGCCAACTGCATAGTTTTTACCAAGGTGCCAATTATGCTCACTTGCAATAGCACGGAAAAAACTATCTGGCTTTTGCAAAAGTAAACCACAACCATCGCCTGTTTTACCATCAGCAGATATACCGCCGCGGTGTTGCATACGATCCAACCCTGTAATAGCAGTACGAATAAGCCGGTGACTAGCCTGACCATTAACTTGGGCAATTAAGCCAAAACCACAATTTTCTTTCTCTAATTTCGAGTCGTATAACATAGACCCCTCCCCTTGCTGCACTGTTAGCGTTAATGAACTGCTCGACGATTTGCTAACAGCCGGTCAAAACTAGCCTCTATATTAAATAGAGTCAACAGTAATTTGAATACATATTCACATTCTTGAATATTTCTCACTTCATAGCAAGATTTCTTTTTTATCATTTTTATTAACATTTAGCGGTGTTTTCACCGTTATTTTTTCATGACACTGGTGTCAAGTTTAACATTTTGTAAAAATAGCCATAAATAAAAATACAGTTTACGTAAACGTAAACCTCAGTATTAGTGAATAAATATTCAATCGCAGGGTTGTTGTAAAGTGCTCGGATTATGCAAATAATATAACCCCCTTTCATTAACGTATTATAAAACGGATAAATAAAGGCAGAATTATGTTCTTTATTACTCATTCGGCTTAATAATTATCATTTAATGACTAAATACTTTGATTAATTATTCGCAAACAGAAGAAAACTTTATCAGGCAAGACTTGAATCTCATCCTTCTATTTAATCGCCTGAGTAGCTTACCTTTAAACACGCTTACATTTTTGATTTCACTGAAGCGCCTACGTTATTGGTTACCTTGCTTCCGCAACACAGAACTTACTCTTTATATATTGCTTTTAAGGTGTCCGCAGCGGACACATAAAGTGTCCGCGGACGTATCATTTTAAAAAATAAATCATCAAGCTATTTAATATCAATAACTTAACTTTTGGCATGCTAATCGTATATGTAATTTAGTCATTATTATTTGGAAGAATTATGTTCACTTTAAGCTTGTTTTTACTCTCGCCTATGGCCGCTATTTTTGCAGCATCACTTTATGTCATGTTTGAAAAAAATATAAATTCATTTAGCTAAGGTTCAATAATGATTAAAGATACCAGTGCTCAAGACATACAAGTTAATAAACCTGAAAACTATAAAAAACGTCTTCTTTTAATTATCGCTGCGTTATTACTTATTATTTCTGCTATTTATGGCGTTATGTCAGGCTCTGATGCAACCAGCTCATTTAGTAGAGAAAAGGTGCAAATAGCAAAAGTAGAAATTAAAACGCTTGTCCGTGACGTAGCCGCAAGTGGAAAAATCGTTGCCGCCAACGCGCCAAGTATTTACAGCCCAGAGCGAGGCTTTGTTAGCTTGCACGTTAAAGCCGGCGATACCGTTACCAAAGGCGACGAGCTCGCTTTACTTCATAGCCCTGAACTTACTAATGAATTAAAACAACAACAATCTGTTCTGCAACGATTAGAAGGTGAACTTAAGAGGCAACACTTACAATCAAGAAGAGATACTTTAACTCTTACAAAAACACTCGATATGGCCAGTGTAGAATTAAACGCAGCACAAAGAGAAAATCGCCGCGCAAAGCTATCAATTAAAAAGCATTTAATTAGTCAAATAGACCTTGAAAAAGCAATAGATGACTTATCACGAGCACAACTTACTTATAAACACGCGCAACAAGAAGTGGCGCTTGCTAAAGATACACTCGCATTTGAATTGCAAGCCGCTAAAAGTGATGTAGAACGCCAGCAGCTTATTGTTGATGATTTACATAGAAAAGTAAGTGAGCTGTCAATTAGAGCAACAGTTACAGGTATTGTTGGTAATTTGCTTGTGCAACAAAAAGCAGCGGTTACACAAAGTCAGCCTTTAATGACACTGGTTGATTTAAGTCATTTTGAAGCGCAATTACAGGTGCCAGAAAGTTATGCAAACGAACTAGGGTTAGGGATGGACGTAGAACTTAAATTAGGAAACGAAACAATAATGGGCGTGCTATCAGCTATATCGCCAGAAGTTAATAATCGTGAAGTAACCACACGGGTTCGTTTTGCAGGCAACAGCAATAATATTCGTCAAAATCAACGTTTGACTGCTCGCATTTTGCTCGACAATCGCCAAAATGTGCTGCAAGTGCAGCGAGGAGCCTTTATGCAACAAGGTGGCATTGTTGCTTATAAAATAGACGACAACGTTGCAAGGCGTGTACCTATAACCGTAGGTGCCACCAGCATTAATGCTGTAGAGGTTTTAACCGGCTTAAATGAAAATGACGAAATAATAATTTCTAGCTACAACCAATTTAATCAAGCAGATACGCTTTTACTAAATTAATAACGCTCCCAACCAGCGCCAAGTTAAGGAAAAATCATGTTACAAATGAATAATATAAGTAAAGTATACCAAACTGAAATGGTTCAAACTCACGCATTAAGGGACTTTAATTTAAATGTAAATGAAGGTGAATTTATAGCTGTCACAGGCCCGAGCGGCTCTGGGAAAACAACCTTTTTAAATATTGCAGGAATGTTAGAACCATTTAGTGAAGGTGACTATATTTTGGATGGTGTCAATGTTGGTAGTTTAAACGACAACCAACGTGCCGATTGTCGAAATCAAAAAATTGGTTTTATTTTTCAGGGTTTTAATTTAATACCCGATTTAAATTTATATGAAAATATTGAAGTACCTCTTCGCTACAGAGGCATTAAAGCAAAAGAACGTAAACGCAGAATAGAGCAGTGTTTAGAACAAGTAGGCTTAGCCTCTCGCGCTAAACACTTACCTCAACAGCTTTCTGGCGGCCAACAACAACGTGTGGCAATAGCCCGCGCACTTGCCGGAGAACCTCGTTTTTTACTTGCCGATGAGCCCACCGGTAACTTAGACAGCCTGATGGCTCGCCAAGTCATGGAGTTACTTGAACAAATACATCGCGATGGCGCCACTATTATAATGGTGACACATGATAGCGAATTAGCCCGCCGTGCACCGCGCAACATTCAGGTAGTTGATGGACAACTTGCCGACTTTACTTTGTACCAAGGTGCACAGCCAATAAAAGTAACACAAGGAGTATAACTCATGCTGGTTCATTACATTGACCTGAGTTGGCGTAGCTTAAAGCGCACACCACTTGTAAGCTCTTTAATGGTACTTGCTATAGCAATAGGTATTGGCATCACCATGACTAGTTTGAGCGTGTATCACATGATGTCGGCCGATCCAATTCCACAAAAAAGCAGCCAGCTTTTTAGTGTGCAATTACAAATAATGGATGATGGAAGTACATGGTGGACATCAGATAACCTGCCTCTTCAACTAACGTATCAAGATGCTGCAAATCTTTATCAGTCTCAATTAGGTGCTCAACGTTTAAAAATGGTGCGAAGTGGTTTTTCTGTATACATAGAGTCAGACAAAGTAAAACCGTTTAGTCAAAGTGCAAGACTTACTACTCCTGAATTTTTTAATATGTTTGACCTCGAATTTATTCATGGTAGCAAGTGGTCACAGCAGCAAGAAGACGATGCAGCGCCCGTTGTTGTAATTAGTGAGGAGTTAAACGATAAGTTATTTGCTGGCAAAAATTCAGTAGGTCAGATTATCTATCTTGACGATGCAAGTTACGAAGTAATTGGTGTTACAAAAAACTGGCCACTAACCATTAAATATTACGATTTAAACAATGGCGCATTTAACGATCCCGAACAACTTTTTATGCCATTTGGCCTTCTTGAAGCAAAACAACTGGATAATTGGGGCAATACTAATGGTTGGAAGCATGAAGATGTTCGAAGTTTTTCTGCCAAGTTACAATCAGAAATGGTTTGGATTCAATTCTGGGTTGAGTTAACCACCGAGCAACAAAAAAATGATTACGAGAATTATTTATTAGCGTATATGCAAGAACAGCAAAAGCTTGGTCGATTTGATCGCAAAGAGCTCGCCTTCAGCATTCGAGATGTTAACCAATGGATGGCTTACAATAATGTGGTTAGTGAAGATAACAAAATTTTAGTGGCACTTAGTTTTATGTTTTTAGCTGTGTGTTTGGCTAATATTCTTGGCCTACTACTTGCCAAATTTTTACGTCGAGCGCCGGAGGTTGGTATACGCCGTGCACTTGGTGCTAATAAGCGCCAGATTTTTATGCAGCATATCGTTGAAGTGGCTATGTTAGGGCTTTTGGGCGGGCTACTGGGAATTCTATTTGCTCAGCTGGGTCTATTAGGCGTTCGTCAGAGCTACAGTTATTACGAAAGCTTAGCGACGATGGATTTAAGTATGCTACTAAGCGCCCCTGTTATTGCTATCAGTACCTGTATAATTGCCGGGCTTTACCCTGCTTGGCTGGTATGTAAAACCAACCCTGCAATTTATCTAAAAAGCCAATAAGGACGAACGCAATGATATTAGAAATTAAACCTATTTTTCATGCGCTGTGTCGATCTAAAGTCGGGGCACTTTTGCTACTCATCCAAATAGCGATTACCACTGCAATTGTTAGTAACGCAGCCTTTATTATTCAAGACAGAGTAACCTACCTTAACCAAGAAACTGGCTACCCAGAAGACGAAATACTTGCTTTTCATGTCATGCATTTTGGTAAAGATGTTCAAAGCCACCAGCAATTTGAGCTAGATGAAACCATGCTTAGAGCTATACCCGGTGTTAAAGACGCCGTGTATATTAATAATATACCGTTATCAGGTAGTGGTAGCTCTTCTGACTTCAGTGTTAACTCAGCGCCAGAACCAGGACTTTCAGCAAGGACGGCTTACTTTTTTACTGATGATCATGCAATTAACACACTTGGTGTTGAGCTGGTTGCAGGACGAAATTTCACCCAAGACGACATTGTCGTAACCAACGATAATGATAAACGAGCTAATGTAACTATTGTGACTCAAGCATTACTAAATGAGCTTTTTCCTGGTGAAAATGGCCTAGGAAAAACAATTTTTCTTGGTGATATTCCAATGAAAGTTGTTGGAGTAATTAAGCATGCAAAAGGGCCTTGGCTCAAAGATAGCCGCCCAAATAATATCGCATTAATTCCTTACATTAACCCCAATATATCTGGCAACTTTTTAGTTCGTACTGCTTCTAATGACCGTGCAGAAATAGCCAAACAGATTGAAGACGAAATGCTTAAAAATTATAACAAACGTGTAATTATCCGAATTCGTGGGCTAGACCAAGATAAAGCACAATATATGGCTGAAGACACATTAATGATGCGTATGTTAGTTGTGCTTATTACTATCCTTTTACTTGTCACCGCTTTAGGAATATTTGGCTTAACCTTGTTCAACATAAGTAAGCGCACCAAGCAAATTGGAACCCGTCGTGCTTTAGGCGCTCGTAAATCTGCTATTATCAATTACTTTTTAGTTGAAAATGCCTTGATTTGCATTGCTGGATTAGTTTTAGGCGTAATTGCTGCCCTCGTACTTGGGCAATTGCTAATGCAACACTTTTCAATTGCTGCGTTACCCTTATGCTATGTTGCAGCTACTGCCATTATGGTTTTTATAATGAGTCTTTTGGCTGTATTAGGCCCAGCTAAACGCGCTGCAAATATTTCGCCCAGTATCGCAACCCGAACCATATAGTACAGCTCCCAACCTATGCTACACTGACCAAACACGGTGTAGCATTTTCAATATTTAAATAATAATAAACAGCGATTAAATTCACATGGAAAAAATACTTATCGTTGATGATAATCCGGCCGTTTTAGAGGCATTATCATTACTACTAGAGATACATCACTTTAATGTAGTTACCGCATCAACGCCCTTTGAAGCCATTCAAATTGTGCAATACCAACGCATTGCTCTCGTTATTCAAGATATGAATTTTACCAGCGATACTACCTCCGGCGAAGAAGGTAAAACTTTGTTTTATGCGTTGCGTGAAGAAAACCCACACCTCCCTATTATATTAATAACCGCCTGGACTGAACTTTCAACGGCTATTGAACTTGTTAAAGCAGGCGCTTCCGATTACCTTCCAAAGCCATGGGATGACCACAAGCTTCTTACATGCATTAATAATTTAATAGAGCTGGGGCGCACTAAGCAACTTGTGGCCACGCACAACCGCCAACAAAAAGAGCGGGATGATAAATATAATACGGCTAACTTAGCTGGCCTTATTTTTAAAAGTACCGCAATGGAGCGATTAGTCACAATGGCATTACAAGTGGCTAAATCTGATATTTCTGCACTCATAACAGGCCCTAATGGCAGCGGAAAAGAATGCATTGCGACTATTATTCAAAAAAATTCTTCACTAATAAATCAGCCTTTCATAAAGGTCAATGCCGGCGCCCTTCCCCAAGAGCTTTTGGAAGCTGAATTGTTTGGTGCAGAAGCCGGTGCCTACACAGGTATAACCAAGCAACGTATAGGTCGTTTTGAGGCAGCCGATGGTGGAACATTATTTTTAGATGAAATTGGCAACTTGCCACTTTCTGGGCAAATGAAGTTGCTAAGAGTGTTGCAAACAGGTGAATTTGAACGATTAGGCTCTACACAAACGCGCAAAGTTACGGTTCGTGTGATATCTGCCACCAACGAAAATTTATTGCACGCAATAACCGAAGGTCGTTTTAGAGAAGATTTGTACTATCGTCTTAATGTTATTGAGTTAAACGTACCTGCGCTTTGTGAACGTGTTGATGATATTGCCCCACTCATCAATCATTTTTTACCACATAGAGAGCTAAGCATTGATGCAGAGCAGGTGCTTAATCAATATCAATGGCCAGGTAATGTGAGAGAACTTGAAAACGCCTGTAAACGTGTGGGTGTTATAAAGCCTGATGGCTTGCTTAGCGCTGAAGACTTTGGCCTAACACCATCACTGCCAATAAAAATTAATGACGAAAAAAAAGAGCCTTCAAAACTCGAAATTGAACAATCAATACGCGCTAATCAGGGTGTTATTGCCAAAGTAGCACGAGAGTTTGGTTTAAGCCGCCAAGCATTGTATAGGCGCTTACAAAAAATGGGTATTGATTACTAATGTTTAATTTTATTAGTCGCTTATCATTAACTCACAAAGTGTTAGGCATATGCATTATATGCAGCGTTTTACCTGTTATAAGCATTACAATTATTGTACAACTACCACTGTATTACTCTGTGTTATTGGTCATAGCAGCTATGCTTACAAGTTTCTTACTTGCTAGAGCCTTAACAAAGCCCATTAAGTTAGGGTTGCAATCGTTAGAAACTGGCTTGCTTAATTTTAAGGATGGTGAGCTTTCAAGTTTATTAGCCTATAAAAACAACGATGAGTTAGGAAAGCTATGTCAGCTTTATAATCAAACTGCAAAACAACTTCGCCAAGAAAAACAGTGGATTTATCAACGTGAGTTAATGCTAGACAAGGTATTACAAAGCTCTCCGCAAGCCCTTTTACTCGTTAACGATAACAGTATTGTTGTATTTAGTAACTTAATCAGCCGTGCTTTATTTAATAGCACAACACAATTGGAAGGCACACAGCTTCAACGATTATTGTCTGATGCACCTATTCAGCTTACTAATGCTATTGAGCAAGGCGTAGATGGTTTGTTTAATATTGAAGTAGACAATCACGATTCTCAAACTTGGCATTTATCTACTGGCGAGTTTTTACTTAACAACCAAAAACATCACTTATACATATTTAAACAACTTACCCGTGAGCTCAGCCGCCAGGAAGTAGCTGTATGGAAAAAAGTTATTCGAATAATAAGCCACGAGCTTAATAATTCACTTGGCCCTATGTCATCGATGCTGCATAGCGCTCAGCTTTTAGCTAACCGTGTAGATGAGCCGCGTCTTGCAAGAGTGTTTTCAACAATCGACGAGAGAATAAGCCACTTGACTGAGTTTGTTCAAGGCTATGGTAAATTTGCAAAGCTACCAACACCACAAAAATCAGCAATAAATTGGCAAAACACATTAAGTGATCTGAATAGTCAATGGCAGTTTAGCTACACAGTAAGCAGCACTCAGAGCATATTACATGCAGATCAGGCACAACTTGAGCAATTGCTTATCAACTTACTCAAAAATGCACACGAGTCAGGCTCGGATCCGTCTAAAATAAATATATCTGTAGCGTTTTTTAATAATGCTTGCATAGTAGATATAAGCGATAGCGGAAAAGGGATGAGTGAGCAGGTCATGGCTAATGCACTCGTCCCTTTTTATTCTACAAAAAGTACAGGAAGTGGTTTGGGGTTAGCGTTATGCAGAGAGATTGCTGAAGCACATAAGGGACAAATAAGCTTACATAATAAATTAGGTGGTGGCCTAAACGTGCAAATTACCTTGCCATGCACATAATTGATGTTGTTAAAAACAACAAAGCCACTTTACGTGGCTTTTATCATCACAGCACTATAAAAATAGCACTCGCAAAGTAAGATTACTCAGCGTCAGCTTCTTTATACTTAGCCGCTGTTTCTGTGATTAACGGTTGTAATTCACCACGTTGAAACATTTCGATGATGATGTCACACCCACCAATTAGCTCACCTTCAACCCAAAGTTGTGGAAATGTAGGCCAATTTGCGTACGCAGGAAGTTCAGCACGAATGTCTGGGTTTAGTAAAATATCAACGTATGCAAACGGTTCGCCACACGACATAAGTGCTTGTGAAGCTTGTGAAGAAAAACCACAATTTGGTAACTTAGGTGACCCTTTCATGAAAAGGATAATTGGGTTTTCTGAAATTTGCTGTTTAATTTTATCAATGGTTTCCATCTACAACCTCAAAGTAACGATAGCTAAATATACTTAGGTCTTGAAAATAACTCATCGTGACCATAAATATATAACTTAAAATGGGCAAATAAAGCCACAATTGAAATAGTCTTTCGCAATAGCATTGCTGTTTGCTTAAACTTGAGTAAAATACTCAACAATTATAGTAACACTATATTCCCGCTTGGTATAGGTAAGTGGTCTGTTTCAACAGGCATTACGTATTACCAAATGGACTATCAACTAAAAAAGATGGAGATAAAAAATGGCATTTGAACTACCGTCACTACCATATGCAATCGACGCACTTGAGCCACATATTTCAAAAGAAACATTAGAGTTTCACCACGGTAAGCACCACAACACTTACGTTGTTAAGCTTAACGGTTTGATCCCTGGTACAGAGTTTGAAAACAAATCTCTAGAAGAAATCGTTTGTTCATCAGAAGGCGGTGTATTTAACAACGCAGCGCAAATCTGGAACCACACGTTTTACTGGAACAGCTTATCTCCAAATGGCGGCGGCGAGCCTACTGGCGCAATTGCAGATGCAATTAACGCTAAATGGGGTTCTTTTGATGCGTTTAAAGATGTATTAAACGACAAAGCAGTAAATAACTTCGGTTCAAGCTGGACTTGGTTAGTAAAACTTGCTGATGGTTCATTAGACATCGTTAACACATCTAACGCTGCGACACCATTAACTGACGAAGGCGTTACACCTGTTCTTACAGTGGATTTATGGGAACATGCATACTACATTGATTACCGTAATGTGCGTCCAGATTACCTTAAAGGTTTCTGGTCACTAGTTAACTGGGAATTTGCAAACGCAAACTTCGCTTAATTAGTACTTACCACTAATTTAAAAAAGGCGCTTCAGCGTCTTTTTTTGTGCCTGTTATTTGTACTTTTACACTCTGTAATTTGACAAAATAACCTTCTCCAACATGATCTTTTTTCACTTAAATTTTTATTTTTATTACACAAACATACACTTTCGCGACTAAACTTTAAAATGTAAGCACCTTTTACAGCGGGTTTCGGAGGTTATTATGACGATTTTTGAACATTACCAAGCACGTTACGAAGCGGCACAAGAAGAAGAGTACAGTATCGCCGAGTTTCTTGAAATATGTAAAACCGATAAGTCTGCCTACGCCAGTGCACCAGAACGCCTTTTAATAGCCATTGGTGAACCCAAAATGGTAGATACCGCAACGGATGCACGCCTCAGTCGGTTATTTTCAAATAGAGTAGTTGCACGCTACCCCGCCTTTACCGATTTTTACGGTATGGAAGATGCCATTGAGCAAATTGTTTCTTATTTAAAACATGCAGCCCAAGGACTCGAAGAGTGTAAGCAGGTTCTTTACCTATTAGGTCCTGTAGGTGGTGGTAAATCATCTATTGCTGAAAAACTAAAGTACCTCATGCAACAAGTACCAATCTATTCAATTAAAGGCTCGCCGGTAAACGATCATCCACTGTCTCTATTTGATCCAATTGAAGACGCAAATGTACTAGAGCAAGAATACGGAATTAAGCCGCGTTATTTAAAAACAATCATGTCACCATGGGCAGGTAAACGACTTAAAGAGTTTAATGGCGATATAAGTAAATTTAAAGTGGTAAAACGCTACCCATCTATTCTTAATCAAATAGGTATTGCTAAAACAGAACCAGGCGATGAAAACAACCAAGACATATCCGCATTAGTCGGTAAAGTAGATATACGTCAGCTTGAACATTTTGCGCAAAATGATCCCGATGCTTATGCGTATTCAGGTTCACTTTGTATGGCAAATCAAGGTTTGATGGAATTTGTAGAAATGTTTAAAGCACCTATCAAAGTGCTCCATCCACTACTAACTGCCACACAAGAAGGTAATTACAATGGGACTGAAGGTATTAGCGCTCTCCCCTTTAATGGCATGATCCTCGCACATTCAAACGAATCCGAATGGCAAACCTTTAAAAATAACAAAAATAATGAAGCCTTTTTAGACCGTGTGTACATAGTCAAGGTACCTTATTGTTTGCGTGTCACTGAAGAAATTAAAATTTACGACAAACTTCTTCAGCACAGTGAACTTCATAGCGCCCCTTGCGCGCCAGGTACCCTTAAAGCTTTAGCACAATTTACAACTCTCTCGCGGTTAAAAGAGCCAGAAAACTCAAGCCTATATTCTAAAATGCGAGTGTACGATGGTGAAACACTCAAAGACACAGATCCTAAGGCAAAGTCGTATCAAGAGTATCGCGACTACGCTGGGGTGGATGAAGGCATGACAGGTCTTTCTACTCGCTTTGCATTTAAAATTTTATCTCGAGTATTTAATTTTGATAACACTGAAGTGGCCGCAAACCCCGTTCATTTATTTTATGTACTTGAGCAACAAATAGAACGTGAACAATTTAGTAGCGATGTTGAAGAACGTTACCTGAGCTTTTTAAAAGGCTATTTAATTCCTCAGTATGTTGAATTTATTGGTAAAGAGCTACAAACCGCGTATTTAGAGTCTTACTCAGAATACGGGCAAAATATATTTGATCGCTATGTTATTTATGCCGATTTTTGGATTCAAGACCAAGAGTATCGTGACCCCGATACAGGCCAATTATTTGACCGAGCTGCGCTTAATGCTGAGCTTGAAAAAATTGAAAAACCAGCTGGCATTTCTAATCCTAAAGATTTTCGTAACGAAATAGTCAATTTTGTACTTCGCGCACGGGCTCACAACAATGGTAAAAACCCGCTCTGGACGAGCTATGAAAAATTACGCACTGTGATTGAGAAAAAAATGTTTTCGAACACAGAAGATCTATTGCCTGTGATTTCGTTTAACACAAAGACCTCAGCTGAAGATCAGCAAAAGCACGAAGACTTTGTTAATCGGATGGTCGAGAAAGGCTATACGCAAAAGCAAGTCAGGTTGTTATCTGAGTGGTACCTACGTGTTAGAAAATCGCAATAACCTTCATAGTTGTGATTTTAGGAGGTAAATATGGCGCATTTTATAGACAGGCGTTTAAACGGTAAAAATAAAAGTACCGTGAATCGTCAGCGCTTTATCAGGCGTTATAAAAAACAGATAAAAGAAGCGGTGTCCGATGCAATAAATAATCGCAGTGTTACCGACTCTACATCGGGTGAAAGTATTTCTATTCCGCAACGTGATATTAGTGAGCCAAGCTTTCACCAAGGTAAAGGCGGTAATAAAAAACAAGTACACCCGGGTAACGATCAATTTGCAACTGGTGATAAAATAGAGCGCCCCAAAGGCGGTCAGGGTGATGGTTCAGGTCAAGGAGAGGCAAGCGACTCTGGTGAAGGTCAAGACGAATTTGTATTCTCTATTTCAAAAGATGAATACCTCGATCTACTTTTTGAAGACTTAGAACTACCCAACCTTCAAGAAAATCAGCTTGATAAACTTGTACAAATGAAAACCCACCGTGCCGGTTTTTGCAGTGAAGGCATGCCAAGTAATATTGATATTGTACGTTCGCTAGAGGGTTCACTTGCTCGACGTGTTGCTATGAGCGCAGGTAAAAAGCGCCGCTTAGCCGAGTTAGAAGCCCAGTTAAAAATATTAATACATGAACAACATAGCGATAAAGCAGCTGTTGCACTTTTACAAAAAGAAATAAGCCTACTTAAACAGCAAATTAAAGCTGTGCCATTTATTGATAACTACGACTTGCGATTTAGAAATTACGAGAAGCGCCCTCATCCCACCAGTAAAGCAGTTATGTTTTGTATTATGGATGTGTCGGGTTCTATGGACCAAGCCACGAAAGACATGGCAAAACGGTTTTACATTTTGTTGTATCAATTTTTAACTCGCAGCTATAAAGACATTGAGGTGGTTTATATTCGTCATCATACGCAAGCCACTGAAGTAGATGAACAAACGTTTTTTTACTCTCAAGAAACTGGCGGAACTATCGTATCCAGCGCACTTAAATTAATGGATAAAATAATTAAAGAGCGATACAACGCAGACGAATGGAATATATATGCAGCACAAGCATCTGACGGTGATAACTGGGCTGACGATACTCCGCATTGCGGGCAAATATTACGTAATAGCCTTTTAGATGCTGTTCGCTATTTTGCCTACATTGAAATCACAACGCGTGCTCATCAAAGCCTATGGCGAGAATATCTAAATATTACGCAAACACACTCCAACTTTGCCATACAGCACATTCAAAGTGTTGAAGACATTTACCCTATATTTAGGGAGCTATTTAAAAAAGGTCGGCAACAAGAAGGCGCTGCATAACTAAGCGAGGTATTAATATGAATACTAAACGAATGAGTGACAGCCCTGATTGGACTTTTGATTTGTTAACTGAGTATCAAACAGAAATAGCCCGCGTTGCAGATCATTACCGGTTAGACACTTACCCTAATCAGATAGAAGTGATCACCGCCGAACAAATGATGGATGCATACTCAAGCGTTGGGATGCCTATTGGCTACAACCATTGGTCTTACGGGAAAAAATTCATCCAAACAGAGCAAAACTATAAACGCGGGCAAATGGGCTTGGCGTATGAAATAGTGATTAATTCAGACCCCTGTATTGCATATTTAATGGAAGAAAATACGTTACCTATGCAAGCACTGGTTATGGCGCACGCATGTTATGGCCACAACTCTTTTTTTAAAGGTAATTATTTATTTAAAACATGGACCGATGCCAGCTCTATCATTGATTACCTTGTATTCTCTAAAAATTATATCAGCCGCTGCGAAGAGAAATACGGTGTGACGGCAGTAGAAACCTTACTAGACTCATGCCATGCACTTATGAACTATGGCGTTGATCGTTATAAGCGCCCGCAACAAATTTCGTTATTTGAAGAGCAAAAGCGCCAAGAAGAACGCGAGGCTTATTTGCAATCTCAAGTGAACGAATTATGGCGAACAATCCCAGAAAACCATCAAGAAGCTAAAAAGAAAGAACGCCACTTTCCCAAAGAGCCACAAGAAAATATTTTGTACTTTATAGAAAAAAATGCCCCCCTTTTAGAGCCTTGGCAACGTGAAGTTATTCGTATAGTACGTAAAATATCACAATACTTTTACCCCCAAAAACAAACACAAGTAATGAATGAAGGCTGGGCCACCTTTTGGCATTACACCATTTTAAATCACCTATATGATGAAGGTAAACTTACTGATTCATTTATGCTGGAATTTTTACAAAGCCACACAAATGTTGTTTACCAACCACCTTACAATAGTCCGTATTACTCGGGGATAAACCCGTATGCCTTGGGTTTTAATATGATGGTTGATATAAGGCGACTATGCGAACACCCTACTGAGGAGGATAAAAGGTGGTTTCCTGAATACGCTGGAAGTAATTGGCTTGATACCCTGCATTTTGCTATGCAAAACTTTAAGGATGAAAGCTTTATAAGCCAGTTTTTATCCCCTAAATTAATTCGCGACTTTAAGCTATTTACACTTATTGATAACGCAAGCGCTCCGCATTTAGAAATAGGTGCAATTCATAACGACAGTGGCTACAAAGCTGTAAGAGAAGCGCTTTCAGCTCAATATAACTTAAGTAATCACGAACCTAACATTCAAGTGTACGATGTTGATATCAGAGGAGATCGCTCGTTAACGCTTAGGTATGTGCCGCACAATAATATACCTTTAGCAAATACACATGAGGAAGTACTTAAGCATCTTTATAGATTATGGGGATTTAAAGTAAAACTTGAACAACTCGACAATAATGAACAAGTAACAACAGTTGGGCAATGCCCTAAAGACGACTCTCGCCATACAACCGAGTAATTAAAATCAAGGCGGCAGACTAAAAATAATTAATAAAAAATGACGCTTAAGCGTCATTTTTCATATCAGCATAGGCGGTGACTTTATTTCGCCCATTCTTTTTAGATTGATACATGGCTTTATCTGCAGCTTCTATCCAGCGCTCATGGTCCTTGAACTCATTACTAAAACAAGCAAAACCAATACTCACGGTCACTTTCACTTCAAGTTGTTTGTATAAAACAGGACTTTGCTCAATTAATACCCTTAAGCGTTCAGCGAAAATCTCGGCCCCCTTCTCGTCAGTATCAAGTAAGGTTACAACAAACTCCTCACCACCGTATCTTCCTGCAATATCTGTTTCTCGCAATGTTGTTTTTAATAACTTTGACAAGTGGCGCAATGCTTCGTCACCACAGGTATGGCCATATTCATCATTAACGACTTTAAACCTGTCTATATCAAACATCAGTAAAGCGCTAGAACCACCATTGCGCTTTATCCGCAAAAACTCCTGTTTAAGCGTCGATTCCCAATGACCACGGTTATACAATTGAGTAAGGCTATCTGTTTGGCTTACTTGTTCTAAACGTGCGTTTAAATCTTCTAATTCTTTTTTATTTACAGCAATATCGGTTACGTCGTACAAAATAATACACAAGTGACTCACTTCAGCACGAATATTAGTCAATGGTATAAATGTGGCATTTTGATACATATATTCGGCTTTGCCAGTAATAGGCCTGTAATTTTTAAATCTAAATATGTAAGGCTGTTGCTCCCAAATAGTAAATGAGCGATTTTTTAAAACGAATACAGATTCAGACTTACTTCTGAACCACTTCTCATCTATTGCAGGAAACAGATCAAATAAATCTTTATGCTTTACCGCACTTGGCAACAGGCCTGAATGGTTTTCCATAAAGCCATTCCACACACATACTTTATAATCTCTATCAAGAACGACCAGACCCACATCAACGGTATTAAACATATCCATTAACCAATGGATCTCATTCATATCTAAATCAGCAGCCATAACTTAATCTTCTAATAGGTAAGCAACTTTGTATTTCAAAGTTTTGAGTGAGTCTTCGGTGAACAACAACATTAAATCACAGTTTATATCGTGATTTTCAATGCCGTAGCTAATCTCAATTGCAAGTGTTCGCTGCCAGCGAGACTTGTTTGCTTTTACAAGTTCAGAAACATCTCTGTGTTGGCCTAAAACAATTGGGTGGCCTTGACTAAACGACATGTCGAGTTGTTTTGAAAGCCCAGTTAAAATAGCACCAATTAAAATGTTACTAATGTCCATCAGTAACTCAAGCTCTACGTTATCGTTAAGCACACCGTCGTAGTTCATCAAAGACGCAATTTCTTTAAAACTGGAATCATTTAATAATAAAAGCGCCTCTCCCGATACACCACCGCCAATAAAGCCTTGGCACACACCAGATGTAGAGGCGTTATTATCAATGGAGCGAAGCGCCATATCAAGTTCGCTCACCTCTAAAATATTGACATTTGGAATGGGTAATTCAACAAACACATTGAGTAATCTTGCAAGCAAGTCGCCTGCTTGCCCCATAGCAACGTTTGTAAGTTCTTGGTAAATATCTCTAACATCAGGGTCAACTTGCTCGCCTAATGAGTGAGATAAGCGCTCACGCATGGCCTTATCTTTAATTCCATGATGCTCTATTATTTCGGCAAGCTTTTCTGGTGAGCAAGGTTTTTGAATAAAATCGATAGCGCCCAAGTCTAGTACACGCTGATGAGCGTTAGGTTGTATGTCTCCAGACACCACAACGGTGAGCACATTTAACCCTAACTCTTTCATTGCCATTAACACTTCATACCCGTCCATTTCGGGCATATTAAGGTCAAGGAATAGAATTTCTGGTTCAACAGCTTTTATTTGCTTTATACAATCAACACCGTTAATTGCAAACTCAACTTTTATGTCCCAATCTTCCGGCAATGAGCGAGCTAATTGACGCCTCGCTAATTTGGAATCATCACATACTAATACTGATGTTGGCATACTATCTCTCTATTTTTAAACCAAGTATTAACATCAAAAAATGATAGTGGCTTTTTATTTTTATTATTTAAGATATTTTTGTAACTATATGTTAATCAAAGTTTCAGCCGTTTACAATTTAAAATCTCATAATTAATTCTTACTGAGCAAGAACGTATAATCTCTTGGTTACTTATACGCAGTATAATACACTGTCACCCATTGCGTTAATTTAAAAGGAAATACCTTATGTTTCGTTCGCTCGCGTTTGTGCTGAGTGCATTTTGCTCCGTTGCTTTTGCAGCCGATTACCCAGAAAATACCCTCGATGCAGGTAAAGTATCGGTCCAAGGTAAACCAATTACTTTAATGGGTAAAGGCGTAGTTATAGGAGATAACGCTCCTAACTTTAAAGTAGTTGATGGCAATTTTACGCCAGTAACACTTAACGATTATAAAGGGCAAGCTGTACTAATTAGTGTAGTACCAAGTTTAGATACCGGCGTGTGCAGTTTACAAACAAAGCATTTTAACGAAAAAGTGGCGCTGCAATTTCCAAGTATTGAAATATTGACTATCAGTGCTGATTTACCGTTTGCCCAAAAACGATTTTGTAAAGCAGAGAACATAGATAAAGTTATCACATTATCTGATTCAGTATGGCGTGATTTTGGCCAAAAATATGGTGTGATTATAAAAGATATGGGGCTTCTAACGCGCTCTATTTTTATACTCGATAAGAGCCATAAAGTGGTTTATAAGCAATTGGTGAGTAACCTATCGACCGAGCCCGAATACGACAGCGTAATAGAAAAACTTAAAACTTTATAAGTGTCTATATAAAAAAAACCGCCAACTGGCGGTTTTTTTATTATTAGGCTTAGCCTAACAGCTCACCTAGTTGTTGGCTTACTGCTTCAACGGCTTGCGTACCGTCTAGTTTGTGGTACTGGGTGTTACCCGATGCAGCTTCTGCTTGGTAGTAATCAACCAATGGCATCGTTTGCTCGTGGTAAATACCTAGACGTTTACGCACTGTTTCTTCAGTGTCGTCGGCGCGAACAATTAATTCTTCGCCCGTCTCATCATCTTTACCTTCCACTTTTGGTGGGTTGTAAACAACATGGTAAACACGACCTGAACCAGGGTGAACACGACGTCCGCCCATACGTTCTACAATAATTTCATCAGCTACATCAAATTCAATAACGTGATCGACCACTACGCCATTTTCTTTCATTGCATCTGCTTGCGGAATAGTACGTGGGAAACCATCTAGTAAAAACCCTTTTTCGCAATCAGCTTTAGCAATGCGCTCTTTCACTAAACCAATAATGATATCGTCAGAAATTAGCTGACCTGCGTCCATTACTTTTTTTGCTTCTAAGCCAAGTGGAGTGCCTTCTTTAATAGCAGCACGTAGCATATCGCCAGTCGAAATTTGTGGAATACCGTACTTGTCCATTAAAAACTGAGCTTGAGTGCCTTTACCTGCACCCGGCGCGCCCAAAAGAATAATGCGCATATCATTGTCCCCTAGTATGAGAGTTTATTTTAAAGCCTGAATTCTTCCATAAGCGCCGCTGATACTCAAGCAACTTATACTAATTGCCTACTTTGTAGCGTATAAAAAAAGGAAGCCTAGGCTTCCTTTTTAAATATGTACACAATTTATGCTTTTATTTGCTTAACTCTAACATTAATTTATTTAGGCGTGTAACAAATCCTGTTGGATCTTTTAATGTTCCGCGCTCTGCAAGTAATGCCTGGTCTAATAATACATGAGACCATTGTGAAAATTTATCTTCGTCTTGCTCGTCATTTAAATGCTTAACAAGTTGGTGCTCTGGGTTTAATTCAAACACAGGTTTAGCCTCTGGTGCTGCTTGGCCAACAGACTCCATTAACTTTTGCATTTGCGAGCTCATGTCGTTGTCATCACTTACAACACAGGCTGGAGAATCGGTTAAACGATGCGTAAAGCGCACGTCTTTAACATCTTCACCTAACACTGTTTTAATGCGCTCTACTAAGCCTGCCATCTCTTTTTCAGACTCTTCTTGGGCTTTCTTAGTTTCTTCATCGTCAAGCTTGCCCAAGTCTAAGTCACCACGTGTGATTGACTGTAGTTGCTTATCTGCAAACTCAGTTAGGTGGCTCATCATCCACTCGTCAACACGGTCACTTAGTAATAATACTTCGATTCCTTTCTTGCGGAAAATCTCTAAATGCGGCGAGTTTTTAGCGGCTGTAAAGGTATCAGCTACCACGTAGTATATTTTGTCTTGGCCTTCGTTCATACGCTCAACATATTGTTCAAGCGACACATCTTGCGTTTGCGAATCAGTATGAGTTGAAGAAAAGCGAAGTAGCTTACAAATCGCTTCTTTATTTGCTGCGTCTTCCGCTGGACCTTCCTTCATTACCTGGCCAAACTCATTCCAAAATACTTGGTAATCGTCAGCTTTGTTTTTCGCCATACGCTCAAGCATTTTAATAATACGCGAGGTACACCCTTTACGAATCGCTTGCGTTACTTTGTTATCTTGTAAAATTTCACGCGATACGTTCAATGGTAAATCGTTTGAGTCTAATAAGCCTTTTACAAAACGTAAGTAGCTTGGCATAAACTGCTCAGCATCATCCATTACAAATACACGTTGTACGTAAAGTTTTAAACCACTTTGGCGTTCACGGTTCCATAAGTCGAAAGGGGCTTTTTTAGGGATATATAAAAGGCTGGTGTACTCTGTTTTACCTTCAACTTTATTATGTGCCCAGCTAAGTGGATCTTCCCAATCATGGCTTACATGCTTATAAAACTCTTTGTATTCTTCATCAGAAAGCTCAGACTTATCACGTGTCCATAATGCGGTTGCGCGGTTAATGCTTTCCCACTCACCCGGTACTGCTGGAATTTTTTCGCCATCTTCGCCTTCAGATTCTGGTACTTCTGCTTTGTACATTTGTACAGGCGTAGAAATATGATCCGAGTATTTAGTCACAATACTACGTAGGCGGAATTCGTCAGCAAATTCTTTTTCGTCATCACGAAGGTGTAAAATAATTTCGGTACCACGGCCTTCTTTTTCAATTTCTTGCAGCGTGTACTCGCCTTCACCTTGTGACTCCCACTCATAGGCAGTTGTTTCGCCAGCTTTGCGTGTGCGAACAGTCACTAAATCAGCAACAATAAATGCAGAATAAAAACCAACACCAAACTGACCAATAAGTTGTGAATCTTTGCTTTGATCGCCCGTTAAGTTTTTGAAAAACTCAGCGGTGCCCGATTTTGCAATAGTACCTAAAGAGTTGATAACTTCTTCACGGGTCATACCGATGCCGTTATCTGAAATAGTGACGGTATTGGCCTCTTTATCTGCACTAATACGAACGCGTAGGTCTGCATCGCCTTGGTAAAGATCACCATTTGAAAGCGCTAAAAAACGTAACTTGTCGGCTGCATCTGATGCGTTTGATACAAGCTCACGTAAAAAGATCTCTTTATTTGAATAAAGAGAATGAATCATTAAGTTTAATAGTTGTTTTACTTCTGTTTGAAAGCCTAATGTTTCTTTTTGTGCTGCAGTCATTTATATATCTCCAATTAGCAAAGTGTCTGCGTTATGCACTTAATATGGGGGGAGCTAATAGAACTTCAAGGGAAAAAATTAAAAAATAAAAATGTAATGTTAATTCACACTAAAATGGGCTTGGGCAATGTATATGGATTGCTTGATGTGTAATTGGATGATCAAAAAACAGATCGCTCGCATGTAACTGTAACCGTTTTGATAGTTTTTCACTTTGCGCACTCTTATACAAGTCACATCCTAAAATGGGGTGGCCTATAAAATGACTGTGAATACGTAGCTGATGGGTACGCCCAGTTATAGGGGTAAAATGTATATACGTTCTATTGGGGTTGGCAAGGCGCTCTATAACCTTAAACTCGGTAACCGCTGGCTTTCCCTCTAGTTTGCAAATTTTTACGCGCGGAAATAGTTGTTTATCTTTAGCAATAGGGGCATCAATTTGCCCTGCAGCAGCGCTAATACATCCCTCTAGCATTGCCACATAGTGCTTTTCTACATTACGTAGTTGAAACTGTTTATTTAAGCGCTTTGACGCCAAATCGTTTAGGCTTACAAGCATTATTCCCGAGGTACCAAAGTCTAACCTATGTACTAGCTTAGCGTTTGAAAAGGCTGGCGTTACGCCTTTTTGCCCATTCACTAAGCGATAATGTACTGAATCCCAGTTTATTGGATTTTTCCCTGATAAACTCAGCAACCCACTGGGCTTATTAATAACTAAAATATCGTCATCTTCATACAAAATACTAAGCGTATCTATACATTTTGGCGCTATAAAATTGTCGATAATAAGGGTTGATTGGCTACTATTCATGCCTGTTAATCGTTATTTTTAGAATGAAGTTGTTTTAAATCAAGTACACGTTCGCGCAGGTTATCAGCTTTTACTTTATTTGCTGCAACAGGCTCGCCAACTGACACCGATACTAACGACCACTTCAAGCGGGGTAATTGCCACTTAGTTTTACGGCTAAACATACTGCCCCATAACCCACCTAAATGCACAGGCACAACAGCAACAGGTGTTCGCTCAATTATTCGCTCTATGCCTCTTCTAAACATATCAATGCCGCCATCATCGGTTAGTTTACCCTCAGGAAAAATACCCACAAGCTCGCCGCGTTCAAGTGCCTCTGCAACATCGTCAAACGCTTTTTTAAAGGCTTCAGGGTTTGCTTTTTCACTGTCAATGGGAATTGCTTTGGCCATTTTAAATAACCAATGCAACGCAGGAGAATAATAAATGGGCGCAAAAACCATAAAACGAATTGGCCTTGGTGATGCGGCTAAAATAAACATCCAATCAACAAAGCTGGCATGGTTGGCAACAATAACCGCTGCACCTTGCTCTGGAATGTTTATTTCGCCTCTGGTTTTCACGCGATACATACAAATAGTTAAAATATAAATAATAAAGCGCAAGAAAAACTCAGGTACTTTGGTATAAATATACACTGAGATCAGTAAATTTAACCCCGCAAGTAAAAGCAGTAGCTCCGAAATACTCCACTGTAAAATAGACAATGTCACAATACTTAAAATAGCACTACACACCATAAACAACGCGTTAAGTACATTATTAGCTGCAATAACCCGAGACCGACAGGCTTCTTCTGTTCTTTGCTGTATCAATGCATATAAGGGAACAGTGTAAAAGCCTGATGCTATTCCAATGCCTGCCATCCAAACAAAGTGCCACTGCATATCGCCGGTATTTAATACTTGTTTTAAAGTTAATAATTCATCGCTTTGAATGCCATAACTTATAATGTCGGGCTCTTGGCTAAGTAAGTATAAAAATAGAGTAATTAAAATGGCGCCGAAAGGCACAATGCCTAATTCTATTCGCGAACGCGACAGCTTTTCACATAATAAAGAACCTACAGCGATACTTAACGAAAACACTACCAGCGCACTCGTAACCACCAATTCATTCCCACCCATAACGTGCTTAACATAGTTTGGCAATGTGGTTAACACTATGGCGCCAATTAGCCAAAACCAGCTTATTCCTAATACTGATTTGCCCACAGACTCTGTTTGTGAATTAAGGGCTGAAAACACATTTTTTGTAGAAGCATATATATTGTAAGTAAACGCTAAATTAGGTTCATTGGCTGCACTTATAGGAATAAAGCGGCTACTTAAATACCCCATTACAGCGAGCACAAGTACAGCAATACTAATAATTGCAGGGCCTACGTTTTGCGTAATGTAATAAGTGCCAAAAATGGTCCCTAGTAAAATAGCAACAAAGGTGCCCGATTCAACTAAGCCATTCGCTTTTGTTAACTCGTCTGGTCCAACGTGCTGAGGTAAAATAGAGTATTTTAAGGGTCCAAAGAACGTACTTTGAAACCCCATAAAAAATATGGTTGTGAGCATAAGCCATATGGACTGGGTATAAATTGATAGTGCACCCACAACCATAATAGGTATTTCGCACAGTTTTACACACCTGATTAATTTTGATTTCTCTGTTTTTTCAGCAAGCTGCCCTGCCATACCCGAAAATAAAAAAAACGGTAAAATAAATAACCCGGCAGCAATGTTAGAATAGAGCGCGCCATCGGCAAGCGTGGCGGCTTGAAAAACTAATAAAATAAGGACCGATTGTTTATATACATTGTCGTTAACGGCAGAGAAAAACTGAGTAATAAACAGAGGTAAAAACCGTTTACTATTGAGTAAACCGCTTTGATTTTTTGAATGTGTCTTCATCGTGATCCTTACTTTTTAACCTTAAGCCTAAGTATACTTTTTTTAAGTAAAGCTTTAATTACTTAACCGTAAATGTAATACCAATTCGCTTAATTAAGTGATCTATTTTGAGGCTGGAAAAACGTGTTGATAGCGAGGTAAAAAATCGCTATTTAGTTGTTCTAAATGAGAATTCTTTAACGCCGGTAGCGACACGTTTAGCCCCGCAACTTGATTAGGTATTATTGCGGATTGGTATAACCGCATACTATTTTAACCAGCTTACCTTAAAAACCAAAAAGCCTACATAAATTAATTACGTAGGCTTTTAAATATTATTTCAAACAGTTACTTAGTTGAGCTACTCTTGCGTGACCACGCGGCGACCACTAAAAGCATGCATTAGGGTTCTACCATCAACTAAATCAAGTTCACCACCAACAGGAATACCATGTGCTATTCGCGATGCTCCCACATTGTTTTTATGACAAAGCTGAGCAATGTAGTGGGCTGTAGTCTCGCCTTCAACACTTGGGTTAGTTGCTAATATTACCTCGTTAATGCCGCCTTGAGAAAGTTTTTGCTCTAAAACATCCAAGCCTATTTCTTTAGGGCCAATGCCATCAATCGGTGATAAATGCCCCATAAGCACAAAATATAAACCTAAATACTGACCGGTTTGCTCTATGGCAAGCACATCAGTAGGCGACTCAACGACACACAAAATACCGCTGTCTTGGCGTTTTGTGCTTAAACAAATATCACATTGTGGTTGCTCACAAAAGGTACGGCAAGACTGGCAGTGGCCTATGGCTGTCATTGCTTTTGTTAATGCGTTACCCAATTGCGCACCGCCTTTACGATCTCGTTCAAGCAAGTGAAATGCAATGCGTTGTGCAGACTTAGGGCCAATACCTGGCTGGCAACGTAATGCTTCAATAAGCTGGTTTAAACTATCTGAAAGTTGCATTATTATTTAGAACGGCATTTTCATACCTGGTGGTAATTGCATACCGCCAGTTACTTTGCTCATACGCTCTTGTGTTTCTTCAGCCACACGGCGCACAGCATCATTACACGCTGCTGCAAGTAAGTCTTCAATCATGTCTTTGTCGTCTTCCATTAGGCTTTCATCAAGCTCAACGCGACGAACATTGTGGTTACCAAGCATGGTTACTTTAACTAAGCCTGCACCCGCTTCACCAACAACTTCCATTGTTGCAATTTCGTCTTGGGCTTTTTGCATGCGCTCTTGCATTTGCTGCGCTTGCTTCATCATGTTACCCATTCCACCTTTAAACATAATTTTCTCTCTTTCTTTTAATCTTTAATTGTCATGAAGATAAGGGCGATTGTATAGAATTACAATGCCTGAATACTGTTTTCGTCAATTTCGGCACTAAATAGTTGTTGAAATTGTACTATATTTTCGTCGCTAGTGATCACATCAATTGCTTGCTGATGACGCCCTGCATCTATTTTTTGCTGAATTAAGTAAGGCGAATCGATAACTCCTTGAGCAAAGTTTATACTCAGCGATACATTGTGATCGTAAATACTCGATAGTGCGGCATCAAGTTTTTGACGAAGCATGGGAGTATCGAGATGTCTTTGCGACTCATCAACATCTATATGTAAATTACTTCCCTGCTTTGTAAAAATTGAATGCAGCGCAAATTGGCGCATTCGTCCGCCCAGCCCCATGCGTTTTATCAAATAAGCCCACTCATCTTGCTGATGAGCAAACTTTATTTCACTTATTGGACTTTGAAAATCGTCGGGGACTGGAATACTTTCCTCTTGCGGAGCTGGAGTTGGCACACTTTGAGGATTAATTTGCTCCAATAATTCAGGCGCTAAATTTTCAGTGATTGTTTGATGCTTAGCTTTAAAATCAACTTTCTGTGCGTTTGTAGCGACTACACTTGGGCGTTGTACTTGGCTCCCGCTAACAGGGAGCTCAGGCTTTTTTTCATGCTCGCTTGTATTGAAGTTATCCCACGGCGGTGGGTTAGCAGATCCCGTTGGAGGCGAAGGGATTTGTTGTTCTGTATTATCAAAATGGCTTTGTCTATCTTTATTATTGGCTTCGCTTTGCTGTGCAATTGGCGAACTTACCGGCCTAATACTTTGCTCGCTAGTGTCAATTTCTGGTTTTTTAGGAACTGGTGGCTGAGCTATGTTATGTCCCGATAACCGCCCTGAACCTGATATATTTCTGTCACGTAAGATTCGCGCAATGGCTGATTGTGCCTGAGACTCTTTATCATGCAGTGAAGATGAATCGGTAGATGATTGTTCGCTTTGCGATTCAACCTGTTGCGATGCGCTTTGAGGTGATTGGTTTACCTGCTGATCACTGTGAATGTGAGGATTAAAGCCTTGGTCTAGCGCGCTGCTCATTACGTCATCAAATTGTGCAGATAATGTTTGCTCCACATCACTGTGCTGCATGTAAGCTTCATTTTCGCTGTTACGCTGTGCTTGATCGTCGCTTAATTGCTCTTTAGGCGTGTTTTGGCTCGCTTCAGTTTGAGCCTTTTCAGTTTTAACCTGTAAATGCTCTACTTGCTCAGAATCAACAGGCCTGTCGATGACACTCGGTGTCACTTCCTCTTGCTGATCGATAGTTACAACCGATTTTTCGGCTGATTGCTGTACATTACTTATGTCACTGTGTTTAGCAGGGTTATTAATGTTTTCAGGTTTTTTTTTACTTAAAATATCACGCAGTGCATTAGCTCGGCTTTCAGTATCACTTACCGATGATTGAGGCGTATTTATCGCGCTCTGCTGAGTGTCGTTTCCTGCTGGTTGAAATGCAAGCAACCTCAGTAAGATCATTTCAAAACCTAAACGTGGCTCAGGGGCCCATTGTAAATCTTTTTTACCATTTAACAGTAACTGGTAATAAACCTGAACTTGCTGTGCACTGGTGTGCTCTGCGACGTGTTTTATGTAATCAGCATTGGTTTCATCAAGCCCAGCGGCTTGAGGCACTAGTTGGGTAAGCTGAATTAAATGCGTTAATGAAATTAAATCATCAAGTAACGCTATATAATTTGGATTTTTGCTCGCCACATTGGCTATTTCGCTCATCATCGCAGCGCCATCTTGGCTCAGCAATGCCGCTAATAAACTTTGGCTGTAGTGTGTATCCATTAAACCAAGCATTGCTTGAACCGCTTGATTATTAATATCACCATTCGTTTGTGCTATAGCTTGATCGGTTAAGCTAAGTGCATCGCGCATACTGCCATCAGCAGCTTTTGCAATAATGCTAAGTGCATCGTTATCAAAGCTAAGTTGCTCTTGCGTTAATACGTGTTGGAGCTGTGTTTTAATTTCACTTTGCGACAAAGCGTTTAGATTAAACTGTAGACATCGCGATAAAATAGTGACGGGTAACTTTTGGGGATCGGTTGTTGCAAGTAAAAACTTCACATGCTCTGGCGGTTCTTCGAGCGTTTTTAAAAGCGCATTAAAACTATGCTTTGAAAGCATGTGAACTTCATCTATTAGGTATACTTTGTAACGCCCGCGCGTAGGTGCGTATTGAACATTATCAAGTATTTCACGCGTATCTTCTACTTTAGTACGAGAGGCAGCATCAATTTCTAGTAAGTCAATGTAGCGCCCAGCTTCAATATCTGTACAGCTGCTACATTGTCCACAAGGAGATGCCGAAATACCTTCGTCGCAATTTAAGCTTTTTGCAAAAATACGCGCAATAGTTGTTTTACCAACACCTCGGGTTCCAGTGAATAAATACGCGTGATGCAGTCTATTTTGTGTCAGCGCGTTTACAAGCGCTTGTTTAACATGAGACTGCCCAACCAATTCATGAAAGGTTTGTGGACGCCATTTTCTCGCTAGAACCTGATAACTCATCGATTATTCGCCTTCGAATTCAACCAACTTTAAGATTTTGATACCCATTTTTTCAATGCGTTGTTCGCCACCTAATTCAGGCAGTGATACAACAAATGCTGCATCAGTAGCCTCACCGCCTAACTTATTAACTAGTTTAGCAGTCGCTTCAATAGTACCGCCAGTGGCTAGAAGGTCATCAACAAGAAGTACTTTGTCACCGGGTACAATTGCATCAACATGAAGTTCTAGCGTGTCTTCACCGTATTCTAACAGGTAATCTTGGCGAATAACTTCGCGCGGTAATTTGCCAGGCTTACGCACTGGAATAAAAGGAATACCTAAAGCATAAGATAAAGGCGCACCAAAAATAAAGCCACGTGATTCTGTGCCAATAATTTTTGTAAAACCTTGGTCTTTATATTCGGCTATAAACGCATCAATAGTAGCCTTAAACGCTTCAGGGTTGGCCATTAATGTAGTTACATCGCGAAACATAATGCCCGCTTTAGGATAATCAGCAATTGTTGCAATGCTGTTTTTAATAATTGCTGGTGTTACTTGAGTCATAAGTTTTACTGCTCAATGGTTGATATTACAAAGCTGGTGATTATAACCTTAAGTGAACTTTAATTGCGAGTTTGCTGTGACTTTAACGAAAATATTGAATAGTTATAGAGGATAGAAAAGCAAAGCATCAAGGCTGATGCTAACAACAGCCTTAAACTATGAATACGTTTTAGGTTAAGCTAGTGATCCAACCTAAAATTGCATTTAAACAACCAATACCTGCAAATACCGCTAGAAAAGCAATAAAATAAGTAGCGTTAAACGGATCTTTAAAATCTTTATCATCTGACATGGTACAACCTTTTATTAAGCACGATAAATAAGGCTGCCATGATAGACGATGTAAAAACATCAATAAAGGCCTTAATCTTGATTTTTTGTCACGATTACACCGCGTTCAATCAGCGCATTTAGTGTCACAAGCGCCCCTTGTGTTATTTGCTCTTCGTTAAACTGAGGAGCCTGCATAATCACCTGTTGGCAGAGGTTATCAAATGTAATGCCTTCAACGCTTTCAATGATAGAGAGTAATAAAGCCGTCATTGCATTGGTTGCTAAAAATTGTACATCGTCTTCTTCATCTCTATAAACAACAAAATAGTTAGGTACAACCGATGGCGCTTTTGGCCGGACTTGAGCGCTAATAGTTTGCACTGGAAATTGGTAACTCAAATTTCTCGCTAAGCTTGATAAAAATAATGGACTTTTAGTTAAAGCTGTTTGTTGTAGTTTTTTCTCGTTAGGGTCTTCGTTTGCTATTGAGACGTCAAGCTCTATCCATTCATAATGCGCAAGCTCTAACATAAAAGCAGGATCATAGTTTTTCATTTTATAATTACCGGATAAGTAATGAATAAACTCCCCTGCAATATCTAAAAAATAGGGTGATTGACAATCATATTCACTGAAAAACTGCCTGATCAGCTTTTTCCACTGTTTGTCACTGTAGAGGGTTTTTAAGACCGGATATCCAGAAGAAATGAATCCTTCAATATTATTAAAGAACAGGTCGCGATATATAGCCATACGTCTATCTTCAATATCAGTTGGCTTTTTATTTTTTTTTGGCTCACGTATGTGCGCCATAAATTCATTTTGTACATCTGTAAAGCTCATAGCTGAATACCCACTGCTTAATTAAAATTCGCTTTAAGCATGTTTTTTTGAACGCCCATAATTCAAATGCTTTTGTTGTAATTGATAAATAATATCAAGCTCTTTAGTTAATACATGCATTGAAGGAATATTAAAGTCACGCTCGAGGAGAGTCGCAAATACACCATGAACGCTATACGCTTTATCGAGCAGCTCCCATACGGGATCAATCACATCAGCGCCATGGGTATCGACAATTAAGTCGTCAGCCTCATTATAATGCCCCGCAACATGCCCGTAAGCTATTCGCTTTGTAGGTAAGCCGGCTAAAAAAGTATTTGCGTCATAACCATGATTTATCGAGTTAACATAGATGTTATTTACATCAAGCAATAATTTGCAATCTGCTTGATCTAAAATTTCAGTAGTAAATTCAAGTTCAGTTAACTCTTGGCCTGGCGCACCGTAATAAGATACATTTTCCATCGCAATAGGTCGTTCAAGCATGTCTTGTACTTGCTTAATTCGGGGCACAACGTGCGCAATTGCCTCTTCTGTAAAAGGGATAGGCATTAGATCATACATATGGCCTTGTCCAGAACAATAACTCAAATGCTCACTAAACATTTTAATGTTGTGCTGATCAAAAAAAACTTTTAACGATTTAATAAACTCAATATCAAGCGGCTCTGGCGAACCAATTGACAAAGACAAGCCATGACACACAAAATTATTAGCATCGGTTAATGTTTTAAATTGCTTTTTAAATCGGCCGCCCAGTTTTAGCCAGTTTTCAGGCGCAACTTCCAGAAAATCAATTGGTTGTGGAACGTGTTCTAATAACTCATCTAGCATCTCGCGGCGCAAACCTAGGCCGACCATTCCAAATTCAGTACTATGCATTTGTGTCATAAGTGCCTCTTATATTAACAAAAAAGGGCCATTGGCCCTTTAGCATAACTTAATTAAATTAAGAAATTAACGGCCACCACATTTACCTTCGCCACACTTGCCTTCTTTTTTACCTTTTGCGTTGCCACCACATTTACCTTCGCCGCACTTGCCTTCTTTTTTACCTTTTGCGTCACCGCCACATTTACCTTCGCCGCACTTGCCTTCTTTTTTACCTTTTGCGTCGCCGCCACATTTACCTTCGCCGCACTTACCTTCTTTTTTACCTTTTGCGTCGCCGCCACATTTACCTTCGCCGCACTTGCCTTCTTTTTTACCTTTTGCGTCGCCGCCACATTTACCTTCGCCGCACTTGCCTTCTTTTTTACTTTTTGCGTCGCCGCCACATTTACCTTCGCCGCATTTTCCTTCGGCAGCATCTAATTGATAACCAGAAACAAGTTGCTGAAATTCAAACGGGTTTGCTTGTACATCAGCAGATACAAAACTCGCAGAACCCACGACTACTGCACCTAATGTTAATGCGATTGTATTATTTTTTACTGTATTCATTATATTTGCTCTCTATACTCAATGTGTAAGTCTTCGCAATGTAAATATCGTTTTAAATTGCGTATATGCTTAAGTAGACCTGTGATGAAATAAAAACTTTCATTTTTATTTTATTTAATCAAAAAAATTTGCATCATGCGTTATCGCTTTAACTATGAGTAACAATTACAGATTTATCAATACGCAATTTACAGGTAAACTAAGCGCCTTATTTTTAAAATATAATCGCTTTATGAAACTTGTTTTAGCACCTATGGAAGGTGTTGTAGATTTTAAAATGCGCCAATTGTTAACTGACCTCGGTGGGTTTGATTTATGCGTGACCGAATTTGTAAGAGTTGTTCAAGCACGTTTACCTGAAAAAGTATTTTATCGATACTGCCCTGAACTAAATAATAATGGCTATACCCGAGCAGGCACGCCGGTGCGTATACAATTGCTTGGACAAGAAGCTAATCCATTAGCTGAAAACGCAGTCAGAGCGATTGATTTGGGTTCCCATGGTGTTGACCTTAATTTTGGATGTCCTGCGAAAACGGTTAACCGTAGCCGCGGTGGTGCCGTTTTGCTTAAAGATCCCGAGCATATGTATATCATAATTAAAGCGGTTAGAGATGCGGTAGATTCAAAACATGAAGTCAGTGCAAAGATACGTTTAGGCTTTGATGACGACAGTAACAGCCAAGAAATTATTGATGCGGTTGTAAGTGCTGGCGCTAATAGCGTAGCAATTCATGCAAGAACAAAACGCGATGGATACAACCCGCCAGCATATTGGGAAAAGATACCGCCTATAATAAAAGGTAAAAATATTGCCGTAGTTGCTAATGGTGAAATATGGCAAGTTGAAGACGCAATGCTATGCCAAAAAAGAAGCGGTTGTAACGACTTAATGCTTGGCAGAGGCGCCCTATCTCATCCTGATTTAGCAAAAAAAATAAAGGCACATGTCAACAATGAGCACTACGAGGGTTTAGAATGGGAGCATGTTCTTTATCACTTAATACACTCAGCTATTCATCATGATCCAGCTAAAGATGAAAAATATTTTTCATCTAGAACTAAACAATGGCTAGGTTATTTAAAGCGTCAATACCCGCAGGCAATAACATTGTTTGATGAAATTCGTAGGTTAAAAACCAAAGAAGACGTATCTGCAGTATTAAAAAAATATGCAAAGGCACCACAACTTGATTCAAATCATGACAGTTAATTAAAATCAATTAGATAATAACAGTATAACGAGCAGTTAATGTAAAAAGGTTATACTGATAATGAACCACCAAAAGCGCTTACATGATGAACTAACACAAGTTAAATCAAACATACTTGTTATGCTTTCTAAATCGTCTCATCCGGCCCACCAAGGTTTAATAACAACATTAAAAAATACAGCAAATAATGAATGGTTAGACCTTGCGGCAAAAAAGCTCGGCCCTGAGTATGCTAACTTAATTAACCGTATGACTATGCTAGAGGCCGCAGTGAGTCAAATTGATATAGGTCAGTACGGCTACTGTTGTGATTGTGAAGAAAAAATCGCAACGGCGTTGCTTCAAAAAGACCCAGCAACACAACGTTGCACAACGTGCGAGATTAAACGGACATCTAACTAATTTTTGAAAGTCATAAGCTATAACCCTCTTTAGTTGGTGCCTGCTGAGCTTTTGAGCTTAAAATTTGTTTCACCGGGGTACGAAATTTATTGGTCTATAGGCAAAGTAAAACCTCTGTACCCTACTCATGCCACTTAACTAATTTGACTAAAGGCAACTAATAATAAGCTGCCCTAGGGCAGACTAAAAAAAGCAATCAATGTTTAAATATACGCTGCGTAATTACCCATTAAATGATAAGTCCAAGTATCTGCACCCAAGGCTTTGCCTTACCAAAAGTCTCGGCAGATAAAAAAACCCTAGATTAATGACAAACCTGTCCACAAAAACTAAACGATTGACCTGGATAAAGAATAATATCTTCAACTAAGTATTGCGCGGTTTGTTCTGACACTTTAAGACGCTTTGATAAATTAACTTTGGCCTGAGCAATCGTCCATGCGTGGTAATGAATACCTATATCTGTTTCCATCATTGCAAGCATGAGCAACTTATCCTTATTAAACAATTTTGCTTTGCTAGCCATAGCAGGCAAGTCTAAGTAATGTGCTTGCCAGTCAAGTCCATTAATCAATGGCTCTTCAGATAAATACTGCACAACAAACGATTTAGTATGATTTTGTGCAAATTTGGCATTAATAACTGCACTTTCCAGAACTTTAAGTTTTTCGTTAATAATAACAACCCACTCTAAAGGCGAGTTAACTGCGTTGCCATAATAATTGAGTTTACTCTGATACCACTCTGAACCATTAGAAAGCCCTCTTAAACCAACACTCCCTCTGGGCTTATAATTATCCAAATAGTTAGAAAAAGCCCTGATGTGGCTTTTAATTGCACCTTGTGTAGCCTTGCTTTTAATAGCTTGCGCTACATATCCCTGTAGTAAAGAATACTCTAACTTATTTAGTTTTAGATTACTTTGCATTGCAATGTCTAACTTAGCTTGTAAAAATTTCAGCCAGCTAATAGTCTGCTCAACGGTGCCAGCTGAACGGTTAAATAAGCTCAAATTATGAAGAACGTCTACTTGGGCTGGCCAAGGGAAAAAACGCTCAGGAAATCGTTCTGCAATAACCAAATAATTAACTTGGGTAATTTGATTAGGTGTTAACTTCATTGTCATCAATTGCTGATAAATAGCATGACGTTTATCAAGATATTCGTTCGAATAAACGATATTTTCATCTGTAAATTTTTTATTATTTGTTCCCTCTTCTAATACCAACGCAGTATTTAAAGACTTTAAGGCGCTTCGTGCCTCATCAAAAGAACTAAAACTATCACTCTTATCAGTACAGCCAATCAGAAGCGCACACAATAACAATGATACAAAAAACGTTTTATACATAGTAATCCTAATAAAAAAAGCCCCAGAGGGGCTTTTTAAAAGTTGCTAATGTTAGCTAATATTAAATTTTAACACCGTTGCGAGCGGCTTTATCTTTAATGTAGGTAGACCAACCTTTTGCAAACTTACGTGTGCGTGGGTCATCCATAGCTTTCACAATAGCAGCATAAGCTTGCTTATACTTGCCTTGGTAGTAATACGCTTCAGCTAAATCTGAATAAATAGTCCCTTTTTTGTCAGAGCCAAGCTCTAACGCCTTGTTCAAGCGAACAACGGCAGCACTAAACTTCTCAGATTGTAAAAGTAATGAACCTGCTTTGCGGTAAAGCTCAGCGTCGTCATCAAATTTAGCAGCTTCTTCATAATACTTAGCAGCTTTCTCTATATCTTTAGAGCGATGATAGTTACTTGCAACCGCGTTGACATTTTGCTTAGTACGTTTAACTTTTTCTTCTTTAATTGCCTTTTCAAGCGTTACAGCTGCTTTGTAAGGAATTTCATTTAAAGAATAAAAGTTAGCAAGTACTTTATATTCAACTTCGTTTTCAAAGTAACCGTTTTTGAAAGCCACTTCCATTGTTGCAAGGCCTTTTTGATATTCTTCGGTTTGTAGGTAGTATTTACCTAAACCAACCCAAGCTTTTTTATCATCAGGCCAAACTTTAACAATTTCTTCACCCACTTTAACCATGTTTGCATAATCTTTAGTTTCAAAGTATGCACCAAGTTTAAGCTGGTAAGGGCCTTTGTTAGGCTCTTTTTGAAGCGCTATTGCTTTGTTAGCAGGCTCAAAAACATCACTGAATTGCTCTAGCTGAAAGTTAGCTTGTGCAATACGAGTATATACAGTTGGATCTTCCTCACCTGTGAAGTCCATCCATGCTGTGTATGCTTTTTTTGCTTCTTTGTATTTTTCAGTACCCGCGTACAAGTCACCTAATAACTTAAGTGTTTGTTCGTGGTCTGCAAAGTTCAAAATATCAGGCGCTACTGCTAGCTTGCTGTATTTGATTGCATCAGCGTAGTTTTCTTTCTGCGCGTACATGCTACCTAAGTAACGATTTACAGTCGCTTTATCAAACTCATCTGAAGGGTCAATCTCTCTCAGCAATACAATCGCTTCGTCAACTTTTTCTTCGTTATACAAGTCAAACGCTTTAATTACTTTTTTACCAGTACGCTCGCCCATGATCTTAGTTTTTGCTTTCTTACGCTCTTCAATTTTTGCGTAATCTGGCGCCGCTAATACAGATGAACTTAACGTTGCACCTGACACAGACATAAGAATTGCAAGAGCAGTTACTTTAGATAAATTTCTCATTACTCGCCTCCTTAGCCTTGGTTAAGTTTAAAGTCTAATTGAACTTGTAAACCAACTTGTTTTTGTGGTTTACCGTCAATGATTTTAGGACGGTATTTCCACTTACGAAGTGCACGTTTAGCTTCACGGTCAAAGATACGTTTAGGCTCTGCGTCGATTACATCAACGTCAATAACCCCACCTAACTCATCAATTGTGAACGAAAGTTGTACCCAACCCTCTTTACCATCACGCGCTGCTTGCGTTGGATATTTTGGTTCAATACGAACGATAGGTGTCGCATCACCATCTCGTCCAAATGCACCCGGACCACTTAGTCCACCAGCAGAACTCCCTACGTCGATGCTTGGCATGTTAAATGACATTGCACCTGGGTTAGGATTAGTATCCGGCTGTGGCGGCTGCGGTTTAGGCGGCTGCTTTGGCGGTGGCGGAGGCGGAGGCGGTACACGCTTCCTCTCCTGCACCTTAGATTCAGGCGGATTCGTCATTATTTCGACTATGATCTGCTCTTTTTGTTCCGTATTACGGTCAGCCCCACCAGAGATGAGGTAAGCCATGAAGTAGAACAAGCCGAAAGTAACTGCCCCACCTGCAATCAGTGAAAACAGAAAACGAATCATTACTGATCTCCAGCTATTGAAATTCTTAGGTTATCGCCCGTCGCTTTAATCTGGTCCATAACTTTAACCACTGTGCCATGTTTTGCTTCTTTATCAGCTTGCAAAATTACAACGTCTGTAGGTTGTTCTGCTAATAAGCTTTCAATCTTCGCTGAAACACGTTCAACGTCAACTTGCTGCTTATCAATCCAGATTGCGCCATCACTACGTATAGCAATAAAAATGTTAGCATTTTTTTGCTTCGTAGCTTGGGCAGCTTTAGGTTTATTGACCTCGATACCAGCCTCTTTAACGAACGATGTAGTTACGATAAAGAAAATAAGCATGATAAATACGATGTCAAGCATTGGTGTCATATCTACCGCTGCTTCTTCTTCTTCACGAAAACGTTGTTTACGTGCCATATTTAATTCTCTCTCTAGTGATGAGGCATGCTATCTACAAGTTTGGCTTTCACCATTCTCGCTCTTGCCTCAAGGCGTGAGCTAAAGAAAACTCCAGATAGTGCCGCAACCATTCCAGCCATTGTTGGGATTGTTGCCATTGAAATACCTGATGCCATTAAACGTGCATTACCAGTACCTTGGGTTGCCATGGTTTCAAAAACCGCGATCATACCCGTTACAGTTCCAAGTAAGCCTATTAAAGGACAAACAGCTACTAATGTTTTAATCAACAACATACGCTGATCTAATTTTTCAGACGCTTCAGAAATCCATGCTTCACGGATTCTGTGTGCGTACCAAGACGTAGTGTCTTGGCGGGCATCCCACTTAGCAACAATATCCTTCGTTAAACGAGGAAACTCTGCAAGTAAGAACCAATAGCGCTCAATCATTAAAACCCACATCAGAAAGAGTGCTATCGCGACCACGTATAAAACCTGGCCGCCTGTGCCAACAAAATCCCTGATAGATTCCCATATCTCCATCAGGACTAGCATTAGGCTTTCTCCTTCTCCGCGTGAGTAGCGATGATACCAGCGCTTTGCTCATCAAGGATATGTAATACCGACTTACTACGACCTGCAACAATAGAGTGAAGTAGGATAAGTGGTAGTGCTGCAATTAGACCTAGCGCTGTAGTTACAAGTGCTAGAGAGATGTTACCAGCCATGATCTTCGGATCGCCCGTACCGAACAATGTGATTGTTTGGAACGTTAAAATCATACCGATTACTGTACCTAGTAGACCTAGTAATGGTGCGATAGCAGCAAGGATTTTGATGATGTTAATACCAGCTTCAACACGTGGAGTTTCACGTAGAATCGCTTCATCAAGTTTAAGTTCAAGGTTTTCAACATCTTGAGACTTGTTGTCATGATACACTTTAAGAATACGACCCAGTGGGTTGTTTGTATTCGGTGTAGACAAGTTCTTAAGTTGTGATTTGATCTTAGAAGTAGTAAGCGCTAAGTCAATGAAACGAACTAAGAAGATTAATAGACCTACAGCAAGTAATACAGTGATGATGTAACCAACTTCAGCACCTTGCTCGTAGTATTCCATTAACGTTTTCTTCTGCGTATTAATACGTAAGATAGCACCGCGTGTAGGGTCAATGTAAACGCCCGCGTAGCTATCAGAAGACGTTGCTTCTAGGTTTGAAATACCATCTAAAATGTAGCTATCAGGTTGTTTACCTAAAGGCTGTATAGACTTTGTTTCTGGTGAATAGATTAAGTAACCTTCGTCAGCAACTAAGTTAAAGTTACCAATACGAGTGATTTTCTTAACCGCAGTGTTTCCGTCAAGACCAGCAACTTCAGATTCAAAAGTAGAAACTTTTGCTGACTCTGTCATTTCTGTTTGAAGTGAAATCCAAAGCTCTTCTAACTCACGAACTGTTGGAAGTTCTTTAGCGGCTGCTAGTGAACGAAGTACTTCAGCACGGCCTGGCTTTTCAGCACTAACTAAAGATGCTTCAATTGAACCAATAGCGTCTTGCGCTGCACGACGAACAACACCAAACATCTCACCTAACGTACCTTGAGCATTTTGAAGAGCTTGCTCTTTTTCCGCTAAAGTATTTTCATTTTGTGCATATTGCTTAGCTAAAGAGTCACCACGTGCTTTTTCAGCAGCTAGTTGGCTTTTCGCTTTATTAAGTAAAGATTGCTTGTCAGCACGCTCTGATAAGAACTCTTGCTCACGTTGCTTGTTGATTTTACCTTCAGAGATACGCTCTTGCTTAACTTGCTCAAGAATTTTGTCTAAAGCGTCAGTGTTTGCGTGTGCGTTAAGCGCGGTACCTGCAGAAACAGATAGTACTGCTGCAACAGCAAAACCTTTAAATAGTTTCTTCATTATTGATTACTCCGCGCCAAAGATTGGTAGTTTAACAAGTTCTAGTGTCGCTTGCTTACGTGCCATGCGGATCACTTCTTTAACAGGTTTTAGGTATTCTTCACCTAATTCTTTCCACTGTTTAGTGTTGTTATCCCATACCCAAGCATGTTTCAAGTCAAAAGACTGAGCAACATAAGTAATACGACCTAAACGACCGATATCTACGTTGATGTTTTTTCCATCAATTTCCAGCGTACCTTGAGAAGCAGTTACTGCAGAGCTGTATGCTGTTTCAACTGTGTAAGCTTCAAGAACCTGACGGAATTTTTCAGACGTAGTAACAGAAGCTGATGCCATAATGTCACGAAGTCTTTCAACACGGCCTAGGCGCGTTTCAAGATTGAATGGAACGTCCGCTTTGATGAATTGCTCAAGCGTATCGATCATGCGATACATCAAAGGCACAACGTTTTGTTTAGTGTTATCGATAGTCGCGATTTGACGATCGAACGATTCAATCGATGCATTTTGGTCAGCGACCAAACGTGCTACGTGATCGTTGTACACTTTCATAAGTTCAGTCTCATCAACGATGCTACGGTACTCAGCGATTAGCTCTTGAGTTTGACCGTATACATTGTCAATTTTAGTTTGAGACTTAACAGCAGCCTTTTGAATTGTTTGACCTGCTTTTTGCACGTCATTCAAAGGATCTGCAATCACATTGCTGCTTGCAAATGCAAAAGCGCCAACCAACGCAGTTGCTACAAGACTCTTTCTGATTTTAACAGACATAGTTCCCAACCAATTAAGTAATGTTACTTTTATAATTTAATTATCCTCCGAAGAGAACAACCCTGATATCTTTTAATAGATATCAACCTTTCAATAATGCTAAATGCAATAAGCGCTGTCAACTTGATGTTGGAGGTAATTAGCAAATAAATCACCTACCGATGGACTACATTAAAGTAGCACCAATAAAATGTTAACATTATTGCAACCAACTGTATTATCAACAATCCTAGCAAACCCCAATAAAGTTGATGTTTGACTGGATAGACCTCTAAACAAACAACATAAATGCAACATTTAGTTCAAACTAGATATATGTAAAAAAAAAATAAAAACATTTAGAAAAAAACTCTTTTAGAGGCTCTATTTGACGTTTTTTTATCATTTTTTAGCACTTTAACTCAGAAAAAGAACGGTTTAACGCACAAAAATCAAACGTTACACATATTGAAAGTTGTAAAGCTAATAGAGGGAATTCTATATCGAATTTGTGAAGGTTTTTTTGACACTCAAAAACTATAAGCAGCGTTCTAAACTGATGTACGAAATAAAATCTCATTAATGGCTTCGGCTAAATCAAAATTAAAATTAAAACAGACTTTCTTTAGTTAATTATTTTCATGAAGCTTAAACCGAGTCTTTATCTATGTTCACCGTATATTACTTATTAGCTCACTATCCAAACTCAAGGTTTTGACGATTAACCATATAATCTAGTTTGAAGCTGAGTTTTGTCAATATTAATACTTTAAAACTTACAAGTTAACCTAGAAGAGTTACGAAAATATTAGAAGTTTATAGGAAGCACAAAATTAATAATGCATAAATACTGTTTAGTATATTTAATTAAAATCAGGTTTCTGACAAAATTAAGCCATATAATGGTCTTTTGGAGTTTAGATATAAGAAATGAGCGCTATTAATGATTGGAGGTATTATGGTTTGTAGGTATATGAGGAACTTTCTGAGTATGTGAGAAGTTTTAAGGAATAATGGTGAAACAGAGACCTGCTTCACCAAGATGAACATGAGTTCACATAATTAAAATTATGCTGCTTCAACGTTCTCAGCTTCAGGGCCTTTTTGACCTTGTTTGATGCTGAATGTCACTGCTTGACCTTCGCTAAGTGTGCGAAAACCAGAACCAGAGATTGCGCTGAAGTGTACAAACACGTCAGGACCGTTTTCTTGTTCAATGAAACCAAAGCCTTTAGCTTCGTTGAAAAACTTTACTTTACCAGAAACCGACATACTAAATTTTCCTGTAAGTCAATAATTAAAAATTCTGCCACGTTATTGTGGCAATAGCCTCCTTGAGTCAATGCTCATAAAAATAGAGGTATAGTACAGGAACAAGTAATAACCTAACTGGTAACCTTAAACGCAGCACAATATCCGTAAATTCAATTCATAAAAACTCAAAGCAAAGTAAGATTAACACATTCTATTTTTTTTCGCTCTATTAATTGAAAATAATTTCTAAAAAAACTTACTCCGTGAGTAAAAACAGATAAGATATTGATTAAAATAAATAAAAATAAAATATTATTGTAATATTTATTATAAAATCCTAATAAAAACACAGCAATTGTTTACCCTTCATAGGCTAATTTCTATTCATACTAAAACAAACAAGAAATAATTATTAAGTAACAAGCCAATTTACAGCTTTTTATACAAGCCTTGAGCCTAAATATTACATACAAAAAAGCCGCTGTAGAAAGCGGCTCTTATTTCAAGTGCTTAATTTTACTTTAAAACAGCCCAATCAATTACAGATTCAGCTTTTATCGGTACTACTTCAGAATCACCAAGCGTATAACTAGCAGGTACAGTCCAAGGCGACTTTTGCAATGTAATTGTATCGTTATTGCGCGCTAAACCATAAAAGTCTGGGCCAAAGTGGCTTGCAAAACCCTCAAGCTTATCTAAAGCACCTGCTTCTTCAAAAGCTTCTGCGTAAAGCTCAATAGCAGCATGAGCCGTGTAAGCTCCCGCACAACCGCACGCAGCTTCTTTCTTGTCTTTATAATGAGGCGCAGAGTCAGTGCCTAAAAAGAACTTTTTGCTGCCACTTATAGCAGCAGCCATAAGTGCCTGTTGGTGAATGTTACGTTTTAATATTGGCAAACAGTAATAATGAGGACGAATTCCCCCTGCTAACATGTGATTACGGTTGTACAATAAATGGTGTGCAGTAATTGTTGCCGCTACATTACTTGGCGCATTATTCACAAAATCAACCGCATCTTTTGTTGTTATGTGCTCCAGTACAATTTTAAGCTCTGGGAAGTCGTTAACCACATCGCCTAAAATGGTCTCTAAAAATACTTTCTCTCTGTCAAAAATATCAATAGACGAATCAGTTACTTCACCGTGCACCAGTAAAAGCATGCCAACATCTTGCATAGCACTAAGCACTGAATATATATTTTTGACGGAAGTTACGCCTGAATCAGAATTGGTTGTCGCGCCAGCAGGATAAAGTTTAGCAGCAAAAATTTTGCCTGATGCCTTAGCTTTAATTATTTCTTCAGGTGTCGTTTTATCTGTAAGGTATAAAACCATTAATGGTTCGAAGTTCCCTTGTGGCTTAGCATCCATTATACGATCTCTGTACGCTAAGGCAGTGTCAGTACAGGTTGCTGGAGGAACCAGATTTGGCATTATAATAGCACGCCCCATATAGCGGCTAATATCTCGCACCGTATCTTTAAGCTGATCACCATCACGTAAATGCACATGCCAATCGTCAGGTCGGGTAATTGTTAACGTTGTTACAGGGGTTGTATTATTACTGGTCATTACTTCATTCCACAGCTGAATTTATGTGATCATAGGCATATGATCTTTTCGAGTAAAGATTTTATTAAAAATAATCAATGACTGATTTGCCCTATATTATTTACAGCTTTGTTAAAACGTTTATCGCTTTATTTTGTAGAAGCGTTAATATTAGGTTAACGTAGTTATGTGTGTATAAAAAGAATAAATAATTTGCCTATGTCGAACGATATCGATACCTCTAAAGCGCTTGAATTAAAAACAGATCAACTCAGTATCATAAATCAGTTTTCATCAAGCCTATTACAACTCGACACATTAGATGAGCTATTTGAATATGTAACAACTCAAGTTGTGAATCGTCTTGGATTTGTTGACTGTGTTATTTACCTCGCTGATGACTCTGCGTCTAAGCTAAGCCTTGTTGCGTCTATGGGAGTCGATCGCCAAAGATACAAATACAAAGCTCAACGTAAAGTAATCAATTTTAATGAAGGTATATCAGGGTTTGTAGCAACCACAAAAAAGGCAATAATTTTGGGCGATGTCACAAAAGATAGCCGCTATATTGCAGACGAACGCCCTGCTCAATCAGAGCTTTGTGTGCCTTTAGTATATAAAGACCGTATTTTAGGTGTTATCGATTGTGAACACCCGGCCATGAACTACTTTACTAATGCGCACCTCGAAATATTAACAACAGTGGCACATCTTTTAAGTGCTAAAATAAACCAAGTTAACATGGTCAATAGCCTTCAATCGACTGTAGAACAATTGAACGATGCACAAAAGCTTGAAAACAGTCTTCTTCAAATAGCCAACTTAACCTATAAAGCCAGTGACTTAGATACATTTTTTGAATCTTTACACACTATTATTAATAGCTTATTGCGAGCCGATAACTTTTTTATTGGGCTATACGATAAACAAATCGACATTCTCGATATTGTTTACATTGTTGAAGCCGGAATACAAACAAACACACATCAAAAAATTTCCAAAGAGCAGCTTAAAGACACCGCCTCTTACTTTCTATTGCAAACAGATCAAGCCATGTTGTTAACAAAACAAGACTACATTGATCATATCGAGCAAGGTAATTTCAAATTAATTGGACGTCAGGCCGAGTCTTGGTTAGGTGTACCATTTAAAGCCAATGAACGTATGAGTGGGGTAATTGTTGTGCAAAGTTACCATGAAGCACATCATTATAACGAACACGACAGTTCACTACTTACCTACGTAAGTAGACAAATAAGCATGGCAATCGATAGACAGCTGGCTAGGCAGGAGCTTGAACACAAAGCTTTACATGATGGATTAACAGGGCTTGCTAATCGCTCTTTACTCATAGAGAGAATTAAGCATGCAATTTTACGCTTAACGCGTGTAAAAAAAGGCACTGTTCATGCCCTACTCTATTTAGACTTTGATCGATTTAAAAGCATTAATGACGCGCTCGGCCACGAAGTTGGCGACCATTTTTTAATTAAAATTTGTGAATTGATAAAAGGCACCGTTCGCAACACTGATACTTTCTCACGTTTGGGTGGCGACGAGTTTGCTATTTTAATGGAAAACATAACTCATCGTAATCAAGTCAAAGAAGCGCTCAATCGAATACAAGAAGCGCTCTCTCAACCAATAAATGTAGATGGCCATTTATTGCAAGCCTCAACCAGTATAGGCATTGCCTATACCGATAACGTTGACGATAAAGCCTACCTCTTATTGCAACAAGCAGACGCTGCTATGTACGAGGCTAAATCAACAGGGCGTGGGCAAGTTAAATTTTTCAATAATACAATGAGAAAAAAACTCAAAACCCATGCCGATATCGAAAATGATTTACAACTTGGTATTGAACAAAATGAATTTGAACTCTATTTTCAGCCCATTTTTACTATTTTAGAAAGCCACGTTATTGGCTTTGAGGCACTTGTTCGTTGGCACCATCCTAAAAAAGGATTTGTTTCTCCTAATGACTTTATTCCTATTGCAGAAAAAACAGGCCAAATAATTAACCTCGATTTACATCTACTCGATTTAGCCGCACAGCATATTTCAAAATGGCATCAACAAGGGCACCGTTTTTTAAAAGTCACTGTGAATGTATCATCGCGTCATTTTGCAAGCCTAGATTTTGTAGCTCAAATCCATGCTATTTATAACAAATACCAGTTGCCATTAGGGTCTTTGTGCTTAGAAATAACAGAGTCTGGATTAATAGAAAACTTAGAGCTCGCCACACAAATCATTGAAGGGCTCTCGCCGCTTAAAGTAAAACTGTGCCTTGATGATTTTGGAACAGGTTACTCTGCACTAGGCTACTTACATCAGCTGCCAATTCATATTCTGAAGATAGATAAAAGCTTTATTGACCACGTACAAGATTCAACAAACCCTCTGGTTGAGGCTATTTTGTCACTCGCTAAGTCGTTAAAACTTGAAGTTGTTGCTGAAGGCATTGAGACTATTGGACAGTTAGAGACTTTGCAAGCTACGCACTGTGAATACGGACAAGGTTACTTAAAATCAAAGCCAGTTACCGCACATGAAGCTATATTACTAATTAATAAACCACTTTAGCCTCAATACATAATATCACCGATAGATATTAAGCCTAGCTGCTAGGTGCTGTAGGTCTTTATGTATTAAAGCTTGTTCAAGCTAGAGGATCTTTGGGGTTTGAAACCTAGCGGGCTCGATGACTTGCCCCTGCGTTATTTTATTGGCTTACATTTATTTAAGACTGAGCAAAGCTTTCGCGTCCTGTTCACGCCCCCTTTCCTTCAGCCATCTAGGCAAAAAAGCGTAAATAAACTCTAGGCAGAGCGCTTTAGGCAGAACCTGTTTGGCATTAATACTACGTTAACGCTAATTTATGGAAAACAACCACACTACATAGGCTCTGCCTTGCCAAGTACCATACAGGCTGCTGCAAATTCAACCTTGAAAGATTAACAGACATAAAGCAGCTAAAAATTTTTTAAAACAGACACATTAACTTTTCATCATGAAGTAAATTAATACAAACAATAAAAAATCAGCTTTAATCTAGTACTTTACGCTAAAAGTAAAATTTTTAATTAAAGAAAGTATAATTATTAGTTATTTTTAGACGTCTAGACGTTGAAACGTTTTTTGTATAGGCGTAGTATTAAATAACAATAAGTACCGCTCAATTTTTTCATGAGAATTTTTAAAGATGATTGGCATAAAACATTTAAAAACTATTGCAACTCTTAAAGAAACAGGGTCTTTAGTTAATACCGCGAGAGAATTATTTTTAACTCAGTCTGCGCTGTCGCATCAAATTAAAGATTTGGAAAACAAGCTAGACTGTCAACTGTTCGAACGTAAAACACAACCTGTTCGGTTTACGCCACAAGGAATGTTATTGCTTGAATTAGCCCATGAGATATTACCTAAAATTGAAGCCACAAAGTGCCGTTTAAAAGAAAGTTTAAATCAGCCAATTTCACAATTACGACTAAGCGTTGAATGCCATGCGTGTTTTCACTGGCTACTTCCAACAATCAAAGATTTTAATAACTTTTGGCCAGATATAAAAATTGATTATGAACGTGGTTTTAGTTACGACGCTATTCCAGATTTACTGAACGATGAATTAGACTTAGTGCTAACATCAGACATCCGTGAACCCGATAAGCTAGAGTATGCTCATTTATTCGACTTTAAATTAAAGTTAATTGTTGCACCTGATCACGATCTTGCTAAAAAAGCATACGTTACAGCGCTGGATTTAAAAAATGAAACGATTATTTCGTACCCTATTCCGCGCGAACGCCAAGATATATTTAAGCATTTTATCCAAAATGCACGCTTTGACGGTACCTTAAAAAATGTTGACCAAGGATTATTAATTTTTCAGCTAGTGAGCGCTGGAATGGGTGTAGCAGCATTACCTGATTGGTTGGTTACACCATACGAAAGCCAAGGACTGATAAAATCGATTCCACTAGGTGCACTTGGTTTAACTCGCCCAATGTACTTAGCAATGAAAAAAGACATGAAAGACAACCCCGTGTATCGTCACTTTTTAAATACATGCAAACTAAATAACGGTCGATAAATCATTCATTAGTGAGTAACATTACTTTAATTATTGCTTTTATGTTGCTCATTATGTTCGCTTTAAAAAAGTTAGTTGGTAGCTTGCTTATGCCACTCCCTTTGCTTGGTCTTTTCACTCTTCTCGCTTTGTTTTCAGCATTCAAAGGCCGCAAATTTTCTTTAGTAATTGCATGTTTAGGTCTTTCAACATTGTTGGCAATGAGTACACCGTTTGTTGCTAACCTGATTGTAAAAAACAACGAGCCAGCAACCCTTTCTTTTCACCCATCAAAACATCCAGAGTTAGACAAGATTGTTGTGCTGGGCTGCGATATAAATCCTAATCCTGCATTAAGTGCCAATAATCAATTAGGTAATTGCGCACTTACCCGTCTGGTTGAAGGGGTCAAATTGGCCAAACACTACCCAAAATCGCAGCTTATTGTTTCTGGCGGCGGTTATGAGAATATTACTAACAGCAGTTTGATGTATCAAACTGCCATTGACTTAGGCATCGATAAAAATAGGCTTATACAAAATCCATATGCCATGGACACAGTACAAGAAGCTGCGCTGCTTGCGCCAAAATTAGTTGATTTTAAAGTAGCGTTAGTAACTTCGGTATTGCATATGCCCAGAGCCCAAAACTTGTTTTCAGCACAAGGTGTAACAAGCATTCCTGCAGCAACTGACTTTCACAATTTTGCCGCGTTTCCTCTTCATAAACAGTTCGTTCCAAATGCTCAAGCATTACTAGCTGTAACGCAATACTGCCATGAAATGATAGGAACTACGTGGATAGCAGTACGTCGATGGTTAGACCCTGAGGCACTTTAAATACCGTGCTATCGGGCAGCATTTAACGCGCAAGTTTGACTGGCTTGCGCTTAATGTTTGCCGTTTGAGAGAAGCAAACTCAAATATCAATACAGTAATTATGTGAGTAACGTATTAGCTAGATTTATTTTCAAACACTAACGTTATTTCACTGTATCAGTGCTTACTAATGAGTGTTTAGTCCAAAGCCGATAAAATACGACTAAAAACACGCCCAACAGTAATATACTCAGCGCAGTTAAGTTCTCTACACCTAAAGACTCAAAAGCTGCTCCAAAAGTATACCCTCCACCGACTAAAATAGTGACCCATAAAAAAGCTGAACAGGCATTTAAGGTGCTAAATAGGCGCCAAGATATGTTGGTTAACCCAATCGGGAGTGCCCCTATTGTGCGCAAACCTTTGGGGTATCGGTATAAAAATATGTAAGCCAGGCCATAACGATTAGCGAGCGCGCTTGCTGTTTTAAATAGCTGACCTATTTTGTTTGGTTTTTCTAGCCATGAAGTACCGTAGGCTCTTGCTAGGGCAAACCGTATTTCATCACCCACGTAGCCGCCCATAAAAGTAGCTACAATAACTAAATTAATATCAAGCGCACCTGTGTGAGCAGCGTAGCCTGCAAATAAAGGCAGCCAGCCACTTTTTAATGCACAATAGCCAAAGAGTAACAGATAAACAAATAAGCCGTACTGCTCGAGTAGAGCCAAAACCCCTTCCATTGTTATCCTTATAAAGTCATTTTTTATAAAACCAGTGATATATAACGAATTGGGTAATTTAAAAGATCGTTATTAGGAGTAAAACAGCTTAACTTATAACACAGCCATTTAATTGACCGATATTCAAATAACGTATGTGTAAAGCCGAAACAGCGTCGCAGCTTTACTCACACCAGTTTTAAAATAAATAGATAAAGTTTGCTAGAACAGCACTAGCAAACTATTGAACCATTCTTGTTTTAGTTTACACAGGGTTATCAATATCAATAAAATTAACTTCAAAACCGTACTCCTTGGCAAGCAGCTCACCCAGTGCTTTGATACCGTAGCGCTCAGTTGCATGATGCCCTGCTGCAAAAAAATCAATATTTTGTTCTCGTGAACTATGAATAGTTTGCTCTGACGCTTCACCTGTTAAATATGCATCAATACCTTGCTCAGCAGCTAAATCAATATAACCTTGGCCACCACCAGTACACAGCGCAATGGTGTGTATTTTACTTGTGCGAACTAAGCTAGTCAGTGGTGCTCGGTTAAGCATCTTAGCTATTTTAGCTGCAAATTCATCTCCATTGAGTGGTGTTTTAAGGTGCCCTTTCATTGCAACACTGTTAGCCACAGGTTCAAGGCCTGTTTGTATTTCAATATCTAATAGTTTTGCAAGTTGCGCGTTATTACCTATCTCTGGGTGAATATCTAAAGGAAGGTGATAAGCAAATAAATTAATGTCGTTAGCCAACAAAGCGGCTATTCTTCGCTTTTTCATTCCGGTAATAGGCTGAGACTCACCTTTCCAAAAATAACCATGATGAACCAAAATAGCGTCTGCTTGTTCATCAATTGCAGCGTCAATTAAAGCTTGGCTTGCTGTCACTCCGGTAACAATTTTTTTAATTTTATTTTTACCCTCGACTTGTAGTCCATTTGGGCAAAAATCTTTAATACTATGAGGCTTTAAAATGTCATTTAATAACTGGTTAAATTCTTGACGTTGCATACGTGTAACCTTACTTTGCACTGAATTTTGTGCAAATTTTGGCGTTTATTGCTTAAAAATGGAAGGAAAATCGCAAAAAATTGAAAAACTGATTCAAAATAGGTATAAATACCTTCTCTTTATCTGTGTTCACAACGTATAGGGTCTCTGATGAGCAAACTAGACAAAACAGAAGTACTATCTGCCTTTGAAGCAGCGTATGAAGCTGCCAATGGTAAAAAACCTGAAATTACAACTAAACCAGGCTGGTACAGCATCGATGGCGGAAAAAACTTACGCCTAGCTGACGTAGCTGAGCTAACTAAAGAATTAAGCAGTGGTAAAGCCACACCGGCAGCTGCTGACAAAACGCCTGCTAAAAAAACTAAAACCAAAAAAGCTGCGCCTGTTACTGCTCAGAAAAAAGCGCCGTTCACTGTTGTTACACAAAGTGAAGAAGGTTACACCGCTGAAGAATTGTGGATTGTAATCCTAGCGCGTAAAGATCATGACTGTCGCCTACCGCGCGGTGTTGTTTAATCAACATTAATGATTTTAAAAGAAACCGCGTTAAGCGGTTTTTTTATGCCTGCTCTTTGCAATAGCAATTCGCTTAATTAAATGAACTATTTTGAGGCTGGAAAAACGTGTTAATAGCAAGGCGAAACTTGCTATTCACTTGCTTTAAATGAGAATTTTCACGCAGGTAGCGACATGTTTAGCACCGCAAAATGATAAAATATTATTACAGATTGGTATAATCCATAAAATAAAAAAGCGGCATTAAAGCCGCTTTTCAACAAAGTTAATTTGAATTGTTACTTTTCAAAATAAAGCGGTTGGCGTGCTTTTTTACCGACTTCATTCATCGTTTCTGCATTAAATAAACGACCATTAATCATTGTATACTCGACTTTATCAGAGCTGCGAATATCAATTAACGGATCGCCATCAATTACCATTAAGTCAGCCAGTTTACCTACTTCAAGTGAACCAATGTCTTTATTCAGGCCTAAATATTTAGCTGGATCGAGTGTTGATGCGCGTATGGCCTCAAGAGGCGTCATACCGCCTTGGGCAAACATCCACATCTCCCAGTGCGCACCTAACCCTTCACGTTGGCCGTGAGCACCCAAGTTAACTAATATACCTAAGTCTTGTAGCTCAGCCGACACACGTGCGTTGTTAAAATGATTGTAGTGGTGATCGGGTGCTTTAACACGACGCATAGAACGCGGTAATAGCTGATTTTTAGGTACAAATTTACTTAAACGTGGATGGTTCCACACGTCAGTTTTATCATACCAATAGTTTTCACCCCATATGCCACCATAAGCAACAACAAGCGTTGGTGTATATCCCACATCACTTTGCGACCATAGTTGTTTAATATCATCGTATATGTTTTCTACAGGAATTGAATGTTCAATACCTGTGTGTCCATCAACAACCATACTCAAATTGTGCTGTAATAACGAGCCGCCTTCTGGCACGACCATCATTTCAAGTTCACGGCCTGCTTCAACTACTTGTTGTCGCTGCTCACGACGGGGTTGATTGTATGATTTAACACTAAACGCACCTACTTTCTTTAAACGTTCTAAGTGAAATTTAGCATCTTCTAAAGAATCAATATGCGAGGTATAACCCGGCATATTCGCCCCATACAAAATAGTACCCGTAGAAAAAATACGCGGACCAACAATCATCCCTGCTTTTTGCATTTCACTGGCAGTAAATATTTCAGTGGTGTCGTTTGAAGGGTCGTGAATAGTGGTAACACCTAAGGCTAAACCTGCAAAGTTCTTCCAGTTTTGCTGAGGAATTATCTCACTGCTACCTTGAGAACCATGAGCATGGGCATCAACAATACCCGGCATAATAGTTTTGCCGGTAACATCAACTACTTCAGCATCTTTAGGTATGTTTATCTCAGAGGCTGAGCCTACGGCTTTTATATGCTTGCCATCAGTAATTATTACTCCATTTTCAATGACTTTGTCACCATCCATAGTAATAATTTTACCGCCAGTTAAAGCGAACATGCCTTTTGGCTCATTCATTTTTTTACTAAAACCGATGTTTTCGCCACTCTTTACTTTAAAATCAGCATCGCTTTTACTGTTAATCGCAAACACACCATTTAAACTTGCATGGTAAAGCTCAGGACCTAATGACCAATAAAGTTTGCTGCTATCGGTACTCCAGCTAATACTTTCACCAGCACGAACAGATAACTGCTCTATCGGGAATTTACTGTCTTTAGGCCCAATATTTATAGCTTTTCCGCTTTCAACTAATGGGGTTACATACACTTTAAATCGCTCAGCAAAAGCGAGGTATTGCCCATCTGGAGACACTCTAAATTCAGTGGCATGCTCAGATTCATAAAGTTTTGATACTTTTTTACTTTCTAGCTCTACAACACTCAGCGATGGTTTTGGCCATGGGCTCATTAAATAAACACGCTCATTATTAGCTCCAAATTGTGGTTGGTATCCACTTTTTGAAATTAATTCACTTTTACCGCCTTTTGCGCTAACACTGTAAACACCCGGGTTTAATGACCATTTAGGATTTAAAATACTGCCACCGCTGGCTTTGCGATAAACAACCGTTTTACCATTAGGGCTAAACGTTGGCTCTACATACTTGCCAGGCTCTTGTGTAATCGTGTCGCCTCGACCACTGCGAGAAGATACAACACGAACTTGGCCTTGATTTTCATCGTTCCACGTGGTGTAAACTATTTTTTTACCATCGCGAGAATACTGCGGAAATAATTCGAAATGATCCGTTTGTTTTGTTAAGCGCTTAATTTTTCCAGATTCTAAATCGCGTTTATATATATACCCAAGTGCTTCAAAAATAGCGGTGTCACCGTCTGGGCTTACTTGAACATTACGCAGCATTTTTACGTCAAATTCATCAGTGTCTAAATTTTGTGTAAAACGAAGCGCTGGTTGAATTTTTTTAGTGGTTTCTACTTTAAATGCAATTGGGCTGACTGATTTGTTTGTCACGTTAACGGATTGAATTTTACCGCCTGCCCAAAATACCAATTCTTTATTATCGGGTGTCCAAGCAATTGTTGGATAAACACCGTGAATTGCCCATGTTTCTTGCATATCACGCTCGAGCTTATTGTAAAGCTGAGTGTGCTCACCTGTAGTTAAATCATAAAGATACAAACTAGTTTGAAAATCGTCCCGCTTAATATAAGCAAGCGTTTTTCCGTCAGGTGATGGGGTTGGTCTAATTGCGCCGCCCATACCGTCAATAATTGTTTCTATTTCACCTGTTTCTCGATCATAGCGTTTAATTTTATAAATACCCGCTACAGAATCTTTTGAATAGTGAAATGTTTTACCCGGTGTAGCATCATGAGAAAAATACACATAACGCCCATCAGCTGAAAACATTGGCTCACCTAAGTCTTTTTGATCGTTCTCGCGCTTAGTGAGTTGAATGCCTTTACCACCAGCTTTATGGTATAGCCATACTTCACCAGCACCGAGTGAACGACTCGCCGTAAAGTGTTTACGGGCAACTAAAAAATCACCATCGGGGCTCCATGCTGGGCTGTTTAATAGTCTAAACGTTTCGTTAGTTACTGCACTTTGGTTTTCACCGTTTAAATCCATAACCCAAATATTGTCACCGCCACCTTGATCTGAAGTAAACGCAATGTGTTTACCGTCGGGACTAAAGCGAGGCTGCATTTGCCATGCTATATCTGAAGTTAATTGTTTAGCAGTACCGCCACTCATTGGCATTGTGTATATATCACCAAGTAAATCAAATACAATGGTTTTTCCATCTGGGCTGATATCAATATTCATCCATGTGCCTTGCTCTACGCTGATTTTAGCGTCAACAAATTGCCCTTTAGGAGAATCTACTTGCCATTTTTTTTCATCTTTTTTATCGGTCGATTCAGCATGTGCTTGCCCAAGGGCTAATGACACTGACAAAGCCAACGCCGTATGCAGCAATTTCTTCATAACTTTCTCACTTATTATTGTTGCTGTGTGTTTTAACCGATTGCAACAAAAACAACCAAAAGTTACCAGCGTTATTTGATAAAGCGCAGTTTATTACGTTTAATGCCAAGAAATAGGGTCAAATTGGTAGTAGTTAACCAGCAGTCTATAAATTTCTGGATCGTAGCGTCGCAACTCTGCCGATTTTTCGATAAAGGTTTCGGTGATCACCGCAAAAAATTCGGCCTCGTTTGTGGCGCCATAGCTATGAATAACATGAGGCATGCTATACGCTACATGACTTTTTAACTGCGTAAAGGCACGACTAAATACTCTGCCCCACTCTTTATAATCAGCCGAGCTTTTTAAAAGTGGCGTACCGGTTGTTTTACCTGTTTCCTGATCTAACTGATGAGCGAATTCATGAAACACTAAGTTGTGCCCATCACTGGGTAAACGGCTTCCTTCAAGTACATCATGCCAGCTTAATACTAGCGTACCTCCTGGCCAAGATTCACCTTGCCTCACCGTATTATGATAGCTTACTAAACCGGCACTATCACGCGTGGTTTGTGGTGCGTAGTAAGCACTTGGGTACAATAATATTTCTTTTACATTGGTATAAAGTGGCCACGGCTTATTGAGCACGAGCACACAGGCATCAGCAGCTACAATAAGTTTCATCGCAGGTGTGAGTTTTAATCCATCGCAGCCAACAAAGCGTTTTTCATTTAAAAACCAAACAATATGTCGCTCAAGTTTGGCTCTGTCAGCATCTGTCATTTTTCGGTAGATAGGCATACAGCGCAGTAAAATATCTTTTTGCTGAGAGCTTAAACCCATACGTTGATACTTATTGCGCCAAAGGTAGGCTTGAATAGAAGGCCATTGCCAAAATATCACCACAAACAACACCAAAACGCTAATTAACAATCCATTTATCATGGCAACACCTTAATCCTGCTTATGTTTCTATAAATAGGTCCAATGCTATGGGTTTTCAACAGGCATAATAAATTTAACGATTTTTAGCGCTTATATTACCAACCCTAAAGACACTTAAAACTATCAATTTCAGTTTGTAATATTTTAATAAAGCGAGCGACGTGCAGGCCGTCCATTAGAGAATGATGCACATCAATAGCAAGTGGCATCGTGCCACTGTGTTTATTGTACTGCCCAAATACAAATTTAGGGATCCCTAAACTTTGCCCTTCGCTAAATGCATGTGAAAAAGCGCTAAAATTTAGCCAAGGTAAAACAGATATATGAATTAAATCAGCCTGCCCTTCTGTGTTTGCAAATGCGTCGCTAAATAGCGGGTTTGACTTAGCTTGTTTGCTTACTTTTTCGCTATGGGCTGAAAACTCTTTAAAAGAGCCCATATAGTCAAAATAACTAAATACAAAGCACTCGTCTTCATCAAGCTCTACAACACTTGCACGGATGCTTGTGAGTAACCAGGGCTTGAATTCTATAATTCGTAACATAATCGGTTCGTACGCATGGCATGCTTTTAATGTGCAATAAACATAAGCCTGAAAAAATGAAATGCGCTGCGCTTTACAATAGCTAAAGAGTGTTTTTGCATCTAGTTGAACACACACATTAAAGTAAGGCTGAGTGAAGTTTTTGAATAACTCAAAGTGTTGTTTACGAGGCCAGCTATCAAGGTCTATAGGCTGCATATTCGAAGTTAACGTCATTATACGTACCACACTTAATTAAAAATAAAGTGTACCGTTGTTTCATAAAAATAGCATTAATAACAAAAAGAAGGACGCAGTTGCGTCCCTCTTTTTTTGCAGGATTAAATTTAAAGTCCTTTTTCTATAATTTCTTGAGCGAGTTCATCTGCTATTAAATGCGTCGACTTTTGCTCTTTTTCGCTGCGTGCAAAAATTTCTGTTAGTGTATTAAAAATACCCTCAACGTGTTTATTAGAAGCCTCAACAGTATAACCCTCTGGCGCAGTTTCGTAATAAACATTAATAATACCACCTGCGTTTATAACGTAATCTGGCGCATACAAAATACCTTTTTCACGTATAATTTCACCATGACGAGATTGGGCTAACTGATTGTTGGCACAACCAGCAATAATGGTTGCTTTAATACGCGGTATAGTGTCATCGTTTATAGTTGCGCCTAATGCACAGGGCGCATAAACGTCTACGTCTAAGTCATAAATGTCATCAATACCAACAGCTGTTGCGCCAAAATCGTTAACAACACGATCAATTGCAACCTGATTTATATCGGTTACAAACAACTGCGCACCTGCATTGGCTAGGTGCTTACACAAGCCGTAAGCAACAGCCCCTAAACCTTGTACTGCTACTTTTATACCCGAGAAATCTTGGTGACCGCGTTGATGCTGCAGCGCAGCTTTAATACCTAAAAAAGTGCCGTATGCAGTAAAGGGAGATGGATTTCCGCTTTTGCCTTCAAGACCAAGTACGTAATTTGTTTCTTTGTTCATTAAAGCAACGTCGGCACACGTAATATTGACGTCTTCTGCTGAGTAATAACTACCGTTTAAACGCTCTAATTGGCGACCAAAAGCACGAAAAAGTTGTTCTGATTTAATTTCTTTGGCGTTACCAATAATTACAGATTTGCCCCCACCAAAAGGAAGTTGCGCCACTGCATTTTTGTATGTCATGCCTTTTGATAAGCGCAAAACATCATAAACTGCGTCTTCATCTTCAGCGTAATCCCACATTCTACATCCACCAACGGCAGGACCCAACTTGGTACTATGCACAGCAATAATTGCTTTTAAACCTGACTCTTTGTCCGAACAAAAAACTACTTGTTCATGATTATCAAATTCAACTTGATTAAACACAGCCACTAAAAATACTCCGAAAAATTGACCCGTGAGAGGGTGTACGCGCTGGAAATTGTCGAGACTTTATCACTTCAAGATGGTGTTCGCCATACATCAAGATGATAAAGCTAAAAAACACCAAGCGCTTGAATTAAATAGTTAAAATATAACAAATTAACAACTAAAAAATTCAAAATAAATTATAAACCCACATGTTAAAACTAAAAAAGCATCACGCTTTTCCCTTTACGTTTACGTTCGCGTTACCATGAATTTATTCGTAAAGTTTTTAATACACCCGTTATTAACACGTAAACTATTGTTATACATTGCTTTTAATTTAGCTAAACAGTTAACACACAACTGGTAAGATCTGTTTTTAGTCATTACCGGTTGATTTAAAATAAAAAAGCGAGCACATGGCTCGCTTTGAAATCTATGATAACAACTACTTTAACTTGCTATCCAGTTCAGCAATTTTAGCTTTCCAAATTGCTGGACCTTGCGTATGTGCATTGGCACCTTCGCTATCTACTGCAACCGTTACAGGCATGTCTTCAACTTCAAACTCGTAAATCGCTTCCATACCTAAATCTTCAAACGCAACTACACGCGCTTTTTTAATCGCTTTAGATACTAAATACGCAGCACCACCTACAGCCATCAAGTAAACAGATTTATGCTCTTTGATTGATTCAACCGTTGCAGGGCCGCGCTCTGCTTTACCAATCATGCCTACAATGCCAGTTTTTTCTAGCATCATATCGGTAAATTTATCCATACGTGTTGCTGTAGTTGGGCCAGCTGGGCCTACTGCTTCGTCACCCACAGCGTCAACTGGGCCTACGTAGTAGATAAATTTATTATCAAAATCTACACCTTCAGGTAAACCTTCACCTGAATTGATCATATCTTGCAAGCGTTTGTGTGCTGCATCTCGGCCCGTTAAAATAGTACCTGACAACAAAACGGTTTCGCCCATTTTCCACTCTTGAACATCATCTTTTGTCAGCGTATCTAAATTAACACGACGTGTGCCCTCGCCTACTTCAAAAGTGACTTCAGGCCAATCTTCAAGCTTTGGCGCTTTTAAGTCAGCAGGACCCGACCCATCTAAAGTAAAGTGCACATGACGCGTTGCCGCACAGTTAGGGATCATAACCACAGGTTTTGATGCAGCATGCGTTGGCGCGGTTTTAATTTTTATGTCAACAACCGTTGTTAAACCACCTAAACCTTGTGCACCAATACCGAGTTTATTTGCACGTTCGAATATTTCTAGGCGCAGCTTTTCTTCTGTCGTTTCTGCTCCACGCTCCATAAGCTCGTGTATATCAACAGGATCCATCAATGACTCTTTGGCCATTACGGCTGCTTTTTCTGCTGTGCCACCAATACCTATACCCAGCATGCCTGGCGGGCACCAACCAGCACCCATTGTAGGTAATGTTTTTTCAACCCATGCGGCTACATCGTCTGATGGATTTAGCATAACCATTTTACTTTTGTTTTCTGAGCCGCCGCCTTTTGCTGCAACCATGACTTCTACTTCGCCACCAGCAACCAAGTCGATGTGAACAACTGAAGGTGTATTATCTTTTGTGTTTTTACGAGTACCAGCAGGATCTGCAACAATAGAAGCACGAAGCGGGTTATCCGGATTCAAATACGCACGACGAGTACCTTCATCAACCATTTGTTGAACTGTTAAGTCTGTTTTATCCCACTTAACATCCATACCCACTTTTACAAAACACGTAATAATACCTGTATCTTGACAAAGCGGACGCTTGCCTTCAGCCGACATGCGCGAGTTGATTAAAATTTGGGCGATGGCATCTTTAGCAGCTTTGCTTTGTTCTTTGTTATAAGCTTTTTCTAAAGCTTGAACAAAATCAAGTGGGTGGTAGAACGAAATATATTGCAATGCATCTTCAATGCTATCAATAAAGTCTTGCTGACGGATTGTACTCATAATGGTTCCTCAAGTTAGCTTTACGCTTAAGCGTAATCTATACCAAACCGGTGACGGCGGTTTGTACTGTTTTAATTACAACGTTGATTTTATACTAAACGCTGCCAAAAAAATTTGACTTATGATACCCTCCCAGCCCGTTTGGAGCCAGTTCTTATAGGGGTAGTAAATGCTAAACAATAAAAATAATTGTGTAAAATTATCAATAACACAAAACTGTATTGATGTATTTTCGCATTTTTCTCACCTGCCTCATGCCATACTCCTCGATTCAGCTGATAGCGAGCATGTAAATAGTCGCTATGACATAATTGCTATAGAACCTGCACAATTGCTTGAAGTGAGCGACAACAAAACGTTCTTCAATGGTGAACCAAGTGAGCTAACCTGCTTTGAAATAATGAATATCCATTTGCGCACACTGAGTGCCACAAAAGCTCCTTTTGATTTGCCGTTTAACGGCGGCTGGCTAGGTTATTTTGGCTACGACTTGGGTCGTACAATTGAAAAAATGCCAACCTTAGCAGAGCAAGATATAAACTTACCGCAAATGGCTGTTGGCCTTTATTTAGATGCCCTTATTTTTGATAGACAGCAAAATACTTGGTTTTATGTTTCACAACCTGATGTTGAGAGACTCTCGCTTTACGAACACTATCTAGCATCGACTCCTAATGATGCAAAGTTTGAGTTAACGTCTGATTGGCTTTCTAATATGAGCCAAGCCCAATACGCCAAAAAGTTTGCAGTAATTGAAGACTATTTAAAAAGCGGTGATTGCTATCAAATTAATTTAGCGCAGCGCTTTAAAGCCCAATATAGCGGTAACCCTTGGTCAGCGTATGTTAAATTGCGCGAGGCTAATAAAGCGCCTTTTTCAAGCTTTATTAATCATCCTGCTGGCGCTATTTTGTCTATTTCGCCTGAACGTTTTATATCGATCCAAGACAATATTGTAGAAACTAAACCAATAAAAGGGACTCTTGCACGTAAAGCAGACGCTCGCGAAGATAATGCACAAGCGTTAAAACTTGCAAACTCACCCAAAGACCGCGCAGAAAACGTGATGATTGTAGATTTACTTCGTAACGACTTAGGTAAAGTTGCCAAACCTGGCAGTGTAAAAGTGCCTTCTTTATTTGCAATAGAAAGTTTTCCGGCCGTTCATCATTTAGTAAGTACAGTAACCGCCGAACTTGATATGAATAAAACAGCCGTTGATCAACTCGAAGCCGCTTTTCCTGGGGGATCCATTACAGGAGCACCCAAAATACGCGCTATGGAAATTATAGAGGAGCTAGAACCCCACAAACGCAGTGTTTACTGTGGCTCTATTGGTTACTTAAGTGCCTGCGGTAATATGGATACCAGTATTACTATTCGTACCTTAGTTTGTTATGAGCAGCATATATACTGTTGGGCAGGCGGCGGAATCGTGGCTGATTCTAAAGTCGAATTGGAATACCAAGAGACATACGATAAAGTAAATAAAATTTTACCTTTATTAGAGAGTTGGTGATCTTGAATAGCGACTTTATTAAAACACGTTTTCAATTAAGCCCAACAGCTGCGCCAAATCAAATAAAAGATTCTCGAAATAAACGTGCCAGTGCTGTTATGCTGCCTATTATTGATGTAGCCGGGCATGCACATATTTTACTGTGTAAGCGCCCTACCTATCTACATCATCACCCAGGTGAGATTTGCTTACCCGGTGGTAAGTTTGAAGCGAATGACAAAACTCTTCGCACAACGGCACTACGTGAATTGAAAGAAGAATTAAACATTGCGCAAAAAGATGTCAATATCCTTGGCAATTTACCAGAGTATGCTACTTTGACCGGCTTTAGTATTCGCCCCTACGTATGTGTTTTGAATAAAAATACGCAGTGGATAAACGATCATAATGAAGTGCAAGCCAGCTTTTTACTCTCTGTAGGTGAATTAAGTAATGAAGCTAACTGGCAACCTTTGCCATTTCAACGTTTTGGTAAAGAAATTGTCCTGCAAGGATTTGTTACCCCCCACGGGTTACTATGGGGAGCAACCGCTAGCATTATAAAAAACTTTACAAAACAACTTGCCTTACCAGTTTAAATCTTCGTTAATAATAGTTACATACTAACAATTCCGCGTTATTATGCTCGACCGTTCAAAGAGCAGCCTCGGGCTGAGTAAATTAATAAGAGACACACACTATGATCAGTGCATTTGATATGTTTAGCATTGGTATTGGCCCTTCGTCATCACACACCGTCGGCCCAATGCGCGCATCACGCTTATTTGTTAATGAACTCCATGAAAAACAGCTATTAAAAAGTGTTACAGATATTAAAGTGGAGCTTTATGGTTCGCTAGGTCAAACAGGTATAGGCCATGGTTCTGGCAAAGCGGTTGTACTTGGCTTAGCAGGCTATGACCCTGAAACAATTGATGCCGATTTAGTCGATGATATTTTATTAACTATCGAACAAGAACAAGTAATCCATTTAAACCAAACACACAAAGCCAATTTCCCTAAGCAAGGCGCTATTGTATTTCATCGTCGTAAAACGCTGCCTAAGCATTCTAATGCCATGGAAATTATTGCCTCGAATAATGGTGAAAAGCTTTACAGCAAAGTGTACTACTCTATCGGTGGCGGGTTTATTGTTACCGACGAAGAATTTGAAAACGAAAAACAAACAGCGCTCGATATTAGAGAAGAAAACCCAGCACCATACCCTTTTAGTAGCGCAAAAGAACTGCTTGAAATGTGTAAAGATTCTGGCCTAAGTGTGTCAAGTTTAATGATGAAAAACGAACGCACACTTCGAACTGAAGACGCTATAAAAGATGAGTTATTTCATATTTGGCAAGTAATGAAAGCCTGTATTGAGCGAGGAATGCGTACAGAAGGAATTTTACCTGGCGGTTTAAAAGTGAAACGCCGTGCACCTAGCCTTTATTTAAAACTTAATATTGAAGTGAGCAACGATCCACTCAGAGCAATGGATTGGGTCGACCTATTTGCACTGGCTGTGAATGAAGAAAATGCTGCCGGTGGGCGAGTAGTAACAGCTCCCACTAATGGTGCTGCAGGCATTTTACCTGCTGTACTCATGTACTATCACACATTTGTAAAAGAAGTAGATCGTGACATTGCCACGCGTTACCTACTAACAGCCGCTGCAATTGGTATTTTATATAAAAAGAATGCGTCTATTTCTGGCGCCGAAGTGGGTTGCCAAGGTGAAGTGGGTGTTGCTTGTTCAATGGCAGCCGGTGCATTAACTGAAATTGTGGGCGGTAATGTTGTACAAGTTGAAAACGCAGCAGAAATAGGCATGGAGCATAATCTGGGTTTGACATGTGACCCCGTTGGCGGCTTAGTGCAAGTTCCTTGTATTGAACGCAATGCGATGGGAGCGATAAAAGCTATCAATGCGTCTCGATTGGCCATTCGCGGTAGTGGCGAGCAAAAGGTATCACTTGATAAAGTAATAAAAACCATGCTTGAAACAGGTAATGATATGAAAACAAAATACAAAGAAACTGCACGAGGGGGTTTAGCCGTTAACATTATTGAGTGTTAGGCCACCTAAACAAAAAAACCGCTCAATGAAGTGACCCCCAATAGTTGGACATTCCAATTACTGGGGGTCTTTTTATGTCCAAACATCACCGAGTTTTCAAGCTCAAAATAGCTGAACTCGCTTTGTCTGAAAGCTCTTCGGCGGTAAGTAACAGATTTAATGTTACAGATAGGCAGGTCCGATATTGGACCGCTATTTATCGAATTCATGGCGCTGAAAGCTTCAGGTCTGTTCACAAACCTTATTCTCTAGCATTTAAGGCTGAAGTGTTAAAAACGATGACAGCAAACAGTTGGTCACTCGGTTATACCAGTGCTTTCTTCGATTTATCGTCCCCAGGCATTCTTTTTCAATGGCAAAAGCTTTATGCTCGTGATGGTATATCCCGTCTTAAACCACAGAGAAAAGGTAAGCCATTCATGACAAATAATTCTTCTTCATCAAAACTAGTAGAGCAAATGACTGAGGAGGAGTTACGAGAAGAATTAGCATACTTACGAGTTGAGAATGATGTGCTAAAAAAGTTAGAAGCCTTGGCTCAAGCCAGAAAGAAAAAAGCAAAGACAAAACGATAGTCGTCGAAGAGTTCAAGGCAAAGCATAGCTTACGACACCTTTTAAAGGCTACAGGGCTGCCAAAGAGTGTTTACTATTATCATCGCACTACTTGTAAGCAACCCTGTGCAAGCAATGATTTACTGGTAAAAATACGTGATATTTATCACGCGCATAAAGGGCGATATGGCTATCGCAGAATTACGAGTGCCCTGAGAGCAATGGGGGTACTTGTTAATCATAAGCGCGTTCAACGGTTGATGAATGAGTTAGGGCTCAAGTCAAAAGTAAGGCCTAAACGCTATAAATCCTATAAAGGTGAAGTGGGTAAAATCGCAGAAAATACGCTTAACCGCGAGTTTACTGCGCAGAAGCCAAATCAAAAATGGGTGACGGATGTGACGGAGTTTAAAGTGGATAATGAGAAGGTATATCTATCGCCTATGATTGACCTATTCAACCAAGAGGTAATCAGTTACGAAGTCAGAAAATCCGTTGCACTCCCTTTGGTAACTGACATGCTTAAAGCAGCAACTGCTAGGTTGAAGCCAAATGAAAAGCCAGTTGTACACTCAGATCAAGGGTGGCAATATCAAAACAAACAATATCAAAATCACCTTAAGGAAAAAGGATTGCAACAAAGTATGTCTAGAAAAGGAAATTGTTTAGATAATGCGGTTGCTGAGAACTTCTTCGGCATATTGAAGAGTGAGATGTACCACAACGAAACGTTTAAAGACGTGAATGATCTTATTGAAAACATTAAAGAATATATCCACTATTACAACAATGAGCGTATTAAACTGAAACTAAAAGGCCTGAGTCCGATACAGTATCGAAATCAGGCCTTGGCAGTCGCTTAGAAATGAGTCCAACTTTATGGGGTCACTTCAAAATAGCCGGTTTTTTTGTTTTCAGACTCACCGCTACTTTACAGGTAGCTCTATATCTTCAAATAACTTATCTACATCATCTTGATTGCGTAATAAACTTGCACGCTCAACGCGTTCTTTAGTTAAGTGCGGTGCAAAGCGTTCGATAAAGTCATACATATAAGTACGTAAAAAGCTGCCCTTTCTAAAACCAATTTTAGTGGTGCTTGCTTCAAATAAATGACTTGCATCAATACACACTAAATCAGTATCAGTAATTTCATCAATTGCCATTGAAGCCACTACCCCAACGCCGAGCCCCAAACGTACATAGGTTTTAATTACATCCGCATCAGTCGCGGTGAATACAATATGCGGCTCTAACCCATGGGCGCTAAATGCTTTGTCTAATTCAGAACGCCCCGTAAAACCAAATACATACGTAATTAGCGGGTATTCGGCAATATCTGCTACCGTTAAACTATTGGCTTTTTTAGCTAGAGGATGATCTTTAGCAACAACAATACTTCGGTTCCAATGATAACAAGGCAGCATGACCAAATCTGAATATAAATGAAGCGCTTCAGTTGCAATGGCAAAATCGGCATCGCCCCTTGCCGCAGCATCAGATATTTGTTGCGGTGTGCCTTGATGCATATGCAGTGATACTGCTGGGTATTTTTTCATAAACCCTTGAATTACACTTGGTAAAGCATAACGTGCCTGTGTATGCGTTGTTGCTATATTGAGCTTACCTTGATCTGGTAATGTGTGTTCGTTTGCGACGGCTTTTATACCCTCTACCTTTGAAAGTATTTCACGCGAGATATTTATAATATCTTCACCGGCACTGGTTACATGCGTTAAATGCTTGCCACTTCGCCCAAAAATTTGAACACCTAACTCATCTTCTAACATACGTACTTGTTTAGAAATACCAGGCTGTGAGGTAAATAAACTCTCAGCCGTTGCTGAAACATTTAATTTATGATTTTGTACTTCTACGATGTATCTGAGTTGTTGTAATTTCATGGCTGCATTTTTACGTTGTAATTTATTATAAATAAAGGCAAATTCTATAAAGCTAAATCAGTTTTACTGGAAGCGTTGATTAAGCTCATAGCGTGCATTTATCGAAGTGGTGCTCAAGGCTAGCATAATAAATATACTTGAGGTAGCCATGATTAGACGAATTAATCTCATAGTCCTACTATTTCTCAGCAGTTTATTTAGCTATTTTGAAGTTAATTCGCGCAAAACTACCCCGATGGCTTATATTTAATGTAATATTAAAAAATTAGGTTATGAATCCGAGAATTACACCATGATCGTGTCTATTATAATTGTTCTTATAGTTGCTTTGGTTGTGATTGCACTTTGGGTAAGTGCTGTTCAGCAACACAAAGAAAAACAAGAAAATGAGCGCCGAAAAGAACTCACAAAACAAAAGGCGATCATAGAAGAAACTGAAGAAGCATTGATGAATCAGGCTAATATTCCGCTATCTGAAAACATTATTAGAGTATTACAAAGCCGAATTGCTGAAGCACTAAAAACAATGGTTACTCATTCCCCAACTTCAAAAGCATTAAAAAGCCGTTTAGAGGAAATGAAACAGCACCTTTCTAATCCTGTTCAAGGAACTAACAGCGACTCAATGGCGTTACCAAGCAACGATAAACAACTGGTTGCGTTAATTCAGGGCATAAAAAAACTACGTGTAATACTACGCTCTGAACACACCAAAGGGCGTATAAGTAGCCAGGTTTTTACTGGTGAAGACAAACAGCTTGAAAAGCTACAACTCAAAATAAATATTGAAAGCCAAATTAAACGAGGTATTTCGGCACGTTCTGCAAGTATGGTTGGCTCTGCTAGACAATATTTTGAAAAAGCCTACGCAACGCTTAGTGCTGTGCCTTATTCAGACGAATATGTAAATGCTAAACGTCAGGAAGTGGAACGTTACCTAGAGGAAATTAGCGTTGAGCTAAAAGCGTCTAACGCAAGCGCCCTAAAAAAGAAAAACGAGCAAGAACAAGACGATTTAGATGTGCTGTTTGCTCCAAAAAAGAAATGGTAACAGCTGCTTTCCACTAAATAATATAAAAGCCCATACATTGTATGGGCTTTTTTAGCATTTAATATTAACTGTTATAACCGAAAGTTGAACACATCAACAAAGATACATAACTAAACATCACTGATAGTTAGCTATTAAAACAGAACTTTGATACTTACGATAAAAACGCGAATTTAACGATGAATAACGCAGTTAATATCCACACGCTAATTGTTATGTCGCTGCGTTTACCACAAAGTAGCTTAACCGCCGTGTATGAAATAAAACCAAGTGCAATACCATGGGCAATTGAAAACGTAAGCGGAGTCATCAACAGTACAACGGCGACTGGAATTGCGTCTGTCATATCGTCCCAGTCCACAAACTTCAGGTTTTGTAGCATCAGTACAGCAACATACAAAATTGCGCCCGCTGTTGCATAGGCTGGTACCATATTAGCTAACGGCGCAAAAAACATCATAAGTAAAAAGCAGCAGCCAACTACAACTGCTGTTAAGCCTGTACGCCCGCCAACAGATACACCCGCAACTGACTCTATGTAAGATGTGGTCGTTGAAGTACCTAACATTGCACCTGCAATAGTGGCTGAGCTATCAGCACTGAGGGCACGGCCTAAGCGTGGCATGTTCCCTTTTTCATCTGCAAGACCTGCTTTTTGAGTTACAGCAACAAGCGTGCCCGACGTATCAAATAAATCAACAAACAAAAATGCAAAAATAACGCTAAGCATTGAAAGTTCTAAAGCTGCAGCAAAATCCAATTGCATAAAAGTAGGTAGGATTGAAGGAGGGGCTGCAATAATTCCTTGGTATTCAACTAAGCCTAAACCAAGTGAGATAGCAGTGACTAATAATATGCTGATCAAAACCCCACTTTTAAAATCACGATATAACAATGCCGCAATAATAAAAAAACTGAATATAGCCAGTAGCGGTCCCGGAGATGTTATGTCTCCCAACTGCACAAATGTAGCAGGACTTGCCACAATAATCCCAGCATTTTTAAGGGCAATTAAGGCCAAAAACGCACCAATACCTGTCGCAATAGCCCGCTTTAACACTAAAGGAATGGCATTTATTATCCATTCTCTAACCTTAAATAAACTTAACAATAAAAAGATACAGCCCGACATAAATACTGCGCCCAACGCAGCTTGCCACGTGTATCCCATACCTAATACAACGCCGTAAGTAAAAAAGGCGTTTAACCCCATACCAGGCGCTAACGCTAATGGATAATTGGCCCACAACCCCATAATAAAACAACCGATTGCAGCAGCTATACAAGTAGCAACAAAAGCAGCCCCTTGATCCATTCCTGCTTCTGCTAACATGGCCGGATTCACAAATACAATGTAAACCATAGTGATAAAAGTAGTCATCCCCGCAACGCATTCTCGGCGAACCGTGGACCCATTTTCGTTAATTTTAAATAAAGCTTCGAGCATAATGAACTTACAACAATAAAAAGTAGCAAGATTTTATCATAAAAAGTATATTTTTCAGGACATTTTACCTTGCGATATACTAAACTATTGAAGTAATTAACTATACCGAATGACAACATATGATAAAAACAACACCAACCGGTCAGGATTTAGAACAGCAATTAGACAACATTTTGTCTTTTGTGACACAACCAAGTGATACTAGTTCGCCTCCTGAAAGTAATAGCTCTCAACAAACTACGCTTAATAAGGCACTCTATTATTTAAAAAATAGCCAGCCTGCCCTCGCTGCAAAATGGATGCGTTTATCGGCAATGTCTGGTGATCATCGTGGGCAATTTTATTTAGGCTTATTTTTTGTAAAAGGCCAAGGCGTTCCACAAAGCGTATTTCATGGAGTTGCATGGCTAAGTTTGTCGAGCAGCCAAGGTCATGAGCCGGCTACGATTGCGCTTGCCGATTTAAGAAAATATATAGAAACAAAACGTTTTAAAGATGCCCAATGTTATGCCGCAAGTCTGTATGAACAAATTCATCAGTTACAGTATGCCCATTTGATTCCCCCCGCACCTTAGCCAAGCCTCCAAAACTGAGCCCCTCAAGATACTGTATACAGCACTTACCTATACTTTACATTTGAAAAACCATGAACAAAACTTTTCAACCTGTATAAAAAAAAACCAAGCGTAGATATTTTAACTAAAATAAAAACAATAAAAATCAATAGGATAAATATTACTTCTACTATTTTTTAAAATAAACTCTGAATTTGTATAAAAAAATAGCAAAAAAACACTTGCGCCATAACACTGTATAAACTACTGTATACGTGTACTGTATATAAACCCAGTGAGTGAGATATCATGTTACAGCCTATAACCGTAAGAACAGTAAAGAGCTACCAGCAAGACGAATTATCTGATTGTGTAAATGTCATTCAAATTGAAGATGAGATTTCTGCGACATTTGAGCTTTTAAAGGTGTTACACCAATACAACAGCTTAAGTGCATGGACTTTGTTAATTGCACCGGATCATGTTCCTAGCAAGGCTTTACTTGACTCATGCTCAATAGATACAAGTAAACTATTGGTTATTAGGCAAAAACATCTAGTGAATTTAGAGTATGTATTACGCAGCGCACTTTATAACGGTAATTTTGCCGCAGTAATTACGTGGACAGACATGTTGAACAACCAACTGTTAGCTGATTTATCTCTTGATTTAAATAAGACAACAACGAAGTTGTATTGTTTTACTAAAAATTCTAACGTTATCGATGTACCTTCTTTGAAGCAAGCTTGTTAAACTAACGTTTTACATTTTTTATTAATTTTATGAACTCATTAGATAACATCGCTTGCCTGTGTGGTAGTCAACAGAATTACAAAAACTGCTGTGAACCACTATTATTAGGTGATAAACAAGCAGAAACACCCGAGCAGTTAATGCGCTCTCGATTTACAGCTTACGCACAAAAAAATGCTAAATATATATACCAAACTTATGCGAGTGAGAAACAAGCAGAAAACCCTGTAAAAGAAATTAAAGAGTTTTCGACTAGTTGTCGATTTATAAGCTTATCTGTTATTGATACAAACAATGATGGAGATAGAGGGGTTGTTGAGTTCAAGGCAAACTACTTTTATCAAAACCTTTACTGTGAATTACACGAGCGGTCTCAATTTATTAAAGAGCAAGACCAGTGGCGATACCTCGATGGTATTATATTTCCAGTAGCTGATATTAAAGTGGGCAGAAATGATGATTGCCCATGTGGTAGTAACAAAAAATATAAAAAATGCCATAGCGTATAAAAATCCTCTTTTAAGTGAAGTGCACTGGGCACCTCACTTAATAGCTATTCAATCACAACCATTTAATGCATAGCCTTAGCAATATTTATAAATATAACTCCCTTTATAACTCGTTAGGTTTAATATTAACTCCATTCATTGAGTGGCTTATGTTGGCGTTAAAAGTAGTATTACTAACAATACAAAAGTTAACGTCTTAAAACGATATGTAATGTTTTGCATTGGTTTAAAAGCATAAAGGTTGAATGTAATCTATAGGCATAAAAAATGGGCCAATGGGCCCATTTAAATAGTTTGATATGCACAAAGCTAATTATTACTCGTCGTTATCAAGGTCTAACTGTTGGCGCTGTGCAGGTCTTGCTAGTATTTCTAAGTAGAAAGACGTTAATTCTTGCTTTTCAATATCGCTAATGCAGTTGCTGATTTCAGCCACATGAACCACTTGAGCATCTTCGGCCGTTTTACCGAACTTACAGTCAAACGCCCAATAATCTGCATCTTCTGGTAGAGTTTTGTTGCGCTCTCTTTTCAAATATTTTTTCACTTCATGCTTCGCAGCATCAACCATACGAGGGTATTTGATTTTCTCGTGATTTAGCGTGAATGTTTTCTTCATTACGTTCCTAATTACCTTGGTTTAATGATAACGGCATTCATGTCATACCATTTGTAGCCATTATAGCAATTGCATTTAATTTTTGGATGCTTTTTTTACATTAAATCAAATTTTAGTCAATTGGGCTTTGGAGTCACCATAAAATCTTATCAATGATGGCGATAATGGTCGGAAATTATTTACGGCAACGTAAATTATGCCATCGTCAAATGTAATTGTTCTCGCTGATTTACGTCTGTTAATACGTCATAAAAGCCTGCAACATCCATCTTCGGATTATCTATTTCAATTTCGTCTTTTTGTATTCGCCTGCGCACAGCAAGTTCACAATTATCTATAATGGTCAGGGATATGTGATTTACGTCATCTCTAATCGAAAAAGGCTCAGGGTTTAAACACTGGTTTAGTTTTATATCGGCCATACCTTTATTTTCACCTACCAAGCTCAAGCGATGTGCATTAAGTTGGCCGATTAGCATATTAAATTCACTAGGCGCTAATAGTTGCTTTGGCCCTGCCCCTAATTGCTCTCTTAACTGCGCTTCATCTGCGGTTGTATCTTCAATTTCAGTTTTAGGTAAATGAAATTGACTAAAATCTAAAGCATCTTGTGAAAGCATTGCCAACAGCAATGAAAATTCACCACGGCGGTCTGCATGTACACTTTGGTTTAACCGAGTACTTAATTGCCGCTCTGTGATTAACAAATCGTCGATTTGCATAGACTTTAGCCGATTAGAATGAGTAATGAATATTTATCGGCTTTATTTAAATTTTCTTTAGCTTTTTTCTTTACTTAAAGGCACATTTTGCTATTATCAGCGCCGTTGCATTGGAGGGGTTCCCGAGCGGCCAAAGGGATCAGACTGTAAATCTGACGGCTCAGCCTTCGCTGGTTCGAATCCAGCTCCCTCCACCACTTTTCTTACCGCTAAGTTAAGTGGGGCCAAATGTAACAAAAATAGTGTGGAGGGGTTCCCGAGCGGCCAAAGGGATCAGACTGTAAATCTGACGGCTCAGCCTTCGCTGGTTCGAATCCAGCTCCCTCCACCACTTCTATTCCTATATTCCTATATTCCTATATTCCTATATTCCTATATTCCTATATTCCTATATTCCTATATTCCTATATTCCTATATTCCTATATTCCTATATTCCTATATTCCTATATTCCTATATTCTTATATTCCTATATTCCTATATTCCTATATTCCTATATTCCTATATTCCTATATTCCTATATTCCTATATTCCTATATTCCTATATTCCTATATTCTTATATTCCTATATTCCTATATTCCTATATTCCTATATTCCTATATTCCTATATTCAAAATAGCTTAAAACACCCACTGTAAACTCATGCCATTAGTTTTTAACCAATTGGATGCAGCTTTATTGTTGTGATTCAATGAAACCGGACACCAATTTAGGTGGTATTATTACCACTCAAACTGAGGTGTTCTATGACAAAACAACGTCGCTCTTTTTCTCAAGAGTTTAAACTTGATTCAGCAAAATTAGTCCTTGATGAAGGATACTCATTCCCTGAAGCTGCTCGCTCACTAGAAGTCGGTGAAACAGCTCTTCGTCGCTGGGTTAAACAATTACAAGATGAGCGTGGTGGCACAACACCAAACTCTAAAGCTCTTACTCCTGAACAGCTTAAAATTCAGGAGCTTGAAGCTAGAATTAATCGACTTGAAAGAGAAAAAACAATTTTAAAAAAGGCTACCGCTCTCTTAATGTCAGACGAGATGAACAATATTCGTTGATAGGCCATTTAAGTGAGCATGAGTCTTTAGAAATGGTCTGTAGCGTGTTTGATGTTCCGCGTTCTAGTTATTATGATTTTAAGCAGCGTGTGGCATCAATTAAGCTTGAAGAGGTGCAGCTTAGGTCAACGATTAGTGAGTTATTCTCACTCAGTCGTGGAGCTGCTGGTAGCCGCACATTAGTGGCGATGCTAAACCACGCTGGCTTACCTATTGGTATCTTTAAGGTACGCCGCATCATGCGTGACTTGGGATTGGTATG